>NZ_BAABAB010000016.1:106105-132494 GCF_039537205.1 Microlunatus ginsengisoli | reverse complement strand
AGCGAAGTCTGGTTTCGACGAGCGAAGTCGCTTCGAGGAGAGGGAGTTGCCCGGTCGCGGCGCGGGCAGGTGGTCGGGCGGGGCCCGGCGGCCCTCGACTTCGCGCCGGTCCCGCCCCTCGACTTCGTGGAGGGGCCCGCCGGCCCCACACCTCGACTTCACGCGGCCAGCCGCGGCTTCGTTCACCGGCGACGGTGAGCGAAGTCTCTTTTCGACGAGCGAAGTCGGCACGAGCAAGGGGGGAGCGCTCGGATCGCCCGCCGGGTGACGCTGCTACCGGCCGAACCGGGCGCTTCGACCGGAATCAGGAACCGGCTCACCACCACTCGGCGTCGAGCTTGGCCTCGATGCTGCGGGCGTGCTCGCGCGCGCAGGCGTCGCACAGCACGGTGACCCGGTCGCCCTCCCGAGCCGTGCTCCAGGTCCACGGCACACCACCGGCGGCGATCGGCTCGTCCGCCCGGGGCGTACGTCCACAGCCGCTGCAGGAGGTCGGGCCCGGCGAGGCGGATCCGCTCATGACGCCGGTGCCGGGTCGGCGTACCCGGGCAGGAACTCCTCCAGCACCGTGCCGAAGGCGGCCCGGGCGTTCAGCTGGCAGAGCACCGCCAGCCCGCCGGTCCAGACCCGGTGGATGAGCAGGTACTCCGGCGGCAGGTTGAGCTGCATCCCGATCCCACCGGAGGTCCGCGGATTGCTGACCCGGGCGAACTGCGCCCGCATCCAGTCCCGGTTGAACTGGAACACCTCCTCCGAGGCCGGCTCCACGAACGGGGCGAGGTAGTCCAGCAGGTTCTCCGCGTCGATGTCGGACGCGACGAAACCCTCGCGGTGCAGGCCCTCGGCGACCTGATGCGCATCGCCGTTCTGCGCAATCCGCAGCAGCCGGCCGACCGCGGGTGGCAGCCCGTCCGGCATCCGCGCCACCAGGCCGAAGTCGACCACCCCCAGCCGCCCGTCCGCCATGATCTTGAAGTTGCCGGGGTGCGGGTCGGCGTGCAGCAGGCCGACCCGGCTCGGTCCGGCGAACAGGAACCGGACGTACTTCAGGGCGATCGCGTTGCGGTCGTCGTCGGGCCAGTCCCGGGCGACCGACAGCGGTTGGCCCTCGACCCACTCGCTGACCATCACCTTCGCGGTGCTGGCCAGCACGTGCGGGACGACGAACTCCTCGCTTCCCTCGAACCCGACGGCTGCCTGCTGCTGAGCCTGCGCCTCGAGCCGGTAGTCCAGCTCCTCGCTGACCCGAGCGGTGAGCTCGGCCACCAGCGGCTTGACGTCCATCCCGCCGGCGAGCGGCGCGAACACCCGCGACAGCCGCCCGATCTGGCGCAGGTCGGACCGCAGGGCGTCGTCGGCGCCCGGGTACTGCACCTTGATCGCCACGGCGCGCCCGTCGTGCCATACCGCCCGGTGCACCTGACCGATCGAGGCCGAGGCGGCCGGCAGCGGGTCCACCCGGACGAACCGGTCCTTCCAGTCAGACCCGATCTCGCGGGCCAGCACGGCGTGCACCCGCGACGTCGGCATCGGCGGAGCATCAGCCTGCAACCGGGTGAGATGCTCGCGATACGGCGCCGCGACGTCATCGGGCAGCACGGACTCGAACAGGCTCAGTGCCTGGCCGAACTTCATCGCGCCGCCCTTGAGCTCGCCCAGCACCCGGAAGATCTGGTCGGCGGTGGCGGCGTTGAGCTGCGCCGACACCTCGTCGGCGGACGTGCCGCCGATCCGGCGGCCGAGGCCCTTGGTGGCCCGGCCGGCCAGGCCGAGCGGAAGACCGGCGAGCTTCACCCCGCGACGGATCGACGACCGGGCGATGCCGTCGCTGTCCCCGCTCATGCCTGATCCGTCCCTCGTCCGACCCGTCCCGACCGACGGGTACGCGCTCCACCGTATGTCAGATCGGCAATCGCCCGGTCGATCCGGCTCAGCGGGCTCTGGCGTCGACCTCGTAGGAGGTGTTGATCGACTCGAAGAAGTTCACCAGCTGCAGCGTGTCGTTGGCCGTCGCCATCCATTTTGCCGGGTTGGCGACGCCGTAGGCGGGTTCGAAGCCGAGCTCGGTCAGCCGGCGATCGGCCAGATACTTCACGTACGTGTTGATGTAGTCCGCGTTCAGGCCGAGGATGCCGTTCGGCAGCAGGTCGCGGTTGTAGGCCTCCTCCATCGCCACCGCGCCGATGATCATGTCCCGGATCTCGGCGGCGAACTCCTCGGTGGCGATCTCCGGGTTCTCCTCCAGCACGGTGAGGATCAGGTTGATGCCGAACTTCAGGTGCAGGCTCTCGTCCCGGACGATCCAGTCGATCAGGGAGGCGAAGTTGCGCAAGAGGTTCCGCTGCCGGAACGACAGCGCGACCATGAAGCCGGAGTAGAACCAGATCCCCTCCAAGATCACGTTGTAGGCCACCAGGTTGCGGACGAAGTCCTGCATGCCGGCGACGGTGGCGATGTCGAGGGTCTGCTCGGTCATCCGCCTGATGTAGCGGACCTCGAACTCTTCCTTCGCCGCCATCGACGGCACGGTGACGTGGGACTCGTACGCGGCGGCCCGGTCGATCGGGAAGGTCTCCAGAACGTACTCGAAGGCCATGCAGTGGTTGGCCTCCTCCCACATCTGCTTGGCCAGGTAGAGGTGGCACTCGGCGGCGTTGACGTAGGGATAGACGCCGAACGCCAGCGCCTTGTTGACGAGGAGCTCGTTGGGGTTGAAGTAGCTCATCAGGTAGGTCAGCGCGTGCCGCTCGTCGGCACTCATCCGGGCGAAGTCGGCCAGGTCCTCACCGAGCTGGACCTCGTGCGGGAACCACGTGTTGGCCACCGCCTGGTCGTAGAGCTCGTAGGCCCAGGGGTAGGTGACGGGCTTGAGCAGCAGCCCCTCGGCGATGCCGGTGCCGAGGATGCGCGGGTGTCGGGGTGCGTCGATCGCGGTCATCACATGTTCCTTGCTGGGTCGTGGGTCGAGGTCACTGGCAGGAGTCGCACTGCAGGCGCTCCATCGGGTCCACCGGGCACGCCGCCGGGTCGACCCCGTCGATCACGTCGATCACGTCGAGTTCGATCGCGGTCGGCGGGACCGTCACCGCTGCGGTGATCGGGGCGACGGCCGGAGCTACGACCGGCTTGCGGGCGGCGCCGAAGCCGCGCCGGGCCGGCCCGGCCGCACCGGCGGTCGCGGGCCGTACGTTCTCGGCCTTGTTCACCCGCACCGTCGATTGCTCGGCGGTGTGCCGCGGCATCATGTGCAGGTAGTAGGTGGTCTTCACGCCGAGGTCCCAGGCTGCGCGATACAGCTCGGCCATCGCGGAGACGTCGCGGTCGGCCAGGTAGATGTTGCGGCTGATCGCCTGGTCGATCCACTTCTGGGCGCGGGCGGCGACCTGCAGGAAGGCGTACGGCGACAGCTGGAACGAGGTCCGGTAGACCTCCTTCAGCTCCGGGGGAACCGCGTCGATGTCGGCCAGATCACCCTGGTGCCGGAGCAGGTCCCCGCGGACCTGCTCCCACAGCCCGAGCGCCTTCAGGTCGGCGACCAGGTTCGGGTTCACCTCCAAGAACTTGCCGGCCGACGTGGCCCGGCTGAAGATCTGGCTGAACCGCGGGTCGATTCCGGGGGTGGTGCCGGCGACGAGCCCGATCGAGGCGGTCGGCGCGATCGCCAGCAGGGTGGCGTTTCGCATCCCGCCGGCGACCTTGGTCCGCAGCGCCGCCCAGTCGAGCCGGGCTGCCGGGTCCACGGTGACGGGAGCGCCGCGGTCGGCGGCGAGCGTCGCGAGGGTGTCGATCGGCACCATGCCCTGCGACCAGCGTGATCCGGCGAAGTGGGGATAGCTGCCTCGTTCGCGGGCCAGGTCGGCGCTGGCGTCGATGGCGTGGAAGCTGACGAACTCCATCAGCTCGTCGATCAGCGCGTACGTGGCCTCGCTCTCGTAGCTCAGCCCCAGCCGCTCGACCACGTCGGTGAAGCCCATCACGCCGAGCCCGATCGCCCGGTTGGCCTCGTTGGAGGTCTCCGACTCCGGCACCGAGGAGATGGTGATGTCGATCAGGTTGTCCAGCTGACGCACCGCCGAGCGGGTGGACTCGCGCAGCCGATCCCACTGGATGTCGTTGCCGACCAGATGGTTGCTCAGGTTGACCGAGGCCAGGTTGCAGACCGCCACGTTGTCGCGGTCCTGCGGCAGGCACACCTCGGTACAGAGGTTGGACAGGTGGATGGTGCCGGTGTTGTTGTTCAGGGCCCGGGTGTTGATCGTGTCCTTCCAGGTGAGCCACGGGTGCGAGGTGGTCTGCAGGGAGATCAAGATCGCCTGGAACTGCTCGCGGGCGGAGATCTTTGCGAACCGTCGCAGCGCGCCCGACTCGGCCAGGACGACGTACTCCGCGTAGCGGCGGGAGAACGCGGCGCCGTAGAGCTCGACCAGGTCAGGCGTCTCCAGCGGGTCGAACAGATACCAGTCGGCATCGTCGCGGACTCGCTTCATGAACTCGTCGGAGATCCAGACGGCGGTGTTGGCCGTCCGGGTCCGCCGGTACGGGTCGCCCGAGTTCTGCCGCAGGTCGAGGAACTGGGCGAAGTCGAGGTGCCAGTTCTCGAGATAGAAGCAGAGCGCGCCGAACTTCTTGCCGCCTCGGGAGACCGCGCGCAGCGTCGAGTCGATGGTGTGCATGAACGGGATCGGGCCGGTCGAGGCGGTGTTGTTCGACCGGATCGGCGATCCCTCGCTGCGCAGCTTGCTGACCGAGAGGCCGATCCCGCCCGTGCCCTTGGTCAGCCACATCACGTCGCGGACCGACTTGGCGATGTGCTCGATGTCGTCCTCCATTTGCATCACGAAGCAGTTCGAGAGCTGCGCATAGGAGGTGCCGGCGTTGACCAGGGTGGAACCGGCGGCCAGGTAGTCCAGCCGCGACATCTTGTCGTAGAAGCCCAGGGCCGCCTCGGTGGGATCGTGCTCGTTCAGTGCCAGGCCCATCGACACCCGCATCCAGAAGAACTGCGGCACCTCCAGCGGACGTCCGCGTCCGGTGTCCTCGGCCTGGTCGGTGGTCAGGTAGCGGGTCCGCATCGTCTGCACGCCGACGTAGCGCAGCAGGTCGTCCCGGGCCGGGTCCAGCGCGGCACCCAGCCGTTCCAGGTCGAACAGTTCCACCAGCCGGGCGTCGAGGATGCCCCGGTTCACTGCCTGCTCGACGTAGCCGGGGAAGAAGTCCCGGTGCAGGGCACGGATCGTGCCGGCGCCGGCCTCGCCGAACAGGTCGTGGGTCGAACCGAACACCTGCTTGTACAGGGTCTTGACCAGCAAGCGGGCGGCGATGGTGTCGTATCCGGGGTCGTCGTGCGCGTTCTGCAGCGCGACCTGGATGACCGCCTCGTCCAGCTGCTCGGTGGTGATCCGGTCGAACAGGACGATCTCCAGCTCCGAGCAGATCTGCGTGGTTCGCTCGATCGCCTCGGCCAGCCCGCGGGCGGCGGCGGAGATGGAGGTCGCGATCTCGTAGCCGTCGTACGGCTCGAGCGAGCCGTCGCGCTTGCGGACGCGGATGCTGCTGGTGGACGTGCTCGATGCCGTCATGAGGTCCCTCGTTCCAGACGCTGCGGAAGGCCCGCGCGAGGCGGGGACGGCGGCGAGGGCCGGCGCGTCGACACGGGTCGACCAGCCGGTTCGTCGTCGGCCCTCCCACGAGGCCGCGGACTCGGACACCCGCGGAGTCGGCCCGCGGGCGGGTAGCGGCAGGTCTTCGGACTCGCGAGCAGGATGGATTCGTCTGCCGACGGGTCCACCGGTTCCTACTGGCCGTCGCTTCCCGGGAGGAACCTCCCAGTGCCGATGACGGCGGTCGTTCTCGCTCACCGCTGCGGGGCAGTTCCGGTCTCGCACCGGATTCCCTCTTGCGACGACCGCCATGGGTGGGCGGCCGAACCAGCTACACGATCACCATATCTGGTAATCACACGGATGTAACTACCTAGATGTAGGGTTTGGCGAAGTTTCCGCGGCCGTTCCGATCAGCTCGCCAGCAGGTGTCCCCGACCCCAGCCGCACCCGCACGCCGGATGCTGCGGCCAGCGATGCCGGGTCGAGGCGAAGTCGCGCAGCTCGACCGACGTCCCGGTGGTCTCCGGCCAGGCCTCGCCGCGCCCTGCGAGCAGCGCAAGCAGCTCCGCCACGGCGGTGCCCGCGGCCCAGGCGACCACCGGCTCGGGCAGCAGGGCGGGAATCCGGGTCAGCTGGGACAGCAGCACCGGCCAGTCCGGGTCGCGGTCGCGCCGGATCAGGTCCGTGCACCGGACGCAGGCGGTCCGTCCCGGCAGCACCAGCGGGCCGACCACGGCGCCGTCGGCCGCGCCGCGGACGATCAGATGCGGCTGGTCGTCGCGCAGCAAGGTGTCGGCGATCATCCGGTCGACCTCCAGCCGGTCGGACGCGAGGACGGTCACGTCCGGCGGCGGGCTCGGTGCCCGGAGCCGATCGCCCGGAGCCCCGGTGATCGCGGACCACGGCGGGCCGGCGCTGATCCGCAGGCCGGACGGCTCGAACTCGGCCCGCAGGTCGGCGGCAAGCGCCTCGCACTGCCGGCCGTAGCCGAGCCGGCGCGGATACAGCATCCGGTCGACCGGATCGTCGTCGATCAGCTCCAGGGTGCCGCACGCGCTCGCCGACAGCAGCCGGGCGATCGAACGGCCCAGCCGGCCGGCCCCGATCAACCGGATGCGGTGGGGCACCGCGGCCGGTCCGGCCTCGCTCACCACCCCGGCGCCGGCCTCGCTCACCAGACCGGTGCCGACGAGCAGATCGAGCACCGCGGACGCCGTCGCCGGGCCGATCCCGCCGCGGGCCGCGACCCGGATCAGCTGCGGGCGGCTCCGGCTGCCGTCCACCAGCCGGAGCCAGTCCGCGACCGCGGCTCCGGCGGGGGAGATCACGACCGCGTCGGGGCTGTCCAGCCCGATCTGTACGGCGCCCGGCCGCAGCAGGATCGGCGTACCGGGGCGCAGCACCGGCCGGGGGACCGGAGCGGGTGCCCCGGCGGATCCTGCGGCATCACTCGGACGGTCGGTCAGCGGATCGGCGGAACAGCTCACGGGGTCGGTCGAGAACGGCATGCAGGCAGTCTGACCGAGTGTCAAGGGCAGCCGGGAGTTATCCACAGAGCAGTTTTCGACGGTTGCCGTCAGCGGGCGCCGCCGCGTTTCCGGTCGGGAACAGGCGAAAGGGGACGAACCGGGTCGGTTCGTCCCCTTTCGCGGATCGGTTCCGCCGCGGTGCTCGTCCGAGCCCGCGGCGGCCCGATCAGGCCTTGCCGAGGATGCGGTTGAGGTTGGTGCCGCACACCGGGCACTTGGCCTTGGCCATCCGGGTGCCCTTGTCGTTGACGTGCACCTCGCCGGTGGCCTCCCGCTTCTCCTTGCACTTGACGCAGTAGAACTCACCGCTGTAGCTCTCGGCCATTGGCCGCCTCCTTGCTCGTCTCTGTTCCGCAAACGGGTCGGGTCCGCGGTCCGCGGAGGCCGTCGGCTCCGCTCGGTCGCCGGTTACTCTACGCGAGCCCTCGGCGGCTGCGACGCGAACCACGCCGACGGCGTGCCGCGGCCAGGTCCGGCGTCCGCACGAATCCCGGCACGGGAAGGAGCGCGGGCACTGGGGCCGCGAGTCCGGCGGACGTACGGGTTCGACGGTCCGGGGAAAGGACGAAACCTCCAGAACCCGGATGCGCTTGCCTTCCCCTGCGAGCGGTCCGGTGACTGGAGGTCTCGTGGTGGGAACGCTAAAGCACCCGGACGGGAGCGTCAAACCGGCGTCTCGGCGGACGTGAAGGGCCAATTGTCCACTGCCTGTGGAAAACTCTGTGGAGAGCATGTGCAGACGCGCCGCAGCGGTTGTGGAGAGCGAGCGTTAGGCTCTGGTCGCCGGGCCGAAACCCTGTTGAAACCTGTTCGTCACTGGTCTGGTCAGCGTCCCAGTCCGACGGAGCGCGCCACGGCCTTGACGGCGTCGGCCGAGGCCTGGAAGAGGCCGATCTCCCGCTCCGACATCGGGACGTCGAGCACGCCCATCACACCGTTCTTGTCCACCAGGGAGGGAAGCGACAGGCAGACGTCGGAGACGCCGTGCTGCCCCTCGATCAGCGAGCTGATCGGCAGCGCGGCCTTCTCGTCGCGCAGGATCGCCTCGATCACCCGGGTCGCGGCGAGCCCGACGGCGTAGTTGGTCGCCCCCTTGCCGCGGATGATCTGCTCGGCCGCGGTGACCACGTCGCGGCCGATCCGCTCCCGAGCCACGTCGTCCAGACGCAGCCCGTCGGGGCTGACGAAGTCGGCGATGGGAACGGTGCCGATCGAGGCGGAGCTCCAGACCGGGAACTCGGTGTCGCCGTGCTCGCCTGCGATCCACGCGTGGACGCTCTGCGACGCCACGCCCAGCGAGCTGGCGATCAGCTGGCGGAGGCGGGCGGAGTCCAGCACGGTGCCGCTGCCCAGCACCCGGCTCTTGCCCAGTCCGGAGAACTCCAGCGCCGCCATGGTCAGCACGTCGACCGGGTTGGTCACCAGCAGCAGGACGCAGTCGGGAGCCACCTCCAGCAGGCGCGGGATCAGGTCGCGGCAGATGCCGACGTTCACCTCGGCCAGCTCGAGCCGGGTCTGACCCGGTTTCTGCTTGGCGCCGGCGGTGATGGCGATGACGTCGGCGCCGGCACAGACCGCGATGTCGTCGGAGCCGTCGATGTCGGCGGGCGGGCAGAACTGGAGGCCGTGGCGGAGGTCGAGGACCTCGGCGGTGACCTTGGCCCGGCTGACGTCGTAGAGCACGATGTCGTGCGCAACGCCCTTGATCAACGAGGCGTAGGCCAAGGTGGCGCCGACCGATCCGGCACCGACGATGGCGAGCTTGCTGCGGCGGAGAGACACGGCCATGTCGAAACGCTAGCGGGCCGTCGGGACCCGATTGCGGCCGGAGCGTCCTATCGTGTCCTGCATGTCGTCGGGTGGATCGGGTCGCGGGATCGCCGGGCCCCGGATCGAGGTCCGCCGCAGTGCGCGGCGCAAGCGCACCGTGCAGGCCTACCGGCAAGGCGACGCGATCGTCGTCCTGCTGCCGCAGGGGATGTCGGCGACCGACGAGGAGCGATACGTCGAGAGCATGGTCGAGCGTGTGCTCGCCCGCGAGGCGCGCCGGGCCGACGCCGGCAACGGCGGCGTCCTGATGGAGCGCGCGCGGCGGCTGAGCGAGCGCTATCTGCTGCCCCAACTGGGCCGCGCGCCGCTGCCTGCGACCGTTTCATGGGTGGACAACCAGCAGAAGCGCTGGGGATCCTGCTCGACCGAGAGCGGCGACATCCGGCTGTCCGACCGGCTGAAGCGGATGCCCGAGTGGGTACAGGACTATGTGCTGCTGCACGAGCTCGTGCATCTGGTCGCGCCGGACCATGGCAAGCGGTTCCGGACCCTGCTGTCGGTCTATCCGCGCGAGGACCGGGCGCGCGGCTACCTCGAGGGCTTCCAGGCCGGGTCGGGTCAGTCCGGCTTCGGTGACGATGCCGACTGAGCCCGTGGCCGGCGCGCCGGAGCCGGAGGTGACGAGCCGGCGCCGGTTGGTGGTGGTGCTGGCCCGCCACGTCGCCGCCGCCCCTGACCGCGTCGATCCGGCCGCGTTCGCGGCGGCGGCCCTGGCCGACAGCTACGAGGTGGCCGCAGACCTGGTCGACGTGGACGCCACGATCGCCGGGCCCGCGTCGGCAGCCGAGCTGCTGTATCCGGGCGCCCGGCTGCTCCCCGCCGACGCTCCGCTCGCCGAGCTGGTTGCCGTAGCCGCCGAGTCGGGGTACGCCGAGGTGGTGTTCCTGCCCGGTGACGCACCGGACCTGCCCGGCCTCGTGGTGGCGAAACTGTTCAAGGCGCTGAACCGCGCGGCGGTCGCGGTGGCGCCCGAGCGCGGCGGCACCGGCTGCGTCGCCCTGGGCGTGGCGCTGCCCCTCGCCGAGTGGGCGGAGCTGCCCGCGGACCTGGACACCGACCCGCGGCCATCGCTGTACCGCGCGGCGCCGCGCCGGTCGAAGGTCGCCAGCACGCCGGACTGGCACCGGCTGCGCAGCGCGGAGGACGTCCTCACCCGGCTCGACCCGGCCCTCGAGGGCTGGGAGGAGACCCGCCTCCTGCTCTCCTCCCGCCGCTGACCACCCGGAAACTGTGCGTATCTTGCAGCGACACGCCGAAGCGGGCTGCAACAGCTGCACAGTTTCCGGGGTCGGAGGGTGCGTAGTTTCCGGGGTCGAGGGTGCGTAGTTCCGGGGTCGGAGGGTGCGCGGTTCCGGGCCCGGAGCCGGTGGTCGGCTCAGGCTTGTGGCGAGGCGCCGCTCTCCGGGCCCGAGTCGCTGTCCGGGCCCGAGTCGTCGGCAGGCCCGGACTCGTCCGAACCGGGGGAGGCGTCGTCGAGCAGCCTGGCGAGGGCGGCGTCGAAGTCGTCGCCGGAGGTCTCGGAGGAGTCGCCCGCGCCGACGTAGCCCAGCGGGTCGTCGAGGTCGGCGGTGCCGGGGATGAGGTCGGGGTGCGACCAGACCTCGTCCCGGCCGTCGGCCCCGCGGGCGTCGCGGACAGCGGCCCACAGGTTCGCCGCGTCCCGCAGCCGGCGTGGCCGCAGCTCCAGCCCGACCAGGGTCGCGAAGGTCTCCTCGGCCGGCCCGCCGGTAGCCCGCGCCCGGCGGACGGTCTCGGCGAGCGCGCCCGCCGCAGGCATCCAGGGCGCGCTGGCCTGCGTCACCACGTCGTCCACCCAGCCCTCGACCAGGGCGAGCATGGTCTCCAGCCGCTCCAGCGTGGCCAGCTGGGCGGGGGACTTCTGCGGCTCGAACAGGCCGCCCTGCAGCTTCTCGCCGAGCTCCTCCAGATTGCTCGGATCGAGCTGGCCGACGGCCTCCTCCAGCGCACTGGTGTCGATGGTGATCCCGCGGGCGTATTCCTCCACCAAGGTCAGCACCTGCTCGCGCAGCCAGCCGGCGTGCGCGAACAACCGCTGCCGGGCGCACTCCCGCAGGGCCAGATAAAGGGTGACGTCGGTATCGCTCTGGTCCAGGCCCTCGCCGAAGGCGGTGATGTTGGTCGGCAGCAGCGCGACATGGCCCGGTTGGTTCAGCGGCAGCCCGATGTCGGTCGCCCCGACCACCTCGGTCGCCAGCTTGCCCAGACCCTGCCCGAGCTGGAAGCCGAACATGGTGGCACCGGAGGAGCGCAGCATCGGCCGCAGCATCTGCTCCAGGCCAGCCATCCCGGCCATGGCCGCGGCGTCGTCCTCGCCGCCCGAGGCCAGCGCACCCTCCATCGCGTCGGCGATCGAGGAGGCGACCGGCTCGACCAGCCGCTTCCAGACCGGAAGGGTCTTCTCCACCCACTCCGCCCGGCTCCAGGCGGCGACGCCGGCGCTGACCCGCGGCAGCGAGGTCGCCGAGTCCAGCCAGACCTCGGCCAGCGAGACCGCCTCGGTCAGCGCCCGCTGCTGTGCGGCGTTCGGGCTCGGATCGGGACCCAGCGAGGCGACCGTCTTGCGGGCCGTGTCCCGGGTCAGCTCCCAGTTCACCCCGGAACTCGCCGCGGCCGGATCGGCGAGCCCGCGGCCGAAGAAGCCGGACCCGGCGCCGGAGCCCCCGGCGCCCGGCATCGCCATCCCCGGGAACATGGTGGCGAAGGTGGACTGCAGCTGCTGCATCAGCGCGTTCATGTCGCCGGTCTGGCCCGACCCCAGCGAACGGAGCAGCGCCTCCAGCGGGTTCGGCGGCTGGCCCTGGTCCCCGCCGGACTTCCCGCCGGCCTGGTCCCCGCCCGACTTCCCGCCGGCCTGGTCCCCGCCCGACTGCCCGCCGGGCTGGTCGCCGGACTTGTCGGGCTCGTCGGGGTCGCCGGTCGGTTCGAGCGGCCGTTCGTCGGCCATGGGGTCTCCTCGAGATAGCGGTCGGGCGAGAGGGTACGGGCGAGAGGGTACGGGGGCACGCGGCGGTGGGTCTGGGCATCCCACGGTACGCGGGCGGGTTGTGTCTGCGCACGTCGATCGCTGTGAGCGCAATGTCGCTTGCCCGCTGGGCTAGGGTCGGGGCATGTCTGTGAGCGGTGCCCCGGTGGCCAGCCCGGGTGCGCCCGCAGAGCCCGCGCGGACGTACGCCGCCGTGACCGAGTCCGTGCTGAGCGTCGACCGGATGCTCGCGCAGGTGGCCGACCGGCGGGTCGGGGGGATCGGCCTGTTCGTCGGGGTGATCCGCGACTGGGACTCCGACGCCGAGGTGACCTCACTGGACTACACCGGCCACCCGTCCGCGGAGCAGGCGCTGCGCCGCTGTGCCGAGCAGGTGGCATCGGCGTTCGACGTGCTGACGGTCGCGGTGGAGCACCGGATCGGGCACCTCGAGGTGGGCGACCTCGCCGTGGTGGTCGCGGTCGGTGCCGTGCACCGGGGGCCGGCGCTGGAAGCCTGCCGGCGGCTGATCGACGACCTCAAGGCCGAAGTGCCGATCTGGAAGGAGCAGCACTTCGTCGACGGGTCGACTGGCTGGGTCGGTCTGGACCAGTCCGAACCAGCGACCGGGCCCGAACCAGCGACCGGGCCCGAATGAGCGACCGGGCCCGAATGAGCGAGCGCGCGTGACCCGACAGACCTGGACCGCGCTGGTCGCGGCGCTGAGTTTCGTCGCGCTGGCGGCGCTGCTGGCCGTGATCGGTGTGCCGTACGTGACCTGGAGCCCGTCGGGTGTGCACGACGTGTTCGGCACGGTCGACACCAAGGGCAACTCGGCCGGCGAGCCGATGATCCAGGTGTCCGGCATCGCCACCTATCCGACCACCGGCCAGCTCGATCTGACCACCGTCGCGGTGACCAGTGCCGACGCGCGACTGAGCCTGCCGGAGGCGCTCGCCGCGTACTGGCTGCCGCACCGCGACGTACTGCCCCGGGACTCGGTCTATCCGCCCGGGACGACCGAGGACCAGGCCGTGGAACGGGAGGCCGACCAGATGTCGGACTCGCAGGACAATGCCGTCGTCGCTGCGCTGCGGGAGGCGGGCCAGCCGGTCACCGAGATGCCGGTGATCACCGCGGTCACGGTCGGCGCTCCGGCGCACGGCAAGCTGCAGCCGGGCGACCTGATCGTGTCCGTCGGCGGCACCAAGATCGCGCAGGTCGCCGACGTCGGCGCCGCCATCCGCAAGTACGAGGTGGGTGAGCAGGTGCCCTTCGTCGTGCTCAGGCAGGGCGAGCGGACCGAGGTAGAGGTGAGCACTGCCTCGTCATCGGCCCAGGCGGGCGTGCCGGTGGTCGGCATCACGGTCGGAACGGGCTACTCCTACGAGCCGACGATCTCCTTCGACCTCGGCGAGCAGCTGGGCGGGCCCAGCGCCGGCCTGGTCTTCGCGCTCGCGATCTACGACAAGATCACCCCGGGCGGGCTGCTCGACGGCCGGCACGTGGCGGGCACTGGGACGATCGACGCGAACGGGGTGGCGGGGCCGATCGGCGGCATCCAGCAGAAGATCGCCGGCGCCCAGCGAGCCGGTGCCACGGTGTTCCTCGTCCCGGCCGCGAACTGCGACGACCTGGCCGGCGTGCAGACCGACCTCTCCCTGGTCAAGGTCCGCACCCTGCACGAGGCGGTCGCCGCGCTGCAGAAGATCGACCAGGACGGCCCCGACGCCGCCGGACTGCCGAGGTGCTGATGAGCTCCCATCCGGACGCTGCGGGCCCCGTGCGCGCCGGCACCGACGCCGACCCGGCCGGTACGTCCCTGGTGGCGGCCCTGCTCGAGGTTGAGCGGCATGTCGGCGCCGCCGGCTGGGATCAGCCGAGCCGCCTGTTCGCGCTGGTCGCGACCGAGCGGCTGCTGGCTGCCGAGCCCGGGCTGGCCGACCGGTTGCGGGCCCCGGGGGCCGGTGAGCCGGCCACCCTGACCGCGATCGAGCAGGACCATTTCGCCGCGACCGACGACCTGTTCGCCGACCTGGCCCAGGTGAGCTGGCCGGCCACGGTCGACGGCTGCGCGCTGGCGGTCGAGCGGATGTTCCTGCCGGCCGGTGCCGAGGCGGATCTGCCGGACGACCCGCAGGCCGCCGCCGAGGTCGTCGCCGGCCACCCGCGACGCCAGGAGGTGCGGGTGGTGGTCGGCGTGGACCGGGCCGGGCGGCGGCACGGCGTGGCCCGGCTGCGCAGCGAGCCGGACGAGTTGCTGGGCGGAACCGACCTCGTACCGGGTCTGGCCGAGGTGTTGGCACATACGCTGAACTGAACCGAAACCACTCGGCGACCTGGTTCGTTCGTGAGAATGACCCGTCAGGTCGCTGTGAATCCGCCGGGACACCCAATCCCAGCGATACCCGCCCGAGTCAGAAACAACCGCACTGTCGTACTTGTATTGAGGAGCAACCCCAGGTGAGCAGCCTTCGCATGACGCGCCGACCTCGCGGCGCGATCTTGCCGACTCTCGTCATCGCCGCGGTGATCGTCGTCGCGTTCGCCATCTTCACCAACATCTGGACCGAACGGCTGTGGTACAGCTCGTTCGACTTCGGCACGGTGTTCAACACCATGTTGCTCACCCGGGTCGGCCTGTTCTTGGCGTTCGGGCTACTGATGGCGACCCTGGTCGCGGCGAACGCGGCGATCGCCTACCGGATGCGGCCGAAGTTCAGCGGCGGACCGACCAGTGCGCTGCTGCAGCGGTCCCGGGACGTGCTCGAGACCCGGTTCGCGCTGATCGTCGGGGCGATCTCGGTGGTGATCGGCCTGTTCGCCGGGGGTGCCGCGGCCGGGGAGGTGTCGACGTACCTCGCCTGGCGCAACGCCACTCCGTTCGGCGAGAAGGACCCGATATTCGGGCTGGACATCAGCTTCTTCGTCTTCTCCTACCCGTGGTGGCGCTTCGTCATCTCCTTCGTCTTCTCCGGCTTCGTGCTGTCCACCATCGCTGCGGCGGTGGTGCACTACCTCACCGGGGCGATCCGGTTCTCCGGCCGGCGCGGCGCGACCACCGCGGCCCAGGCGCACCTGTCGATCCTGGTCGGGCTCGCGGTGCTGACCAAGGGGGTCAGCTACTGGTTCGACCGCTACGGGCTGGAGATCAGCAACACCTCGCTGCTGACCGGCATCAACTACACCGCCGCCCACGCCGGAGTCACCGCCAAGCTGATCCTGGCCGTGATCGCGGTGCTCTGCTCGATCCTGTTCTTCGCCAACGCGGTGATCCAGCGCTGGGTGGTGCCGACCATCGGGCTGACCCTGATGGTGCTGTCGGCGATCGTGCTCGGCATCGTCTACCCGGGCGCCGTGCAGTACTTCAGCGTCCGGCCGGACGAGCCGGACAAGGAACGGCCCTACATCCAGAACAACATCAACGCGACCCGGGCCGCGTACGGCATCGACAAGGTGGAGATCACCGACTACTCGGCCAAGACCACGGCGACCGCGGGCCAGCTGCGCAGCGACGCCGAGGCGCTGCCGGGGATCCGGCTGATGGATCCGAACCTGCTGAACGGCACCTTCGAGCAGCTGCAGCAGGTGCGCGGCTACTACTCGTTCCCGAAGACCCTCGACGTCGACCGCTACACCATCGACGGCCAGGAGACCGACGCCGTCGTCGCGGTTCGCGAGATGGACCTGTCCGGACTGCCGGCGGAGTCGCAGAACTGGAACAACCTCAAGACCGTCTACACCCACGGCTACGGCCTGGTGGCCGCGTACGGCAACCGCAGCCAGTCCGGCGGCCAGCCGGACTGGATCGCCGGCGGCATCCCGACCAGCGGGGACCTGAAGGAGGTCGAGCCGCGGATCTACTTCGGCGAGCTGATGGGCCAGCGGCCCAGCGAGTACTCCATCGTCGGCGCGCCGGAGGGGTCGACGGCGATCGAGCTGGACACCCCGAGCGGCGGTGACGCCGGCAACGCGAGCACCTACACCTACTCCGGCAGCGGTGGTGTCCCGGTCGGCAGCCTGTGGCACCGGCTGCTCTATGCGGCGAAGTTCGCGGACGTGAACATCCTGCTCTCGGACCGGGTGAACTCGGCCTCGAAGATCATCTACGACCGGACGCCGCGGGAGCGGGTGCAGAAGGCGGCGCCGTGGCTGACGGTCGACGGCGACGCCTACCCGGCGCTGGTGGACGGCCGGATCAAGTGGATCGTGGACGGCTACACCACCTCCAACAGCTATCCCTACAGCCAGCGGGTGGCGCTGAACCAGGTCACCGCCGACTCCCAAACCCAGGTCGGCGGCACGGTGGTGGCCCAGCCCGACACCAACATCAACTACATGCGCAACTCGGTGAAGGCGGTCGTCGACGCCTACGACGGCACCGTCACGCTGTACGCCTGGGACAACTCCGATCCGGTGCTGCAGACCTGGGAGAAGGTGTTCCCGGGCGTGGTCCAGCCGAGGTCGGCGATCTCGCCGGACCTGCTGTCCCACCTGCGCTACCCGCAGGACATGTTCAAGGTGCAGCGCCAGATCCTGGCCCGTTACCACGTGACCGATCCGGGCACCTGGTATCAGCAGTCGGCCACCTGGCAGATCCCGAACGACCCGGTCGCCGGGCCCGGCAGCACGGTCACCGAGCAGCCCTACTACCTGTCCATCAAGTGGCCCGAGGACGAGGGGGCGGTCTTCTCACTGACCACGGTCTTCGTACCGAAGGGCCGGTCCAACCTGGCCGCGTACATGGCCGTGAACGCCGACGCCTCCAGTCCGGACTACGGGCAGATGCGGGTGCTGAAGATGTCGGACACCACCCAGATCGACGGGCCGGGGCAGACCGCGAACGCGTTCAACACCAACCCGACCGTGGCCGAGGCGCTGCGACCGTTCCTCAACCAGGGCTCGGCCAACGCGCAGAGCGGCAACCTGCTGACCCTGCCCGTCGGCGGTGGCCTGCTGTACGTGCAGCCCGTCTACACCCAGCGCCAGGGCAGCAGTGGCGCCTACCCGGCGTTGCAGTTCGTGCTGGTGCGGTTCGGCCAGCAGGTCGGCATCGGCGCGACCCTGCAGCAGGCCCTGAACCAGGTCTTCGGCGGCGACTCGGGAGCGACCACCGGTGAGGGCGACGGCAGCGGCGGCAGCGGCGACCAAGGCGGAAGCGGCAAGGTCGACAACCCGGCCGCGGTGAAGGCGCTCGCCGAGGCCCAGACCGCGTTCGCCAACGCCGACAAGGCGTTGAAGGAGGGCGACCTGGCCATGTATGCCACCCAGATCAAGGCGGCGCAGGAAGCCGTCGGCCGGCTGAAGCAGGCGCTCGGCCGCTGAGCTGAGACCGGCCGCGGCGGCCCGGCACGCCGCCGCGAAGACGCGGAAAGTGTGCAGCTGTGGCAACTGCGAACGTTTCAGAGTTGCCGTAGCTGCACACTTTCCCGGGGGTTCTCGGGCGTTCCCGGGGGTTTCCCGGGGCGGATGGGGCGTCGGTCCGGGCGGCTAGGCTCGGGCACATGCAGTGCCCCGTGGACCAGACCGTGCTCGTGATGAGCGAACGCAGCGGCGTCGAGATCGACTACTGCCCGACCTGCCGCGGGGTCTGGCTCGACCGTGGCGAGCTGGACAAGATCCTCGACCGGGCCGCCGCGGTGGCGCCGGTCCAGGCGCCGCGGCAGGAGAGCGTCAGCTATCCCGTCTACGACCCGCGCAACAGCGGCCACGACCCGCGCTTCCAGGGCTACGACCCGCGCTATCGCAAGAAGAAGAAGCGATCGTTCCTGGACGAGTTCTTCGATTAGTCGGTTCTTCGACCGAGCAGGTTCGTCGACCCAGCCGATCGAGCGCAGTCCGACGGGTCGGGCTGGTTGAAGCCGCGGCCCGCTGGCTGGCGACCCGGGCCGCGTCCGACCGAGGTGCACCTGGAAGGCGCTCGCGGTGGCATCGTGTCGCCGATCGACCCCGCGCGGCGGAAAATGGCCTCGGAAAACGCTTGCCGGTCCGCGTGTGGTCGATCTGCGACACCCACCCCTGATCCGACCGTGACGTTGCGCGTCCGACCCGACTTCGAGCCCAATCGCCCAATCGCGACTTCGCGCGTCCAACCGCGACTTCGCGCGCCTTTCCCGGCGAGCGAAGTCGCGCGACGCCGAGCGAAGTGGCGGCGGATCGCGACCTAGCGGTCCGATCGCGGCCGGGAGGGTCAGATCGCGCGGACCTCGAGGTCGGCGAAGCCGCTCGCGCTGAGCGGCTCGGCCAGCTTCTCCGCGTCGCCGACCACGACCAGGGTCAGGTCGTCGAGGTGGACCAGTTCGCCGTACGCCTCGGTGGCGGCCGGCGCGGTGACCGCGGCCAGCGCCGCCAGGTTGCGGTCCACCCAGTCGTCGTCGAGGCCCATCAGCGCCTGGACCGCGGCCTGGTCGGCGACCCCGTCCGCGGTGGCGTAGCGCAGCGGTGACACCCCGACGAAGTAGTTGATCGCGTCGGCAACCTCGCCGTCCGTGATCGGCCGCGCCGACACGTCCAGCAGGTCCCGGGCGGTGGCGATGGCATCGGCCACGACGTCGGTCCGGAACGAGCCCTGGAGGGCGTACGTCCCCCCGCTGCGCATGGGGGAGAAGCCGAACCGGACGCCGTAGGTGTAGCCCTTCTCCTCCCGCAGCACGGCGTTCAGCCGGGACAGGAAGGCGCCGCCGACGGCATAGCTCGCGACCGTGACGTCGGCCCACAGCCGATGGGTGCGGTCTACGCCGAACCCCCCGAGCCGTACGTCGGCCTGCACCGACCCCGGCCGGTCCAGCAGAACCGCCCGCCGCAGCGCCGCCGCCGGCTGCTCCCGCCGGCCGGCGAGCTGGCCGGGAACCTGCCAGCCGCCGAACGACCGCTCGGCCAGCTCGACCGGGTCGGTCCGGAAGTCGCCCGCCATGATCAGCGTCGCGTCCCGTGGCCCGAACCGCTCGGTGTGGAAGGCGCGGACCTGGTCGACGCCGACCTCGCCGACGGTGTCCGGCTCGCCCGCCGTCATCCGCGACGCCCGGAACGCCGGGTCGAAGACGGCCTCCCGGAACGCCATCGAGGCGAGCTGCGACGAGTTCGCCTGTGCCTGCTCGATCTCGGCCAGGCGCAGCGTGACGTGCCGGCGTACGTCGGACTCGCCCAGCGCGGGCGAGGTGACCGCCTCGGCGAACAGGGGCAGTGCCGCGTCCAGCCGGGTGACCGGCACGTCCAGCACGGCCTGGATCCCCGCCAGGCTGACGTCGATGCCGAAGCCCGCTCCCTCGGTCTCCAGGACCTCGGCGAACTCCTCGCCCGGGTGCGCGGCCGTGCCCTCGTCCAGCACCCGGCTGGTGATGGTCGCGACGCCCTCGTAGGGCCGCTCCTCGTTCTCCAGACCGAGTTCGAGCACCAGATGCCCGGACACGACCTGCTGACCCGGCAGCCGGTAGACCACGAGCTCCAGACCGTTGGACAGCTGGTGCCGGGTCGGCGTCGGGAACGACCACGGTCCCGGTGGGGAGACCGGTGGCCGGCTCGGAAAGCTGCTCACGGTGTCTCCTCTGTGGTCGCGCCCGGTGTCTGCTGTCCGCCCGTCCGGCGATAGTGCAGCGTTGCCCGGTGGTCCGGTCCGAACCAGGTCCGGGCGGCGTCGAGGATGTCGTCCGCGGTGACCGCGCCGATCTCGTCGACCCGCCGATTGACGATCCCGGGATCGCCGAGCAGCGTCGCATGCTCGCCCAGCGCGTCCGCGCGGGAGTCGATCCGGGCCAGCTCGTGCAGCCAGGAGCGCTCGAACTGGGCCTTCGCCCGGCGCAGCTCCAGCTCGGTCGGCCCATCGGCACCGAGCGCGGCGACCTGCCCGACCAGCTCGGCCTCCAGCTCCTCCAGCGCGACCCCGTCGCGGGCCCGGGCATAGGCGAAGCCGAACGAGTTGCCTCCGATCAGTCCCATCGTGCTGGCGCTGGCGCTCTCGGCCAGCTGCAGGTTGCGGACCAGGTGCTTGTGCAGCCGGCTGGTCTGGCCGTGGCCGAGCACGCCGAAGGCGAGATCCAGGGCGTCGAACTCGGCGGTGCCGCGGCGGGGGAGCCGCCAGGTCAGATAGACCGCGTCGGACGGGACGTCGGCGACGATCTCGGCCCGGGGCGCGTCGGTCAGCGGCGGCAGCGGGTCGTCCGGCGGATCGGGCGGCACCGCCCCGGCGGGCAGGTGGCCGAAGTAGGTCTCGGCCTTGGCGAACGCCGTCTCGGGGTCGACGTCGCCGGCGATCGTCAAGACGGCGTTGTTCGGCAGGTAGTGGGTTGCGAAGAAGTCACGGACGTCGGCCAGGGTGGCCGCGTTCAGGTCGTCCATCGAGCCGATCGTGGTGTGCCCGTACGGGTGGTCCGGCGGGAAGGTGAGTTCGATCAGACGTTCCATCGCGTTGCCGTACGGCACGTTGTCGTAGCGCTGCCGCTTCTCCTCCTTCACGACCTCGCGCTGGTTGTCCAGGTTCTCCTGGGTGAGCGCGTCCAGCAGGGTGCCGAGCCGGTCGGCCTCCAGCCACAGGGCGAGGTCGAGGCCGCCGGTGGGCAGGGTCTCGAAGTAGTTGGTCCGGTCGAACCAGGTGGTCGCGTTGACCGAGGCGCCCGCGGCCTGCATCAGCGCGATGTGCTGGCCGGAGGGGACGTGGGCCGAACCCTGGAACATCACGTGCTCGAACAGGTGCGCGAAGCCGGTCCGGCCCACCCGGCCGGCCGCGCCGACCTGCTCGTGCCGCGAGCCCACGTCGTACCACAGGTTGACCGCGACCGACGGCGCGCCGTGGTCGGGGCTCGCGATCACCCGCAGACCGTTGGCGAGCGTACGTTCCACGATCGGGTAGTCCCCGTGGCCGGGGTCGGTCTCGAGCACCGTCATGGCGACCATCTCAGCACAGCGGGCGAAGCCGACCTGGGTACGGTCGAAGGCATGTTGATTGCCGAGGAGTTCCTGCTGTTGGCGATGGACGACAGCTCCGGTCGCAAGACGATGGGCAGCGAGAGCCTCGAGCCGGCGCTCGCGGCGGCGCTGGTGGTCGAGCTCGCCCTGGCCGAGCGGATCGGCATCACCCCCGCCGACGCCGGCTGGCGCGAGCGCGGCCGGGTCCGGATCCTGAGCCCGGCGCCGACCGACGACCCGGAGCTGGACGCCCTGCTCGCCACCCTGCAGCAGCGCGAGGGGCAGAAACTGAAGGACCTGATCAGCCCGCTCAGCGGCAAGCGCATCTCCAGGGGCCTGCCGGATCGGCTGCTGGCCCGGTTGGTGGCCGCGGGCGTGCTCACCGGCGCCGAGCACAAGGTCCTCGGGCTGTTCCCGAGCCGGACCTACCCCACCCGCGATCCCGAGCCGGAGGAGGCGGTCCGCCGCCGCCTGCAGTCGGCGCTGGTGGGTGGTGAGACGCCGACCGAGGCGACGACCGCGCTGATCGCGCTGCTGAACGCGACCAACCGGGTGACCAAGGTGGTGCAAACCGAGGACAAGCGTGCCCTGCGTGCCCGGGCGAAGCAGCTCAGTGATGGCGACTGGGCGGCGAAGGCGGTGAAGGACGCGATCGACGAGACGTACGCGGTGATGGCCACGATCACCGCCGGCGCAGCGGCCGGTGGCGCGGCGTCCGGCTGAGCGCCCAGCTCTCCGCCGTCACGCTGACGCGAATCTGCCGGTCGAACGGCCCCTTGAGCCGATTTCGGGCGGAATGCGGATTCGAGCGGCAGAGACGCGTCAGTCAGAGCAGCCCGGCGGCCCGGGCCGGCTCGGCGTACGCGATCGCCAGGGTTTCCACGGTCTCGTGTGCGTTCAGCCCGCTCGGGTTCGGTACGACCCAGACCCGGGCACCGTGCAGCCGGTCGGGCTGCTCGCCGTTGATCGTCTTCGGCCGGCCGAACGCGGTCCGGTACGCGGTCACGCCGAGCACCGCGACAACGGGCGGCCGGTGGGCGGCGATGAACGCGTCGAGTTCGATCCGGCCCGCCTGCAGCTCGGCCTTGTCCAGTTCGTCGGCCCGCGCGGTGGCCCGGTGGACCAGGTTGGTGATGCCGATCCCGCGATCGCGGAAGTACGCCCGGTCGGCGTCGGTCATCCCGTTCGACGGATTGATGTCGCGGTCGATGATGCCGGCCCGGCGTAGCGCCGGATAGAAGCGGTTGCCGGGTCGGGCGAAGTGGGTCTGGACGGCGGCGGTCCACAGCCCGGGATTGATCCCGACGAACAGCAGCCGGAGGTCGGGGCCGACCAGGTCGGGAAGGGTGGCGTTGCGGTACGACTCCAACTCGGCCCGCGTGAACCCCACCGCCGCACCCTACCCGGCAACGCCGCCTCGCTACCTGCTCAGACGACCCGCCCGAGCAGCGGGAGCACGATCGCGCAGAGCAGGGCGGCGCCCAGCCGGGGTCCCCACAAGCGCAGCGGATCCGGCCGCTCCTGATCGGGTCTGACCGGCTCGCTGATCCAGGCCGCGAGCCCGGGTCCCAGGAACGCGGTGCCGCCTAGCACGCTGCCGCCCGCCAGGACGAGCGGGGCGACCACCATGGCGATGGCCAGCAGCCCGAACCAGACGCCCAGACCGAATCTGCGGGCGAGCAGCGGGAGCGCAACCGCCGCGACGATCCCGGCCGCGAGCAGCCCGTAGACGAAATACCCCAGGCAGCGGAAGCCCTCGCTGTGGCACCGGTTGGCGCCGATCACCCCGGCGATCAGCACGGGCAGCCCGCAGCCCAGGGCGAGCGCGGTAACCAGGTAGCCGAGCAGCACCCGCTGCAGGTCCCGCGGGCTCGGTCGGATTCGGGTACGCGGCATCGGTCCATTTTGCTGCACGGCGGGCCGAGCCCGGCATCGGACGCGGGATAGCGTGGAGCGATGACCAGCACCCCACTGGACCTCGGCCGGCCGATCGCGGGCGACGTGGTCGAGCTGATCCTGGACGATCATCGCCGGTTCGAGGAGCTGCTCCGGACGCTCCGCGACGCGAGCTCCGACCGCGATGCGGTCCGCCGGGCGTTCGCCGCGCTGCACGTCGCGCACGCCGAGGCGGAGGAGCAGGAGGTCTATCCGACGCTGCGCCGCAAGCGGGCGGTCAGCGCCCACGAGGCCGAGCACGGCGAGCACGAGCACGCCGAGGGCAACGAGGCGTTGCTCGCGGTGCTGGAGCTGAAGGGGACCGACACCGACGCGTTCGACGACGCGGTCGAGGAGCTCGCCCGGGTGGTCAACCATCACCTGACCGAGGAGGAGCTGACCATCCTCAACCCGGCTCGGGAGGAGGTGTCGGAGCGAGCCCGGGCCGAGCTGGGGCTGGCGTTCGTCCGGGTCCGCAACGCCCAGCTCGACGACGACTGCGGACGGCTGGAGAACGTACGCCGGATCGTCGCTCGGGCCGCCCGCCGCGGACTTCTCGACGAGGAAGACGACCAGGACTAGGTCGGGTCAGTCCGCGCCGCGCTCCATCGCCGCGACCCGCTCGGGGTCGTCGTCGGCGAAGACGTACCGCTTGCCGCCGAGCCAGGCCGCCAGCGCGGCGATCAGCGACATCACCGCGGCCGCCCCGAAGACGATCAGCAGGCCCTCGTGGAACGGCTGGGCGATCAGGTTCGGGAAGAAGGTCTTCCCAGTCAGCGTGGTCGCGTCGACCGCCGGCAGGTGCTCGAGCACCCCGGTCGGACCGAGCAGGGTGGCGATCGGGTTGTAGCCGAGGAACGCCGCGAACAGGCTGCCGACCGGGGGCAGACCGGCGATCTGTGCCGCGACATCGGTGGGTACGTGGTGACCGATCAGGCCCTCGTACAGCGTGTTCGGCAAGGTGGCGGCCAGGCCGAGCACCATCAGGGAGAAGAAGATACCGATGGACAGCGACGAGCCGGCGTTCTGCACGGTGCCGGCCATCCCGGAGGCGGAACCGCGTTGCGAGGCCGGGACCGCGTTCATGATGGTGGCCCGGTTGGGCGAGGCGAACATCGCCGAGCCGATCCCGTTCAGGAAGGTGATCGCGGCGAACGTCGGGTAGCTGAAGTTCACCGGCAGCAGCAGCAGGGCGACGAAGGTGGCCGCTGTGATCAGCATCCCGACCGTGGCCAGCACGCGGGCGCCCCAGCGGTCCGACAGCGCACCGGAGATCGGGCCGGCGATCAGGAAGGCGACGGTGATCGGCAGCATGTAGATGCCCGCCCACAGCGGGGTGTCCTCGTACGAATAGCCGTGCAGCGGCAGCCAGATCCCCTGCAACCAGATGATCAGCATGAACTGCAGGCCGCCGCGACCGACGGCCGCGAGCAGCCCGGCGAGGTTGGCCATCGCGAAGCTGCGGATCCGGAACAGCCGCAGCTCGAACATCGGTGACTCGCTGCGGAGCTCCACCACGACGAAGACGACCAGGATCGCGACGCCGCCGATGATCGCGGCCAGTACCCACGGGTTGCCCCAGCCGGTCGGGGAGTCGCCGTAGGGCTGGATGCCGTAGGTGATCCCGGTCAGCAGCGCGGTCAGCCCGACCAGGAACAGCAGATTGCCCGGGATGTCGAGCTTGCCTGCCTTGCGGACACCCACCTCGTGCAGCGACTTGTACGACCAGATCGTGCCGAGGATGCCGAACGGCACGCTGACGAAGAAGACCGCCCGCCAGTCGATCACGGCGAGCAGTCCGCCGACGATCAGGCCGATGAAAGAGCCGGCGACCGCGGCGATCTGGTTGATGCCGAGCGCCATCCCGCGGCGGTGGGTCGGGAATGCGTCGGTGATGATCGCGGTCGAGTTCGCGAACAGCATGGCGCCGCCGACGCCTTGGACGACGCGCCAGCCGATCAGCCAGAGGGCCCCGGGGCTGCCGGTGAACGGGTCGAAGGCCAGCGCGATCGAGCCGACGGTGAACACCACGAACCCGAGGTTGTAGATCCGGACCCGGCCGATCATGTCGCCGAGCCGGCCGAAGCCGACCACCAGCACCGCGGTGACGAGCATGAAGCCCATCAGCATCCAGAGCAGGTAGCTGACGTTGCCCGCGTCCAGCGGGTTCAGCCGGATGCCGGTGAAGATCGCCGGCAGCGAGATGATCACGATCGAGGAGTTGATGGTCACCATCAGCATGCCGAGGGTGGTGTTGCTGAGCGCCACCCACGGATAGCGGGGGTGATCGCGGTGGAAGGCGCCGGTGCGTTCCGGCGCGGCGGTGCTGGTCACGAGGCTCCCGGGGGCGTGGGGTGCGCGGCTGGTCGGTCGAGCATCGTCGGTCTGGGTCAGCCACGAGGCATGTAGCAAGGCTAACTATATTCCAATGGGCGTACGTGTCCCACCGGTGGGCGCACGTGGACCGGCACAATCCGGCCGCGGCCGGAAACTGGGGGTCCTGGCGGCCGAACTGGCCCGCAAATTCCAGCCGCGGCCGGAGTTTGGCCGGGACAGCTGAACTGACCCGCACATTCCGGCCGTGGCGGGAAAGTCGGGCCGGAGGCAGCCGACCTGACCCGCAAATTCCAGCCGCGGCGGGAAAAGTGGGGGCGCTCGCGGCCGAACTGACCCCGAATATCCGGCCGCGGCGGGAAAGTCGGGCCGGCGGCAGCCGAACTGACCCGCACATTCCGGCCGCGGCGGGAAATCGGGGCGGCGACAGCCGAGCCGCGCAGTGGCGGCACTTTCCGGCCGCGGCGGGAAAGTGGGGGCGCTCGCGGCCGAACTGACCCCGAATATCCGGCCGCGGCCGGAATTTCGTATCAGGGGGCAGCGCGCGGACTACTCGGGCGCGCCGAGGCCGTGCCGGAGGGCGTACAGGCTGGCGCCGACCCGGTTGCTCGCCCCGATCTTGAGGTACGTCCGCTCCACGTGGTTGCGGACCGTCTTCTCGCTCAGCACCAGTCGCGCGGCGATCTCCCGGTTGGACAACCCGCGCGCGACCAGCCCGAGCACCTCGCGCTCGCGCGAGGTGAGCGCGTCGTCGCGACGGACCCGCGGTCCCGGACGTCCGGCAGTGCTGGCGACCGCCTCGACGCACTCCGGGTCCAGTGCGCCGCGGGCGGACCGGCGGCGGAGCCGGGCGGCAGCCTGATCGGGCGACATCGCCTCGCGATAGGGCCGCGGCTCCAGTGCGGACTGGAAGGCGACCGCGGCGGCGAGCAGGCGTTCGGGCCGGCCGAGTGCCGCCCCGTCGAGTCCGAGCGGGTAGCCGCTGCCGTCGAGGTGCTCGTGGTGGGAGCGGGCGACCAGCCGTTCGACCCGCAGGCCCGGGATCCGGGTGAGTACGCGATCGGTGAGATACGGGTGCATCCGGACCCGCTCCCATTCCGAGGTGCTCAGCTCGCCCGGCTTCGACCAGACGAGCTGGGAGATCCCCAACCGGCCGATGTCGTGCAGATGTCCGGCCCGGCGCACCGCGCGCTCGTCGGCCGGCCGCAGGCCGAGCGTCCGGGCCGAGGCCGCGGCGAGGTCGGCGACCCGGCGGGAGTGGCCGAAGGTGAACG
>NZ_BAABAB010000016.1:0-106062 GCF_039537205.1 Microlunatus ginsengisoli | reverse complement strand
CGAGGCCGTCGTCGTCGAGCCGGGTCTCGCTGTCCGGCGCGGCGTCGATGGCCTCGGTCCAGACGTCGCGGTCGGCGGCCGCACCGAGGATGTGCTCGGGCTCGGCCAGCAAGACGTCGACCACAGCCGGGTCGAAGTGGCCCCCGCGCCGGCTCTGGGCGACGGCGAGCGCGCCCTCGAGGCCGTACGTCCGTTGGTGCACCTCGACCACGTCGGCCAGTTGCGCGACCCGCATCTCGATCGGGATCTCCTCGCCGGCGGCGCCCGCCGGCAGGCCGCCGCCGTCGAAGCGCTCGAAGGTGTAGCCGAGCACGTCCGCGACCTCGGCCGGCAGCCCGACGTGCCGGGCCAGGGCGGCGGCCGAGGTGCAGTGCGAGTGGATCAGGGTGGCGAGCCGTCCCCGCGCGTCGCGGAACAGCGCGCCCATCGTCCGCAGCCGGTCCGGCAGCGGCTCGCCGCGCGCCACGTTGCCGACCAGGAACCGCAGATAGGGCAGGCCCGCCCAGTCGACCAGATATGCCTCGTGCCGGACCGCGATGTCGTCGCCGAACCAGCGGGCATACTCCTGGGAGTCGGCGTGGCAGCCGATCCACATCAGCAGGGTCGCGTGGTAGACGACGGCCCGCTGGTGCGGGGTGAGGCCGAGCCGGTCGGCCAGCCGGCCGGCGATCAGGGCCGAGCGAAGCATGTGTTCGGCGGGCTGGCCGAGGCCGAGGTCGATCGCCACCGACAGCCCGGCCAGCACCTCGACCCGGCGGGGGAGCGGCTCGCCGGGAGACCGTGGCCGCGCGGTCACGCCGCCGCCCCCAGCATCCGGGTGCCCATGACGTGGATTGTGCTCTCTTCCGGGGTGCCCGCGGGTCAGGGCCGAACCGCCGCCCGGCGTGACCCGGCGGCGACCGGGCCGACGGACTGCGCCGTCGCGCTGAACCGCGCCCCGCCGGCGAAGAAGAGGCCGGACTGGGGCAGCCAGAAGTCGCCGAGACGGGTTTGCTCCCTGAGCGGTCCGAGCGGGCCGAGGTCGTGGCCGTCGAGCCGGGCGGTGCCGCCGCCGACCCGCCAGACCGCGCGTGGGGCGGCCTTGAAGTGCTGGCCGTTGGGCGTCCGGCCGGCCAGCCGGATCCGGCCGGCGTGCAGCATCAGCCGGACCATCGGGCTCATCGAGGAGAGGATCGCGGAGCTGTTCCAGGCCGCCTCGGGCATCGCCCCGCCCATCCCGGACAACGCGGCGGTCGCGGCGGTCCGGACCAGAGTGAGCTGCCAGGACAGCCGGCCGGGGAGCGACACCTCCAGGGTCCAGTCGTCTCGCCAGCCCAGCTCGATCGCGGGCACCCGCTCGGCGTCCGCCGCCGCCCCGAAGTAGCGCGGGCAGCTCAGTTGGGGATCGACGGTGGTGAAGATCGTCCATCGGCCCGCAGGGTCGCGGTGCCAGATCGTCCGGTACGCCGGCCCGACCGAGCTGGCCTGCATGTTGCGCAGGGCCAGGTAGTGGCCACTGCGGAAGGGGACGCCCATGGCGCCGTAACCGACGAATCGCTCGTCGTCGCCCGCCGGAAGCCGCCGGTCGGCGCCCGCTTCCGCCACCTGTCGTGGAGTCGTTGCTGTCATGTCTCCACGATCGCCGGGTCGCGGCCGGTGCACGTGGGGCATCGGCCTCAGATTCTCGCCCTGGCCCTACCATCACAGGATGGTGCTCGGCCTGATCGGAGCGTTCGGCGCGGCGGTCTGCTACGGCGTCGCCTCGGTGTTGCAGGCCCTGGCGGCCCGGCGGACCGAGACGGCCGAGGGGCTCGATCCCCGCCTGTTCCTGCGGCTGCTGAAGTCCGTGCCGTACGTGGCCGGCCTCGCCCTGGACTGCCTGGGGTTCGGGCTGTCCCTGCTCGCCCTGCGCACCCTGCCGCTGTTCCTGGTCCAGGGGGTGATCGCCAGCAGCCTGGCCGTCACCGCCGTCCTGGGCTCGATCCTGCTGCACATGCGGCTCCGCGGCCGGGAGAAGGTCGCGGTCGGCGTCGTCGTCGCGGGACTGATCCTGCTGGCTGCATCGGCGGCGGAGGATCACCCGGTTCACGTCAGTGCGGCCGACGGCTGGGGCACCCTGATCGCCGCGGTCGCACTGAGCGGCCTGGCGGTGCTGCTGGCCCGGCTGCAGGGGCGGGTCGGGGCCGCGGCCCTCGGCACGGTGGCGGGACTCCAGTTCGGGGTGGTGGCCGTCGCGGCCCGGATCTTGCCGTCGACGTACGCACCCGGGGTGCTGCTCACCGATCCGGCGACGTACGCGCTGATCATCGCGGCGCCGGTCGGCATGCTCGCCCTGTCGACCGCGCTGCAGCGCGGCACGGTCACCCAGGCCACCGCTCCACTGGTGGTGGCCGAGACGGTAGCGCCGGCGGCGGTCGGGCTGCTGCTGTTCGGCGACGCCCCCCGCGCCGGCTGGGAGTGGGCGGCGGCGCTCGGCTTCGTGCTCGCGGTGGTCGGCGCGGTCAGCCTGGCCAGTCACGGCGAGGTGCGGGTCGAACCGTCCCCCGCCCCGACACCGCCGGCCGGGCCCGCCGCGACACAGACGCCCCCGCAGTAAGCGCACTCGTGAGGATCCGGGACGGGAGAGCCGGGCACCTGGCCTCCCGCTCGAGTGCGCGGTCCGGTCACGACGACGGCTGCTCCGTCGTCGCATCGAGTTGATCATGTCGAGCGGGCACAATCCGGGCCTCGGCTGACGAGGGAGCAACCGTCGTCGAGAACTGCGCCGACAGTGCCGGAACGGCCGTGTGTCGGAGGCCTGTGACACGCTGCACGGCATGGCGATATCGGTCCAGGTCACCTTCGACGCGAGCGATCCGCGGGCGCTGGCCGCCTTCTGGGCGGAGGCGGTCGGCTACATCCGGCAGCCGCCGCCGGACGGGTTCGGTTCCTGGGAGGAGGCGTTGGCGGCCTTCGGCGTCCCGGAGCGCGAGTGGAACTCGCGGGCCGCGCTGGTCGATCCCGACGGCCGCGGTCCGCGGTTCTTCTTCCAGCAGGTGCCGGAAGGCAAGACCGCGAAGAACAGGCTGCATCTCGATGTCCGGGCCGCCGCCGGGCTGAGCGGTGACGAGCGGATGGCCGCGCTCGAGCGCAAGTGCGATCAGCTGGTCGCGCTCGGCGGGACCAGGCTCTATCGGGTCGAGCCGGCGCCCCCGATGGAGACCGGGTTCATCACCATGGCCGATCCCGAGGGCAACGAGTTCTGCCTCGACTGACCGGCCCCGGCGGATGGGTCAGCGCTGCCAGCCGAACTCGCCGCCGACCATGGTGGCGAGCACCTCGATCTCGGCGATCCGGGAAGGCTCACAGTCGGCCGGGCTATCGGCGAGCACGGTGAGATCGGCCAGCTTGCCCAGGCCGAGGGTGCCCTTGCGGTCCTCCAGGCCGGACGCGTACGCCGAGCCGACGGTGTAGGCCCGCAGCGCCTCCAGCCCGGTCAGCGCCTCGTCGGGATTGAAGGGCGCCCCCGACGCGGTGCGCTGGTTCACCAGGTCGTGGATGCCGAGCAGCGGCGGGCCCTGCACCACCGGCCGGTCGGAGCTGCCGGGCAGCACCAGACCGGCGGCCAGCAGCGAACGCTGACGATAGGCCCAGCCGGTGCGCTCCGGCCCGAGAGCGCGTCGCATCCCGTCGCCGATCTCGTTCACGAACCTGCCCTGCGGCACCGGGATCACGCCCAGCTCGGCGCACCGGGCCACCTGGTCCGGACGCGCGACGCCGAAGTGCTCGATCCGGTGTCGGGGCACCGGCCCGGGTCCGGTCCAGGGAATCGTGGCCTGCGCCTCGGCGTAGGCATCGAGCACGAGGTCGATGGCGGCGTCGCCGATCGCGTGGGTCGCCACCCGCCAGCCGCCCCGGTGCGCGTCGATGATCGTGCCGCGCAGCTCGTCGGCGCCCGCCTGCAGGTATCCCCGCTGGCCCGGGGTGTCGGCGAAGTCCGCCGTCATCGCCGCGGTGTGACCGATCAGCGAGCCGTCGGAGAAGACCTTGACCGACCCGATCCGCAGCCAGTCGTCGCCGAACCCGGTGCGCAGCCCGAGGTCGAGGCCGGTGCGCAGCTCGTCCTCACCGGTCCGGTGCAACACGTCGGAGGCAATCATCAGCTCGACCCGCACCGGCAGCCGGCCGTCGGCGTACGCACGTTGATAGGCGGCCAGCTCGACCGGGCTCTTGCCGATCCAGCCGCCACCGATCCCGGCCTCGGTCACCGACGTGATGCCCTCACGGAGGTAGTGCCGACCGGCCCGCTCGACCGCCGTGACCAGATCGTCGACCGGCACGGGCAGGACGAGCGGGTTGAGCAGCGACTGCGCGGTCTCCTGCAGCAGCCCAGTCGGTCGACCGGTTGGGTCGACCACCACGAGCCCGCCGGGGACGTCGACCGGGTGCTCGGACAGGCCCAGATCGTCGAGCACGGCCGAGCTCACCACGCACATGTGGCCGCTGGTGTGGGTGATCCAGGTGCGTCGCCCGCCCGCGGCCCGGTCTAGGCCTTCTCGGGTGGGGTGGGCACCGGTCTTGTTGTCGTCATAACCTGAGCCGATCACCCACGCGTCGCTCGGGCGCTGGGCTGCGGCCGCCGACACCGCCTCGTACAGCTCGTCCAGGCTGGACACCCGGCAGTCGACCTCGGTCAAGCTCAACCCGAACCCGGCCATGTGCTGGTGCGCGTCGTTGAAGCCCGGCACCACCACGGCGCCGTCGAGGTCGAGCACCCGCCGGGCCGGGACCTCCTCGTGCGCGACCACCCGGTCGCCGAGGACGGTCAGCGCGCTCACCTCGCCGCGGTCGTCACCGGCGACAGCGCCGTCGAGGGTGAGGATCCGGGCGTGCCGCAGCAACAGGTCGGCCTCCAGCATCTAGCGAGTCTCGCAGCCGCCCGGCAGTGCTCGCGCGCGACCCGGAGCGGGTCGAATCCGCTTCAGGCCCCCGGACGCCAGGGCTCGTGGGCGTGTGCGAGCCAGACCTGCTCCGGATCGAGCGCGACCACCAGCAACTGTCCTTCGGTACGCGGCTCGTCGAGCTCGCGGAACCAGACGGCCATGTCGCCGCCGATGACGACCGGCCGGGCACCGGTCTCGATCACGACGACCTGGCTGCCGCGGGTGTGCCCCGGAGCCGGAACGAGCCGGACTCCGGGCAGCAGCTCGAACTCCCCGTCGACCGGCACGTACTCGACCCCGGGCGCGTCGACCCATTCGGGAATCGTGTAGTCCGCTTCCGTACGCGCGTCGTCGAGCTCTCGCCGCTGCACATGGATCGGCTTGCCGGCGAAGAGGTGGTTGCCGCCGCAGTGATCGAAGTGCAGGTGCGTGTTGACGACGAGGTCGATGCCGGTGAGGTCGATGTCTTGTTCGTCCAGCGGATGAAGACGGGGATCCATGTCGGCCACTGCCGGGTGCAGCGCTGTGAGGCCGGTGTCGACCAGAACACGCGCGTCGGGATGGTCGACGACGTGCACGTAGACGGGCAGCCGCTCGTCGCCGGCGAGCAGATCGGCGACGAGGATCGGGGTCACGGTGATGGGAGACGGCACGCTGATCGGGCTCCTTCGTCGGAGGGCGGGTGCGCGTGTGCGCAGAGAACCGGCGGATCCTGTTCCGCCGTCCGGATCATGCTCTCCTGTCGTGCGGGCGCGATGATTTCCGACCCGATGGCCGGTCGGTAGCCACATGACAGCGACCTCCCGACCACTGTCGTCTCGTCCACGCTGCAGGGCCCCTTCGACTGGGCGCACGCCGGAACTGATCTATCGACCCACGCTCCGCACCTGGCCGACCGGTTGAGCCGTCCTCCGGCATACCGCCGTCTGTCCACCATCTGGATGTCTCAACCGCGCGGGAATATAGCCGGGCGAAGTAAGTTGACGGTTGTATGACCACCAACGTCGATTTCTGGTTCGACCCGCTCTGCCCGTTCGCCTGGATCACCTCCCGCACGATGCTGGAGGTGCAGAAGGTCCGAGACATCCGCGTCACCTGGCACATCATGAGCCTGGCCTATCTGAACGAGGACAAGGACATCTCCGACTCCTACCGGGCCGGTCTGGCGGACGCCTGGAAGCCGGTCCGGGTGTGCATGGCCGTCGAGCAGGCGTACGGCCAAGAGCGCCTGGCCGACCTCTACACCGCGCTCGGCACCCGCAAGCACACGCTGGGGGCGGACAAGCTCGACGCGACGTTGATCACGGCCGCGCTGGTGGAGACGGGGCTGCCGAGCACGCTGGTGGACGCGATGGAGGATCAGTCCTACGACGACGCGATCCGCACGTCCCATCGGGAGGGGATGGACCAGGTCGGGCACGATGTCGGCACCCCGACGATCGCCATCGACGGGCAGGCCTTCTTCGGCCCCGTCCTGACCAGGATCCCGAAGGGCGAGGACGCCGGCACCATCTGGGACGGCGCGGTCGCCTTGTCGTCGTTCCCGTACTTCGCCGAGCTCAAGCGGAGTCGCCAGAGCGAACTCGTCTTCGACTGATCGGCGAGCTGGGATAGCGCTCGATCCGTCGCGCTGAGCATCGCGTCGGGTCAGGCGCCGTCGACGGCGCCTCGTACGGGTGACGAGCGGTCGGGGCGGACCACCCGGTGGCAGCCGACGGGCGGGGCCGATAATCAGCTACCGCCGTGGCGTCGGGCGCGGGACAGTGGTCGTGAAGCCCAGGTCCACAGGAGTCCGCCATGAGCAGCGAGCCGTCGTCCCGGTCGAGCAGCGCGACGGCGGCGCCGCCGAACGATCCCGTCACCGACGTCCTCACCAGCGCCGGCCTGACTGTTGACCCACGGGTCGGCGATTGCGTCTTGCTGGCCGCGGCCGCCCATCGGCAGCGGTTCGAGACCAAGAGCGCCGACGGCCCCGCGCTGAATCGGAGCACCTTCTTGTGGGCGCTGTGGTGGCTGGACGGAACGGTGCGAGCCGCGCTGGACGATCATGGCGGTCGCATCGAGGACTTCGAGAAACTCCTGGGCGTCACGGGGAATCCCGGTCCGGCTCCCGACCACATCGAGCTCGGCGGCGAGCTGACCAGGGCGTTGCGAGCGTTCGTCGCTGACCCTTCGACGCCGGCGGGCGTCGTCACGCCCGGTCTGTTGGGCGTCGCGATCCTCCGGGACGTGGAGGTCAACGGCGGCCTACTCGCCGATCGCTTGCGTGACCTTCGAATCGATGCAGCCAGGGCCCTGGACACGCTGCGGATCCTGTCGGTCGACCAGAGCGAACCGGCGGCGGTGATCGGACAGGTGCCGCTGCCTCGGATGTGGGACGTCACGCCACGACGGTTCGGTGTGCACCTCCCGGCCGACGCCGACGAACCGGGGCCGTACGTCGCGCGGGATGCCGACGTCGAGCTGGACCGATCGCTGAGCGAGCAGGTCCCCGTCGTGGCCGTGGTAGCTCCACCCATGAGCGGGGCGATCCGCGCCGTCTTCGAGGCGTTGCGACGACGGCGTCCCGACGACCGGGTGCTGCTCCTGCACGAGCTCCTCGACTCGGGCCCAGGCCACCCTCCGCTCGACGCGGCCGACCTCGACCGGCTGTGGGGCAGCGGTGCCGGCGTGGTCTGGGTCCGCGATCTTCGTGAGCTCCTCGACGCCTCACCCGTGTTCGAGGACTGGTTCCGGCGACGCGGCGGCGGACTGCGCGCGACGCTGGTCGCGGTGCTGCGGCCCGAGGACACCGGCCGTGCATCGGATCTGGGCCTGCTGTCCGGCGCGTTGGTGGAGCTGACCGGCGGGCTCTCGACCGATGAACAGGTGCGCGCGCAGAAGCTCTACGGAGCCGAGCTCGCGACCGTGTCCGCGGTTGCCGCCGCGAGTGCCCGACGCCCTGCGGTGGTGCGTGCGAACTACGCCGCCGACTCCGCCACCGCTGCCGAGCTGCTCGACGAGGATGGCGACGACCTCGACATCCACTCCGACGTGGAGGTGCTCGCGAAGCTGATCGCTTCGAAGGACGTCCAGCCGCCGCTGTCGATCGGGCTGTTCGGGCCGTGGGGCTCCGGCAAGAGCTTCCTGATGCGCCAGGTGCAGCTGCGGATCGAGGATCTGGGCACGCAGTCCCGAGCGGTCGCGGACCCGTCCGCAACCGGCTACCACCGTGAGATCGTTCCGGTCGAGTTCAACGCCTGGCAGTACGCGCACGGCACCGCGCTCTGGGCCGCCTTGATCAACCGGGTGTTCCAGCAGATCCAGCAGAAGCTCGGCGGGGACCAGAGGTACCAGACAGTGCTCCGCGAGATCGCCGTCCGGGACGCCGGCGTGGCGCAGGCGCATGCCCGGCTCGACCTGGCCCGGGCCAAGGTGGACCAGTCGCGGCCGGCGGCCCAGGATCGCGTCATCGAAGACGTCGCCAGGGACCACCACCTGGCCGACGACGCGATCGAAAAGCTCGCGGCGGGCCTGCAGCTGGACGCGGCGACGAAGCAGGTGAGCGACCTGAAGTCGGAGTACGACCGGTTGATCACGACCTCGTCCCGGCTGGACAAGGGCTGGGCCACGGCGTCCACCCCGCGCAGGCTGATGGCCGGCGGTCTGCTCGCCGTCGGGGTGGCAGCCGCCGTCGTCTGCGCGCTGCTGCCGGGCGCGGTCGAGCAGCTCGGAGCGTTGGTCGGGGCGTTCGCTTCGATCGCCTTGGCCCTGGTGCAGCTGCTCCGGCCGGTCAACCGGGGCCTGGAGCAAGCGGCCAAGATCTTGCGTGCCGACGAAGCCGACAAGCAGGAGCTCCAGCGGGCACAAGACGACCTCGACCAGGCGACGCAGGATCTGGCGGCCGCGAAGGCATCCGGCCTTGCCGGCCTCTACGGCTTCGTCAGTGACCGCAGCAGCTCGGCGGACTATCGCCGCGAGCTCGGGATGGCGCCGATGATCAGGGACGACCTCGAGCGGCTCGCCCGGCTGTCGAAGGTCGAGGGTGGTCTTCCCGGTATCGACCGGATCGTGATCTTCATCGACGATCTGGATCGTTGCCCGGCCGCCGAGGTGGTCCGGGTCCTCGAAGCCGTGAATCTGCTGTTCGGCTTCGAGCTCTTCGTCGTCGTGATCGCCGTCGACTCCCGCTGGTTGCTGCGCTCGCTGGAGGGCACGTTCAGCGACGCGTTCGATCCCGACGACAGCGCGGCGCCGACGCCGCAGAACTACCTCGAGAAGATCATCCAGATCCCGTTCTGGCTTCAGCCGATGCAGCCCGACGGATTCGGCCGGCTGGTGACGAGCCTGGCCGGCGAGGTGGACAGTTCCCGGCGCGATCTCGACGCCGTGCACGCCAACGGCAACGGCTCGAACTCGTTCGCGGGTGTCCCGGCCGCGGACGGCTATCCCTTCCACGACGGGGAGCCAGCCACGCACGAGGTGGCCGGCGCCGACGCGAGCGACGACGCGAGCGTCCCGTCCCGACCCGGCGTCGGGGTGAGGGACGCACAGTCCGGGCCGACCCACCGCGACGACTTGAACCCGAAGGCGCTGCGGCTGACCCAGGACGAACTCGACCTGATGGTGAGGTTCCATCCACTCGTCGGCACACCGCGGGCCGTGAAGCGGTTCCTGAACACGTACCAGCTGCTGCGCGTGTCGGTGCCGGACGTCGATTCGTTCCTGGACCGCAAGGACTTCCGGCCGGTGCTGATCTTGCTGGCCTTGCTGACCGGAACGGTGCCCGTCTCGGACCCGATGATCCTCGAGCTGCGGTCGATGACCGACGCCAACTTCGCCGACTTCCTCGACAGCACGCAGACCGGGCGAGAGTCCAGCCCTCGACGTGATCTCTCAGCTGACTGGAAGCCGGTCGTGTCGGCTTGTGCAGACCTGCCGACCGCAAGCGTGACACCCGAGATCATCGCGACCTGGCTGCCGAAGGTGGGGCGCTACTCCTTCCATCCTGTGTCGACGTGATCGCCGCGGCAGTCGAGCGCTCGAGGTCAGCGGCACGGCGACATCCCGGAAGCGGGCGCCACTGTCTTCGCGATCGACGGGCTGCCGCTCAGCCGGACCCATCGGGATCCTCGTCCGTCGGCGGCTTCGCCTGCCTCAGTGCCTCGCTGATCAGAGCGCGGGCGGCCCACGTGGAGGTGTCGACCTGGTCCTGCGGCGGAAGTCCCCGCAGATCGTTCAGCACGATCAGTGCCTCCCAACCGATGACCATGGCCAGCGCCGAGACGAGCCGCTGGTAGCCGGCCTCGTCCAGCATCGGTCGGAGTGGCTCGACGGCACGCTCGATCCACGCGATCCGGCGGTATCCCCGGCGCGGGCCCGCCGTCTCCTCGGGGGACGCCGTCAGGGTGAGTCGCAGCAGGGACCGGCCGAGCGGGAGGGTGTCGGCGGTGCTGTGGTGGAGGGCACGGATCATCGCCTCGACCCGTTCGGACGGGTTCTCGCTGACGTCGGCCCGTTCGATGGCCTCGTCCACCTCGGTCTGGGTGAGCAGACCCAAGGTGGCGTCGATCAGCAACTGCTCGAGCGTCGGGAAGTACTGGTACACCGTGCGCCGCGACACCTCGGCGGCGTCGGCCACCTCGTTGACGGTCGGTGTCTGTCCGGCGGCGATCAGGTCCTCAGCGGCACGAACGATGGCGGCGCGTGTTCGCCGACGTTGCCGTACGCGACCGGCGCTCTGTGTTGTCTCGGTCATGGTGCTCACTCTCTTGACACAGCTATGCAAGCAGGATACATCTATGTCTAGATTGCACAGTGGTGCAATGAGGCATCGTCGGAAAATGGGAGACATGTCAGAACTCACGACCGATTCGAGGATTGCGGCCGCGACAGCAGCGAGCGTGACCGGTCCGGTGACGCTGATGAACCGGTTCGTGGTGCCGGCGTCTCGGGATCAGGAGTTCGAGGCGATGTGGACGCGCACCAGCGAGTATTTCGTGGCTCGTCCGGGATTCGTGTCGCTACGACTCCACCGGGCGGTCAGCGCGGATGCCACCCATCGCTGGGTGAACGTGGCGAACTGGGCCTGCCAGGCCGACTATCGCGCGGCGCACGCAACGGAGGAGTTCCGGCGGCTGGTCGGACAACCCGGCTGGCAGGAGTTTCCCAGCTTCCCGACCCTGTTCGAGGTCGTCACGTCGGTCGGATGACTCGGCTGGTCGGGGTGATGGCGCGCCTCATGGCTCCTCGCGGCGGGCCAGTTCGGCCGTCGCCGCGCTCAGCGGTGGGAGGGTGGTCGTGAGGGCCGGCCGTGCTGTGCCTCGAGGGTCGCGTTGCGGCTCTCGAGAGCCTCGTTCCTCGCCTCGAGGTCGAGGACCATTCGGATCCCGGCAAGATTGAGTCCGCCGGCCAGGAGGTCGCCGATGCGGCGCAGTCGGTCCAGGTCGGCGGAACTGTAGCGGCGGGTGCCGCCGCTGGTGCGCTCCGGTTCGAGCAGGCCGCGTGCCTCGTACGATCGCAGGTTCTGCACACCGGTCCCCACCAGTTCGGCGGCGACCGAGATGCCGTAGACGCCACGCAGCCGATCGATGTCCGTGCTGTCGTCCTCCGCGTTGTCGTCGACTTTTCTCACCGCACCTCTTGCCTGTACATGTCGTCTATGCTACATAAAATCTATAGCGCATGCCATAGATCCATCCGGGTCTGTGGTCCAGCCGGAGCATCAGAAACGACACGATGGAGGTGAACCCGATGCTGATGCGCACTGATCCCTTCCGTGAACTCGACCGATTCACCCAGCAGGTGTTCGGCGCCGACGGCACGCTCGCTCGTCCCTCGGTGATGCCGATGGATGCTTGGCGAGACGGCGACATGTTCCATGTCGAGTTCGACCTGCCGGGAATCGACCCGGAGTCGCTCGATCTCGACGTCGAACGCAATGTGGTGACCGTTCGGGCCGAACGATCAGTCCGAGCCGAGGACGTCGAGCTGATCGCTGCGGAGCGCCCTCGCGGCGTCTTCAGTCGGCAATTGATCCTCGGCGACAATCTCGACACCGAGCACATCGCGGCCAGCTATCGCGATGGCGTGCTCGGCCTCGAGATTCCGGTCGCGGCGCAGGCCAAGCCTCGCAAGATCTCGGTGAGCCACGAGAGCGGGAATGCCCAGGCCATCAACGCCTGACCGATGGGTCGCGACGATGCATCCCGTGATCCATCCGGATGGTTCCGACGATCCACGCCGAGCCGCTGAGCAGTTCCTGGACCTAGTGCTCGGTGACGAGGATCTGCTGCTCAGCGAGTTCCAGGCCCTCGTCACCTCCATCGCGGCGAGCACCGGTTCCGATGAATCGGTTCCCGACGACGAGGGTCGGTGATCGACGGCGTCGCTGAAGCGGGTGGCAGTTGCCGCGCCCGGCCACGGGTCCCGAGTCCGGTGTCACATCATCAACGACACGGGCCGCCGGCGGTGCCCGGGCCGGACGCGGCAAGCGCGAGAACAGCTGAACCGGTGAGGTGGTCGTCAGCTGTCACGGTCGATCGCGCCGGACGAGGCCGAGGTGTCTCCGCCGAACACGTACTTCCAGACCTGGGATACCTGCGAAGATGCACCGTCGTGGGAGCGGGCCCGCGATGAGGGTGCCGCCGGCGCCGGCTTAGCGGCATCGGGCGATCAGCGGGCGAGGGGTCTGGCGAGCACCACGATTCCGGGAGGTGCGTCGGGACCGCCTTCTGAGTGGTAGCCGTGTGACATCGCGAACGTGATGCCGTCATTGTTGTCCGCACGGATCACCGCCCGCAGCATGGTCGCGCCGTGGTCGGCGGCGGTGGTCTCGAGCCAGGCGAGGACGGCGCCGGCGATGCCGCGGCGACGATGCCGGTCTGCAACCACGAGGAGACCGATGGTCCACTCGGCTCTGGTCGGATAGCCCGTGATGCAGTCCAGTGCGCCCGCCAGACCACAGTCTCGCCAGATGCCGAGCAGCAGCTTGGAGTCGTAGTCCCGGCCTTCGGGGAGAGCGAGGAAGGTGCTCACCGCGTCCGCGGACCCCGGGTCCCCGAAGGGTGTGCGAAAGTCGGCAAGATCGTCGAACAGTTCCTGCAGGAGCGGCCCGTCGTCGCCCTCCATGGGCCAAAGCCTGACCTCGCCGAGGTCTACCGGCCACACTGGCTCGCCGTCTGCGGTCACCACTCAACCGTAGAGCCCAGCGCAGGCGCATCTCGTCGTTCGGCCCTGATCGGTCAGCGGCGCACTCGATAGCGCAGGTGGAGCACCCGGTTGCCCTGAATCACCACGTCAGCGTCCTCCAGCCGGCGGTGCTCGCGGACTCTGGACGCGTCAGCCGTGCCTCCAGCGTCGCCGGCTGACGCTAAGGTCAAAACAGCCGTACCGCGCTGTTCGCGAGGACACGAGCTCGATCGAGAGGGCCGCCTCGGTCGTTCGAGTCGTCCCTGCCCGTGCCCGATCACGAGGAGACTCCTGGATGAGCGAACTCACTCCCTACCTCTGTGTGGCAGATTGCCGTCGCGCCATCCAGTGGTACGTCGACGTTCTCGGCGCCGAGGTGACCTTCGACCCGATCGTGATGCCGGACGGGCACGTGGGGCACTGCGAGCTGACCGTAGCCGGAGCACGGTGGATGATGTCGGACGAGTTCGAATCCGCCGGCGTGGCAGCGCCCGACCCCGACCGCGGCGCCTGCGTCAGCCTGCATCTCACCGTCGACGACGTCGATGCGCTCGCCGCTCGCATCGTGAAGTCCGGCACCACCATGGATCGCGGTCCCGAGGAGAGCCCGCCCGTGGGCCGCGTGGCCGTCTTCCGCGACCCGTTCGGGCATCGCTGGTTCCTGAATCAACCGGCGCGCGACGGCACCTGACAACTGCCGCAGTGGCGGTCAGCCGGACGAGGATGAACTTTCGCGTCGGCTGATTCGTGTTGATGTGGAGAGGGCTGTGCTCTCGGCGGCCCAAGAATGGGGCAGGTGAGGACATGTCATCGCAGCCGACGTCAACCGGATCGGTCCGTTCGTTCGGTATCCGCGATCGCACACTGATGACCTGGCGAGTGCTCAGTGCGCTCGTGCTCGTGCTGATGGGCGGGATCCATCTCTACCTCGTGTTCTACGGGGTCGGCGACCTCCTCGGCGCGCTGTTCGTGCTCAACGCGGTTGGCGCGCTCGTGTTGGCAATCGCGGTCCTCGTGCTGAGGGCTCGGCTACTGACGCTGGCCCTCATGGCGAGTCTCCTGTTCATGGCGGGGACGCTGCTCGCGCTGGTGCTGGCGCTGACCGTCGGGCTGTTCGGCATTCACGAGGTGTTGACCTTCAAACTCGTGCCCACCACGTTGGTGGTGGAATCCATCGGCACGATCATCCTGGCGATAACGGTTGTGCTGCGGTTGCGATCGCGACCTGCATCCTGAGGTGGGTTCCACTGCCTGTAGGCAGATCCACTACGACGCCGTACCCGCGCTATCCAGCCTTGGAGCCCTCTCGGCTGTCCCGGCTCATCGTCCCGCCCCCACATAGCTGGCTGCCGTCAGGTCGGCGGGGTCGAAGTCACGAGGCAGGTCGGTGACTCGGACGGTGCGTGTTTGACCGGGCGTGAGATCGAAGTAGTTGTCGCTGAACCGGGCGGCTGGATGCGTCGAGGTGACGCGTACCAGGTACGCGAACTGGTCGGCCTCGATCGTCACCTCCGCGCTGGCGCTGCCCGTCACGCGTACGGTGGTCCGCAGTTCTGCGTCCGGTAGCGGCAGGTCCTTCACGTCGGTGAAGAACAGCCGATTGTCGGGAAACGTTCCGTCTTCGCTGCCGACCCATGCATACGTCTGCGTCGAGCCGTTCAGGGGAGCTGCCCATACCCGTTCCGACGTGGCCGCCGCGATCCGCACCGGGACGTCTTCTTGCAGGAGCCGTGAGCCGTCGAACCCGCGGAGCGACAGGGTCGCCGTCGTCGAGACCGGCGTCCTGCCGGAGTTGGACACCCACAGGCTCAGCTCGCCGTCGTGGTGCACGAAGCTGGCCAGGACGGGAGCGTAGGCGCGCGCGGTCGCGTAGTAGGCGGCCTTGGGCACCGTGTCGTAGTCGACCAGCGACCAGGTGATGCCGGGCCACACGTCGTTGAACTGCCAGATCAGCGTGCCGCTGCAGATCGGCTGGCGACGTCGGTAGTGCTCGATGCCGAACTTCATCCCCTCGGCTTGCGAGGCCATGGTGAAGTCGACGTACTCCTCGATCGTCGTCGGCACGCCGGTGACGACCTCGAGCAGCGCGTCGCCCTTGTCCTTGGGGTGGTCCTTGTTGTGCGCGTCGAAGGACGGGCTGTGAATGGCCAGTTCGGCGGCCGGTAGCCATCGCTGCAGTGTCGACAGCGCGGGAGAGGAATGGATGCCGAACTCGCTGATGAACCGCCCGCGATCCCTGGCATACCGCCGGAAGTGACGGGCCTCGCCCACGCTCGCGTACTCCTCACCGCCGCCCGCGCCGGCATCGAAGCCGTGCCACACCTCCCAGGCGTGGCGGTCCCCGTCGAGCACGCCGTTGACGGCCATGAACCCTTCCGGAGTGTCCTCACCCCACGGGCTGCCCGGCCAGTAGGTCGCCGTGGGATCCAGCCGGCGTACGGTCTCGGGCAAGATCTTGTGGAAGAAGTGCCAGCCCCAGTTGCCGGGTTCGTACTCCTGATAGGCGAATCCGTGCAGCAGGTGTACCTCGTTGTTCCCGGACCACAGCGCGAGGCTGGCGCGGTTGCGGAGCCGCCGTAATTGGTACTCGGCCTCCAGCTGCACCTCCCGCTGCAGCCCGGCGTCCTCGCTCGGATAGTCGGCGCAGGCGAACATGAAGTCTTGCCAGATCAGCACCCCGGCCTCGTCGGCGGCGGTGTAGAACCCATCGTGCTCGTAGACGCCTCCACCCCATACCCGCAGCATCGTCATACCGCCCTCGCGGGCGAGCGAGATCAGCTCGCGGTGGCGTTCGGGGGTAACGGAGCCGACCAACATGCTCGCTGGAAGCCAGTTCGCGCCGCGGGCGAACACCGGCACGTCGTTGAGGACGAACTGGAACAGCCGGCCGCCTTCGGCGTCCGGGGCCCGGTTCACCGCGATGGTACGGATACCGATGCGATCGGTCACGACATCGCACGGACCCTCGTCCGTGCCGAGCTCGATGCGGACCTGATAGAGCGACGGGTCGCCGAGGTCGTGGGTCCACCACAGCTCGGCGTCGTCGACGGTGATGTGCCCCTCGGCCACGCCGTCGCGGACCGGGATCGTGATGTGATGACTCCGCCCCGTCGCCGAGGTGAGCTCAATGCTCGCGTGCAGCGTTCCCGCGGCCGGACCGGTCTCGACCTCGACCAGGACGGTGAGTTCCGCGGTCTCGGCGTCGTGGTCGATGGCGTCGGTGCGTACGTGGTGTCCGGTGATGCGGGCGCACGGTGTGATGATCAGTTCCACCGGCCGCCAGATGCCGATGGAGGGAACCCTGGGGCCGAAGTCCCATCCCCAGGACATCGTCGCTTTGCGGCGCTGGGTGGCGACGGTGAGATCTGGTGAGAAGCCGCTGACGTCGACGTCAGCATCGAGGTCGGGCATCAAGGTGGCGGCGACGCGCTGCAGCTGCGCGACGCTCGCGGGCGAGGCGGAGAGCCCCGCCAGGGGCGGCGAGAAGCGGATGAGCAGGTCGTTCGACGCTCGCAGCAGCTCGGCTATCTCGTACTCCGCGGGACGGAACATGTTTTCGTGGTGTCCCAGTAGTTCGCCGTTCAGCCAGACGTCGGCCACCGTGTCGAGCCCGTGGAAGACGAGTCGAGTACCGGCGCCGGGCCGCAGGTCTGGCGGCGAGTCGAAGGTCGTCCGATACCACCAATCGCGCTCTTCCATCCACCTGACCGCGTCTTCGTTCCGGTCGACGTAGGGGTCGGGGATCGTGCCGAGCGCGAGCAGGGACTCGTGGACGCCGCCAGGGACGACGGCGGGCACCCAGGCCTGGTCGCCGTGCGCCAGATCGGTGGGCGCCAGTCCGATCTCACGGTGAGCGAGTTCGAAGCCGTCGATCGGTAGCCGGCGCGTGGTCGATGGACGGGTCACGAGCACTCCTGATTGTGAGATTGGTAGTGACTACTAAGTAACAGATACTCCAAAGTGGTAGTGACTACCAGATTGAGCCTAGGCGAGCGCTCGAACGCTGTCAACGGCGCTCTCGGACGGCGCTGTCGGACGGCGCAGAGTGGAGTTGGTCGGGCGTCTCACCCGCCAGTCCGTCAGCGGGCCGCCATGCGCGGAAGGTGGATCGTCGCGTCGGCGAGCTGAGTGAGCACGGACGCGGTGATCTCCTCGCGCGTCCCCGGGCTCCGTCCGTTCATCTCATCGATCATCTGCGCCAGTTCGAGGGTCAGTGCAGCGGTCACCCGCACGCTCAGGGACGTCGGCGGTGTCCCGAGTCGCTCGCCGATCGCGACCTCCAAACTCTCGCGTGCACTCAAGAAGAGGTCCCACAGCTTCGCGCGCGGGGTCGGCGACTTGTCGATCAGCCGCCGTGTCGCCGCGATGTTGCGCCGCGGATCGTCGACGGTATGCGCCAGTGTCAGCAGCACCCGGCCGAGCGCTGTCTCCAGGTCCTCGTCCTCGGGGCGCGCTCGAAGGTGCGGAGCGAGGTCGAGCACCTGCGCGAGCTCGTCGAGCAACAGGAGATCCTTGCTCGGGAAGTAGCGATACAGGGTCGTCGTGCCGACGTCGGCCCGCGCCGCGATCTCTTCCATCGTCGTCGCGTCGTAGCCGTCGCGCTCGAACAACTCGATCGCGGCGCTGACCATGCGGTCCCGGCTCTGCGCTGCCTTCTTCTCTCTCAGGCCCATGAGCCCACGTTAGTGTCCGCTACCGATCGGGAGTCACCCCCGAAAGCGTCGAGCCGGTGGCGCCCGATGCGGCCCGACCTGAGCCTCGCGGAATCCGTGCCGTGGCCGGGGGCCGCGGAACTCGGATCCGCCGTACGCCTGGCCCGTACTGGGGCCCCGCGACCGGCGCGCCCTACTCAGCGCCCTAGTGAATGACGGGTGCGGTGGGGAGGTGCTGGGCCGAGTCAGAGGATGGGGGGCCGGCCGAGGAGGCTCATCGTTGCGACGGTGCGCCATCTGATCGGGTGCCGTTGCGGTCGGGCGCGCCAGCCGTCGCGGTAGCCGGTGAACACGTCGCGGACGGGTGCGCCGCGAAGAATTGCTGCCGCGGTCCAGACCCCGAGGTAGGCGACGACCAGCGGTGCTGGTAGCGATCTCCAGGCCATCCAAAGGCGGTTGCGTGCGGTCAGTCGCGCGTAGCCGGGATGTCTGGCCGGCGTGGTGCGTGGATGGTAGACGGTCAGGTCGGCGGCATACCAGATTGACCATCCGGCGTCCAGGAGACGCCAGGCCAGGTCCGACTCCTCCATGGCGTAGAAGAATCGAGCATCGAATCGTCCGACGGAGTTGAAGGCCGACGCCCGCACGACACAGGCGGCACCCACGAAGTAGGTGACCTTGCCCGACTTGTGGGCGGTTCTGCCGCCCACCCGGGGGACGTGACGTCGTTGGCTTGTTCCGTGCTCGTCGATCAGGCGGAGGGCCATTGCGCCCATGCTCGGATGGGCGTCGAACCGGCGCACGATCTCGGCCAGGATCTGGGGATGGAGCAGTTCGGCGTCGTCGTCGAGAAACATGATCAACGGTGCGTCGGCGACCTCGGCTCCGATGTTGCGGCCGGCGGGAATGCCGACGTTCTCGTGCAGCATGATCAGTTTGTCGGGCTGGTCGAAGCCGGGCTCGTAGGCGCCGTTCGCGACGAGTACGAGCTGAGCCGGGGTGTCTTGGGACTGTACGGAGGCCAGTGCGCGGGCCAGTTCGGTGGGACGGTCGTAGCGGGTGAGCACGACGACGGCGATCGGCGGACGTGACTTCGACATCCGCGCGTGGCGGCGCTTGGGTCTGCGCCGATCCGGCGAGGATGGATGGGGCGATGGGACACGAACGCGGCCGATCGATGAGGTCGTGCTCACTGCTGCCTCCTCCGGCGAGTTCGCGGTTGTCGTCGTCATCCAGAGAGTGATCCTTCAACGCTGAGACGTGGCTGTGCGCAGGGGAATCCGCCGCTGAGCAGACTGTCGGCCCTGGCTGCGTCCTCAGCCGGATCACAGTCCAATCGGTCCAGGCTTCGGCGCATGAAGGTCAGTGTGATCGTCCCCGTGTGCGACCCGGGCGAACATCTTCGGCGGTGCCTGCAGTCACTGGCGGAGCAGACGATGAACCTTGCCGATTACGAGGTGGTGCTCGTCGACGATGGTTCTACCGACGGCAGCTCCGCCCGACTCGACCGAACCGCGGAACGTCATCCGCAGTTCCGGGTGATCCACCAGCCGAACTCCGGCGGGCCTGGGCAACCTCGCAACCGCGGGATCGAGGAGGCGCGTGGAGACTACGTGTTCTTCTGCGATCACGACGATTGGTTGGCTCCGTACGCGCTGGAGGTGTTGCACCGTTTCGCCGTCGAGAACGGGTCCGACATCGTCCTGGGCAAGATGGCCGGCATCGGCCGACCGGTTCCACGCGTCGTGTTCGATCAGACGCGGCCGGTCGCGACATTGGCCGACACACCGTTGATGGACTCGCTGAACGTGTACAAGCTGTTCCGCCGCGAGTTCCTGCGCGTCCATGACCTCCGGTTCGCCGAGGGCCGCCGGCGACTCGAGGACCACCTCTTCGTCACGGAGGCCTACCTGCACGCGGGCGTGATCAGTATCTACGCAGACCAGGTCTGCTACTTTCACGCCCGCTGGCCGTCGAGCGCGTCCGCGCAGCCACCCCACTGGGGGTCCTATTTCACCAGTCTCGAGGAGGCCGTCGGGGTGGTCGAACGCCGAACCGAGCCGGGACCGTTCCGTGACCGGCTCCTGACGCGTTGGTTGCGGGTCGAAATGGTCAACCGGCTCACCGGGCAGAACCTGTTGACTCGTCGACCGCACGACGCGGCGGCCCTGTTCGACGCGGCCCAACGGGTCGCGGCCGCCCACTTCGGCGACGGGGTCGTCGCCCGGCTCGACCCGATCGACCGGCCGGTGGGGCGTGCCGTGGTCGCCGGCACGCTGGCAGAGGTTTGGGAGCGTGCCGCCGCGATCGACCGCTGGCGCGTCGACGCAGAAGTCCTCCAAGCCGGCTGGCGCGCAGGCACCCTGCAACTCAGCGGCATGATCAGCCTGAACGACCGCGACGCACGTGCCGACGGTGACAGCATCGCCCGGCTCCGAATCCTCTTGTCAGATGTCGATAGCCAGAACTTCAACGATGTCCTGATCCGAGCGACGCCGACGCTGGAGCTGATCAGCCCCACGACTGGTGAACGATTCACGCTGCTCGCGGGTATCCACGGCGACGGACTGACCCGAAGTTTCACCATCGACATCGACCCCGCCACCCTGCCCGTCGGCGACGTCGAGGACAAGGACGTGTGGACCTTCCGGGCACATTTCATGGTCCTCGGCCTGGGCGGCTCGACGGGGCTGCGGATGGTCGACGAACGACCGCTCAGCGCGCCCATCCGGCCCACAACGCAAAGCAACCGGGGCGCCGAGCTGATCGGATCCTCCGACACACGTCAGCTCCAGCTTCGGCTCTGGCCCGTCGGGCACAACCGACGGCCGGGCGCCAAGGTCCACCCGTCGGGCAAAGGATCGCTCGCCGGTCTGGCGAGTCACCGCAGAACCTGACCTCGGCGTCGTTGCTCACCGCGACTCGGCCTCGTCCATCTCGGACCGGATCACGCCGCCGGAGCGTGTGGTGGAGGCGTCGGGTCCTCCGGCGGCTGGGAGGCAGATTCCATGGACGTTGCACGGCCGGAAGAGCAAAACCGCCTCGGACTGGTATTTGACCCAGTCCGAGGCGGTTTCCGTGTTGTAGCGGGGACAGGATTTGAATGTTTCCGATTGCCATTCCGCACGAGTATGCAGAGGTACGCAATCCTGGCTTGACTAGGACTTTCACCGGTTCGGCGCGTATGCAACAATAGGCATGTACGGGCAGCGCTATTGCCCGTATGTTGCCCGAGCGGACCGGACACCGCATTTCCGAGCCTGTCAGACCCAAACCCCTACCGACCAGCCAAAACACCGCCGACACCGACCACAGTGAGCAAGACTCCTCTAGCCGTATTTCTACTGAAATCGCCGGATGTGCCGACTACCATAGGTCCTATCTGATGGACCCGGTGAAAATCGCAGGCTCATGCTCATAGTCAAAGCTGAATTCGAGCACTGGGTTCGTTTGATACTTCACAGGAATTGCGAATGTCTCCGAAGCCGTCTTGCTCTTGCCTGGAAGAATCTTGCCAGACATGTCCTTATCTTCCACTCGCTGGCTTGCGATGTATGGCTGTTCTGCCTGCGTTCCGTCGGGTCCGTAGGTCATGGTCCACGACGCGTAAGCGTCAAGATTCGCCTTGGAGCCATTCCGAACGCGGACGGTGAATGTTGCATAGGCGTCACCGGCCTTCGCTTCTGGCTCCGAGTATTCCGCGTCCGCACGGGACACCTTTCCGTGCTTAATGTTGATCACTTCCACTTCCACGCCATCTTCATATGTGTACTTCTGGTGGAAATCGGCCGTCTTGCTCGCCGGCTCGGTAGATTCGCCGGCGCCCGGCTCGCCCTCTGTCGGACCGGCGGCCGGCTCGCCGTTTGATCCAGGACTCTGTTCATTCGCTGGACCGTCGCCTGCTTCGATATTGGTGGCCGGAGTAGAACAGGCGGCCACGGCGAAGGCAGGCACGCAGATGAGGGCAATGAGGACTCGACTCAAGCGCATGGAAGTCTCCGTTCGACTTCCCCCGAGCTTCGTATACGGCACAAACACTGTAGAACCATCGGCTAGGTTTCCGCCACTGTTCAGCGTCACACCCACATCTTGGCCAACCGACAGGTTCGGATCAGACGACTAGCGACCCGGCGCACTACGAAGGCCGCTGTGAGCCCCTCGCCCGCCGGCGCTCCGATGTGGGTCAGGCTTAACCTTCCCGGTCGGTTACGCGCAGTTCGGTGGTTATCCATGCCGTGTTCTGCACTCGCGGTCGGCGGAGCAGTTCCCGCGACAACGCGTGCCCGGCGGCCCGGTTGCAGCTTCGGTGTTCCAGCGCGACCCGAACCGGCATGCCGGGTTCGGCCAACGCCTGGTCGGTGAGGTGGCCGAGGTCTACCGCTTGGCCGGGTTCGATTGGTAGCTCGCAGCGCCAGCAGATTAGCGGCGCAGACGACGACGCCGCCTCGGCAAGGTGCATCGCTTTCAGCTTGCGCCACGCCCTCGTGCTGCGCGGGTCCTTTGCGGTCATGGTTTGAGTATCCCGGCCGGGTGGCTCCGCACATGGCGCCATCCGAGATCGGTGCCGATCTCGTATGGCGCCGGTGGCTCAGCACCGCACTAGCGCAAGCGGTCGTCCGGTGCGAACGGGTACGGCACTACCGGCTCAGGCCGCCGTGGGACGGCCGGTGCGGCGAAGAGAACCGTGAGGTTAGTCAGCTCTGGGTCGTAAAAGCGATGGTCCAGCATGTACAGCATGTCATTGCCGACCCTCAGGCAATCCATGTGCTCGTACACGACACCGATTGTCGTGTGCGCCCGAGTGCTGCCAACGCCATCGTCGGTGTAGGTGGCGGCCACGTAGTCGCCCGCGCGAAAGAACGGGAATTCAGCCATCAGAAGATCCATACCAGCAGCACGATGACGCCGACGACCAGCAGCAAGCCGCCCAACACCGACCCGCCGCCGCCAGCGCTGCGGTTGCGGCTGTGGAAGTTGGTTCGGTGTGTGTACGACACGGGGCCGCCGCCGACCCGCAACGAGGCGGAACGGTTGGACAGTCGGAAGCGTCCGATACGGAGCGATCCAGGCATGGGTAACGAGTCCTCTCAGGTTGTTTGTCTGAGGTTGACATGAACCCCGAACGAAACTCGCAACTCCGCGTGACCGCGCGGTAAGGCAGTCTGAGGACTCGCATGCGGCGACCCTGACCCGTGGCGCCGCATCGTCTCCCGCGCAAGCGCCATTCCCGACGCCCGCTTGCACGCCCGATGCTTCCAACGCCCCCGGCGTCGGTGCGCCCGGCTCCGCCGTCGCCAGGTCCACCCGGTGCCCTAGGTCCACCGCATTGTTCGACAGGTCCGTTATCGGCTGCTCGCACCGCCAACGAATGACCGGCTCGGCAGACGCCGGCGCCATCGCCACGTGCATGGCCTTTGAGCGTCGTCACGCCCACGTGTGCCGTGGGTCTGGACGGTGGGCACCGCTTTTGGACGAATATGACGACGCCGCGCGCGATTCTGGCGTGGGTGGGGACGCAGGGTGCCTTCCCACGCTGGTTTAGCGACACGCCGAGATTTCCCACACATCTCGCGTACCGACGAGTGCGTCTCAGGCGATGCCTGCGGCGCGTGTGCGTCTCAATCCACCTCAGGCCGGTGCAACGGCAACGATGACGGCCACCTACCGTCCACATAGGTACCTAGGTACCTAGCACACATAGGACCTAGGTACCGTGCACGTGGCTGACGCGTTGTGTCGGATGTGGTTGTGTTGTGGCGACCTGTGAGGCATACTGGTGGATGTGTCCGATGACGACGCGATTCGCGTTTCCCTCCAGAAGCTTGAACCCGAGGCGGCGGCGGCTCATGCGCGTGTGACGGCGCTCTCTGAGGAGTTGACTGCGGCGCGACATCGCGCAGATCAGCTGAATCAGGCCGTCCACGCACTACGCTCCCTGCTCGGAGTTACGTCGGAACAGCCCACGGCTGAGGCGGCGCAGAACAGTAGTGCCGAAACACCGGACGCGTCCCCGGCACCAGCCCAATCAGAGCTTCCGTCGTTGCCAGATCGCCAAGGGTGGTCTCAGAACGAACGTTCTGATCTTGCTCTGCCTGCGGACGACGGCCCAGAACCCTCACCGCGGAAGAGGATTCGTTCCACGGACTTGGTGATAGCGATTGTGACAGAGGCGGGCCATCCGATGACCCGCGATCAGGTCCTAGATCAGATGGAGTTGCGTGGTGGGACGCAAACCATGAGCAACAAGCGAAACGCTGTGAACACGGCCTTGTATCGTGCTGTGGAGAAGAAGCGTCTGCAGAAGGTCGGCGACATGTTCGCTCCGCCGCCGGTTGGCGAGACCTCCGACGACCCAACGACCACCGAAGGGCATCCGTCCTCCGGCTCGTTCACTGATCTCGTGGAAGTGGGTATCAGTGCCTAGGTAACGGTCGGGGGAGCGCCCATCGAAGGCAAGAACCGCCAGAGACGGTCTGGTGACGCTTCCCCTCCGGCTTCCGGGAGTTGCACCTCCCGGAAGCCGCAGCCACCGGGTTGGGTGGTAGGGCCAGGTGTTGGGCCTAGGTCGGATCTGTTGACAAGCGTTGCGCAGGACGCTGCGCGACGCAAGCACCTTCGAGCGACTGTTGTCATGTTTGCTGGAATTCACACGCCTGGCCCGTGGCAGGCGCGCGCATCACTCGACCAGTACCAACATCGCGGTGGATCGGTGACGCTGCGCAAGTGCGGCTCGGGGGCTGACAATCGCCGAAGTTGCCCATATGTTGCCCGGTCCGCAAATGCGAAGTGGCTCCGAGGGATATTTCACCTAGTCAGAGCCACTTTCCAAAAGTAGCGGGGACAGGATTTGAACCTGTGACCTCTGGGTTATGAGCCCAGCGAGCTACCGAGCTGCTCCACCCCGCGTCGGCCTAGAGAACATTACGTCAACGTTTCAGCGAAGCCAAATCCGTTCCGCCACCGACGGGTCAGGTGTGACCAGCCTCACTGCGGGTCGGCCTCGCCTGTCAGGCAGCGCCGTTCAGTCCATCTCCGGGATGAGCTCCCGGGCTTCGGTGTAGTCCATCCCGGTCAGCTCGAGCAGGTCGGCGATCATCGAGCGCAGCTGGGCGAGGATCACCACACCGGAGATCGAGTCGACCAGTTCGACGTGCGAGCTCGCGGTGCCGACGGCGGCGAGCCGGTCGCGAGCCTTGGTGGGCAGCCGGCGCGCGCCGAGTTCGGTCGCCATGAACCGGATCACCTGGGCCAGCTCGTCCATCAGGTCCAGGTACGTCCGCGGCGGCGGAGGCTCACGCCGCCAGGTCAGCACCACGCACCGGCGGGCCAGCACGCGCAGGTTGCGACTGGCGTGGTCCAGCGGACCGGCGAGATCGGCGTATGCCATCACGCTGGGCAGCTGGCGCCGGTGGAACGGGGACTGGCGGACCACCGCAAGGCCCTCCGCGGCGGCAGCGGAGAACCGGCGCAGCACCTCCTCGCCCCGCCGGGAGTGGTCGAGGACGGCGTCTGCGGCGTCCTGATCCCCGTCGCGGAGCGCCCGTGCGGCCTCCTCCAGGGTGACCGCCATGTCGGTCAGCGCCTCGGCGGCCACCAGCCGCGGCTTCCGCAGCGGGGCACTCGGGGCGATCATCGCCATCAGCAGCGCCATCCCGGAGCCGATGATCGCGTCGAACCAACGGTCGAACGCCTGATCGGCGGTCGGCGCCAGCGCGACGATGATCGCGGACTGGACGCCGGACTGGATGATCATCAGCTGGCCGGCACCGAGCAGCGTGGCGATCGACATCGCCAGCGCGATCGCCACCACCAGCTGCCAGACCCCACTGCCGAAGATGGTGACGAAGATGTCGCCGATGCCGACCCCGACCGCGACGCCGATGGCCACCTCGACCGCCCGGCGGAACCGCTGGCCGAAGCTGACGCCGAGCGTGACGATCGCCGCGACGGGGGCGAAGAACGGGAGGTGATGGCCCAGCAGCTGGGTGGCGATGAACCAGGCGATGCCGGCGGTGATCGCGATCTGTCCGATGATGAACCAGCGCGACCGCCAGCGTTCGTAGCGCTCTTCGAGCGAGGCACGGCCGGCCTTCGCGGTCCGTTCGCTGACGTCGTACGCCCGCAACGTCATCCGGCGGAACGCCGGCAACGGGTCCGGCCGCAAACCGCCCGTGCCTGCCGTCCCTGCGTCGCCTGCTCCGCTGTCACTCACCCGCTCATCATCTCTGCCGCGTGGTCGGCCCCCGCGACCGGCGAGCGAGCGCGGAACCCGGATGCCGCCGGCGCGCTCCCGCCCTACCCTGGTCGCATGCGTACGCCGGTGTGCGATGCCTGACGACATCGCCACCATCGTGGACGCCGCCCGGGTCCGCGGTTTCGTCGGCCGGTCGGAGGAGGTCGCCTGCTTCCGGGAGGCGATCAGCGGCGCGTCCTCGGCCCGGGTGTTGTTCGTGCACGGCCCGGGCGGGCTCGGCAAGTCTGCGCTGCTGCAGCAGTTCCGGATCCTGGCCGGCGCCGCCGGCAGCGTCGTGGTCAGCGTGGACGGCGAGGACATCGGGCCGGCCCAGGACGCGCTGCTGGACGCGGTCGCGGAGGGCGGTGCGTCGGCCGCGGGCACCGTGGGCGGGCCGCTGGTGGTGCTGATCGACGGGTACGAGCGGCTGACCGCGCTGGACGGCTGGATCAGGGACCGGCTGGTCGCCTCGCTGCCGTCCCGGGCGGTCGTGGTGATCGCCGGGCGGGAGGCGCCGGCCGCAGCCTGGCGGACCGATCCCGGCTGGCGGGCCGTCACCGCGTCGCTGCCACTGGACCCGCTCGACGACGCCGAGAGCCGGCTGCTGCTGGTCCGCGCCGGCGTCGCCGAGGATCGCTGTCCACGGCTCGCCGACCTCGGCCGGGGTCACCCGTTGACGCTCGCCATGCTGGCCTCGGCGATGGTCGCCGGCGACCTCCCGAACGATCTGGCGGACGCTCCGGACCTGGTCGCCGCCCTGGCCGGGCGGCTGGTGGACGACGCGCCGGACGAGGACCATGCGCTGGCGATGGCGCTGTGCGCGCATGCCTGGTTGACCACCGCCGACCTGGTCGACGAGGCTATCGGGCGGCACGCGCCGGAGGTCTGGACCTGGCTGGAGACCCGTCCGTGGATCACCCGGGGGACGTACGGCATCTATCCGCACGACCTCGTCCGGGACGTCCTCGACGCGGACCTGCGACGGCGCTCACCGGCGACGTACCGGCGGGTGAACGCGCTGATGCACGAGCACTCCTGGCTGGCGATGCGCTCCGAGGACGAGGCCGAGCGGCGGCTGTGGGCGCACCAGAAGCTGTTCCTGCACCGGAGCAGCCCGCTCGCCGCGGCGTTTTGGACGATGCGGACTCAGGGCGCGGCGTTCGTCGCCGCGGGCCGGCCCGCCGACCACGCGGGCGTGCTGGCGATGATCGACCGGTCGCTGGGCGAGCGCACGGCCGCGCTGGCCCGGTCTTGGCTGCGGGCGCAGCCGCAGAACCTGTCCGTGGTTCGCTCCGCTGGCGGCCTCGACGCCTTCGTCTTCCACGCCGTCTACGGCGGCCAGGACGGTCCGCCGGTCCCGCCGCCGGCCGAGGACCCGGTCACCGCCACCGCGCTGGACTTCGTCGCGGCGGCCGCGCCGGCCAGGCCGGGGGAGTACGTCTCGGTGGCGCGATTCATCGGCGGTCGACACGAGAACGAGCGCGATCCCTACGCGGTGGTCGTCGGCTCGGTCAGTTCCACCCTGCTGTGGACCAGCCAACCACTGGCCTGGTCGTTCGTGTCGACGACCGACCCGGAGTTCTGGGAGCCGATCTTCGACTACCTCGCGCTGACCACCGTGCTGACCACGACGTACGACGGGCTGGACTACACCCTGTTCGGGGTGGACTGGCGACGGCTCACCCCGGAGCGCTGGTTCGAGCTGATGGGTGAGCGGGAGCTGTCGGGGGAGTCCGGTCCGGCGCCGGCCCGGCTGCTGCGCCCGGCGCCGCTGTCGAGGGCCGCATTCGGCGAGGCGGTCAAGGCAGCCCTGCAGAATCTGCGGCGACCCGATCTGCTGGGCGCGAGTCCCCTGATCGGATCCCGGCTGGCCGCCGATCCGGACGGTGCGTCGCAGGCCCGGCTGCGGGACGTGCTGGTGGCGGGCGTGCGCCAGCTCGGCCGCGACCCGCGGACCGCTGTGTTGAGCCGGGTGCTCGACCGGACCTACGTCCGGCCGGCACCGACCCAGGAGGCCGCCGCGGAGGTGCTGGACCTGCCGTTCTCGACCTACCGGCGACACCTGTCCCGCGGTCTGGACCGGCTGACCGAGTTGCTGTGGAGCGTCGAGATCGGCGCGACCGGGCTGAGGGTCGAGCCGGCCCGCGGTGAACAAGAAGTGAGCAGCGATCGACCTGTCGGCTGAGCAGCTGATCCGGCCACCCTGACCAGAACCGCGGCACCCGTCGCGGCGTCGCGGGAGGGGTGGAGGAATGGCGGAGATCGTGATCCTCGGGGCGGGGCTGACCGGGCTGTCGGCGGCGATGCTGCTGGTCCGGGACGGTCACCGGGTGACGGTGCTGGAGCGCGACCCGGACGGTCCGGACGGTGACGCCGAGCGGTTGTGGACCGGATGGAGGCGCCGCGGCGTCAGCCAGTTCACCCAGCTGCATCTGATGCTCGGGCGCTGGGCGCAGACCATGGCGGCCGAGCTGCCCGAGGTGCTGGTCGAGCTGGAGAACCGGGGCGGCGCCCGGCTGAACGTGGTGCACCTGTTCCCGTCCGGGATGACCGGCGGTGTGCGGCCGGGAGACGAGCGGTTCGAGCTGGTCACCGGCCGGCGACCGGTGGTCGAGGGTGCGCTGGCCGCCGTCGCCGCGCGGGCCGAGGGCGTGACGATCCGCCGCGGCTGCGCGGTCGCCGGACTGCTCGCCGCGCACGACAGCAGGGTGCCGCACGTGACCGGGGTCCGGACCGCCGATGGAGAGCTGATCCGGGCCGACCTGGTGGTCGACGCCTCCGGCCGGCGGACGGCGGTGCCGGACCTGCTGACCGCGGTCGGCGCCCGGCGTCCGCACGAGGAGCGGGACAGCGCCGGCTTCGTCTACTACACCCGCCACTTCCGTTCCGCCGACGGCGGGCTGCCGGCGCTGGAGCGGCCGATGCTGCAGTTCCTGCCCGGCTACGGGGTGCTCACCCTGCCCGCGGACAACGGGACCTGGGGGGTGGGTCTGGTCACCTCCTCCCGCGACCACGCGTTGCGCGGGGCGCGAGAGGTCGACGGCTGGTCGCGGGCGATGACGCTGGTGCCCGGCATCGGCGCCTGGCTGGACGGCGAGCCGATCACCGGGGTGCGGGCATTCGCCGCGACCGAGGACCGCTACCGGCGCTACCTGGTGGACGGTGAGCCGGTCTGCACCGGCCTGGTGCCCCTCGGCGACGCCTGGGCCTGCACGAATCCGGCCCTCGGCCGCGGGGCGACCATCGGGCTGCTGCACGCGGTGACGCTGCGGGACACTCTGCGTGGCGTGCCGGCGACCGAGCGGGCGGCGTTCGCGACCGCGTTCGACGAGGCCACCGAGACCCGGATCGCGCCGTGGTGCATGGCGACCCGGACCTTCGACCGGCACCGGCTGGCCGAGATGGACGCCGACCTCGCCGGACGGCCGTACGTCAGCGCGGACCCGGCCTGGTCGCTCGCCGGCACGCTGGCGACGGCCGCCCTGCACGACCCGGACGCGCTGCGCGCCCACGTCTCGGTGGCACACCTGCTGGCGACCCCGGCCGAGGTGCTCAGCGTGCCCGGGATGATGCCGCGGGTGGTCGCCGCCGGCGCCGGCCGGCCGCGCTATCCAGCCGACGCGCCGCATCACGACGAGCTCGTCGCGGCGGTGGGGCAGGAGGCAGCCGCCTGACTGGACGACGGATGCGCCCTCGTCGGAGCTGGCGAGGCGCAATCACGCTCGGCTTGATCATCGGCGCAGCACGAGGGAGTCATCGTCGTCGGATTTCGGCGGCCCACGTCCGATCCACCCACGGCCGGTCGCGACCACTTCGGCAGGATGGGTCGCATGAGTTCACCGATCAGGGTCACCGTGTGGGGCGAGAACTACCACGAGCACAGCGAACGCGACCGTGAAGGCATGGCGCAGCGCTATCCGGACGGGATGCACGGGGCGATCGCCGCCGGGTTGAGCGAGCTGCTCGGTGACGCGGTCAGCGTACGGACCGCGACCCAGGACCAGCTCGAGCACGGGCTGACCGCCGACGTGCTGGACAACACCGACGTGCTCACCTGGTGGGGCCACGCCACCCACGCCGGCGTCTCGGACGAGGTCGTCGACCGGGTCCACCAGCGCGTGCTCGGCGGGATGGGCCTGCTGGTGCTCCACTCGGGTCACTTCTCGAAGATCTTCATCAAGCTGATGGGCACGACCTGTTCGCTGTCGTGGCGCAACTCCGCCGACGCCGAGCTGGTCTGGACGGTCTCCCCGAGCCATCCGATCGCCGCCGGCGTGCCGCAGCCGATCGTGGTGACCGAGCAGGAGATGTACGGGGAGTTCTTCGACATCCCCGAGCCCGACGAACTGGTGTTCGTCTCCGGGTTCAGCGGCGGCGAGGTGTTCCGTTCCGGTTGCTGCTGGCGGCGCGGCAGGGGCAAGGTCTTCTATTTCTCACCCGGTGACCAGGAGTACCCGGTCTATCACCATCCCGACATCAAGCGGGTGCTCGCCAACGGCGTCCAGTGGGCGGCCCCGACGAGCGCCGACTTCGCCCCGCCGGCGGTCCGGAACGAGCCGGGGCCGCTGCTCGCCGGCCGGCTCAGCGGGCCGGAGGTGTCCGCGTGAGCGCCTCCTCGGGTGAGGGACGGCCGCTCCGTGCCGGGGTCGTCGGGCTCGGCTGGGCCGGCCAACAGCACATGGCCGCGTACGCCGATCTGGACCGAGTCGAACTGGTCGGCATAGCCGGGATGGAGGCAGAGCCGCTGGCCAGGCTAGGCAAGCTCTACGACGTCGAGCACCGAGTCGCCACCTGGCAGGAGCTGATCGAGCAGGCCGACCTGGACGTGGTCAGCGTCGCGACCCCGACGGTGCTGCACGCGCCGATCGCCATCGGCGCGCTCAACGCCGGCGTCCACGTGCTGTCGGAGAAGCCGATGGCCGAGACCGCCCCGGTCGCGGCCACCATGGTCGCGGCCGCCGAGGCCAACGACCGGGTGCTGGACGTCTCCTTCAACCACCGGATGCGCGGCGACATCCAGGCCCTGAAGAAGATCATCGACGCCGGACTGCTCGGCAGCATCTACTACGCCAAGGCCGGCTGGCTGCGCCGGGAGGGCATCCCCGGGCTCGGCACCTGGTTCACCCGGGCGGCGACCGCGGGCGGCGGGCCGCTGATGGACATCGGCGTACACATGCTGGACATGGCCCTGTACCTGCTGGGCGAGCCGCAGGTGCGGGCCGCCACGGCGGCGACGTACGCCGAGTTCGGGCCGCGCGGCAAGGGCGGGTCGCCGTACGGCCCTCGCCGGGACACGCCGGGCGCCCAGTTCGACGTCGAGGACCTGTCCACCGCATTCCTCCGGCTGGCCGACGGCGGGACGCTGCTGCTGGAGTCCAGCTGGGCGCAGTGGATCCCGCACGACCAGTGCTATCTGGCGGTCTACGGGGCCGACGGCGGGGCCAGCGTGGAGTGGGGCGGCGAACCGAAGGAGCCCTATCGCAAGCTGTCGATCTGGACCGAGATCTCGGGTGTGGCGGCCGAGCTGAACCCCACGCCGCCGCCGGATCGCGGACACCGCGGTTGCGTCGAGGACTTCCTGGCCAAGGTGCGGTCCGGCGACTATGCCGCGCACCGCGGCGTGACCCCGATGGCGCGGGCCGTCGTGGTCGATGCCTGCTACGCCTCGGCGGAGGCGGGTCGGGAGGTGACGCTCGACGGCGGTACGGCGTCGTGAGCTTGGGTGCGGAGGACCTGCGCCATCTCCGCCGGTGTGTGGAGCTGGCGCGGGAGGCGCTGGAGGCCGGCGACGAGCCGTTCGGGTCGGTGCTGGTCGACGGCGACGGCGTGGTCCGGCACGAGGACCGCAACCGGACCGCGGGCCGAGCCGGACAGTGGGGCGACCAGACCCGCCATCCGGAGTTCGAGCTGGCTCGTTGGTCGGCCACGGCCATGACGCCGGCGGAACGAGCGGCGTCGACGGTCTATACCTCGGGGGAGCACTGCCCGATGTGCTCGGCGGCACACGCCTGGGTCGGACTGGCCCGGATCGTCTACGCCGGCTCGACCGAGCAGTACGTCCGCTGGCGCGCCGAGGCGGGCCTGACCGACCCGTCGCCGGTCAACCCGCTCCCGGTCCAGGCGATCGCGCCGTACGTCCTGGTCGACGGCCCGGCGCCGGAGCTCGCCGAGGAGCTGCGCGAGCTGCACCTGCGCAATCTCCGTAACCTCGGCCGGCGCCGGCCGGCCGGCTGACCCGGCTTCGCGGCTACGGTCCGCCAGGGAAGCGGCCAGAACCGTCCCTTTCTTCACATTGGTCACATCACTTTCTTGCAAATCTCTGGCGTGTCGCGTTGACATGGGGCAGTCTGCAATTAGTTCCCTGCCGATACTTCCCCGCACAGGATGGACGCCGATGCCGCCGACGACTCCGTCACCGATGCGCCGGACGAAGGCCGCACCGCTGCGCCTGCTCACCTCGGCCGCAGGCACCGCTGCGATGGTCGCGTCGGCCGCTCTGGTCGCGCCGCCGGCCGCCGTGGCCGACAGCGCGGTCGCGGCAGCGGCCGGCTCGTTCACCGTGCGCGGCAGCGGCTTCGGCCACGGCTGGGGGATGAGCCAGTACGGCGCCTACGGCGCAGCCGTCAAGGGCCAGCGCTGGCAGCAGATCTTGGCCTTCTACTACCCGGGCACCACCCGGAGCACGCTGTCCCAGCGGACCATCCGGGTCTGGGTCACCGCCGATTCCGACAGCGATCTGCGGCTCCGGCCGGCGAAGGGCCTGAAGATCACCTCGGGCAGCAAGAGCTACACGCTGCCGGCCGGGTCGGCGTACAAGACGTGGCGGGTCAGCCGCTCCGGCAGCGGCTACAAGCTGCAGTACCAGACGTCCTCGGGGGCCTGGAAGGCGCGCTCGACCGGGCTCGGCACCGGCACCTGGACGGCGTCGAACTCGGCCGGGATCGTTACCGTGATCATGCCCGGCGGATCGCGCCGGGAATACCGCGGCACCGTCTCGTTGATCAAACGCGGCTCCGGTGGGCGAACCGTCAACACGGTCTCGATGGAGAACTACGTGCGCTCGGTGGTCCCGTCGGAGATGCCGACGTCCTGGGCGCTGGAGGCGGTCAAGGCGCAGGCGGTGGCCGCGCGGACGTACGCGGCAAAGCTCCGTTCCCGCGCCACCAGCAGCGGCTACGACATCTGCGACACGACCGCCTGTCAGGTCTACAGCGGATACGCCCGGACGGTCGGCGGCAAGCGGAGCGTCCGCGAGACCGCCCGCGGCAACGCTGCCGCCCAGGCCACGGCGAACGTGATCTTGACCTACAAGGGAACCATCGCGCTGACCCAGTTCGCCTCCTCCAACGGCGGGGCCACGGCCAAGGGCGACTACGCATATCTGAAGGCACACAGCGATCCCTACGACGGCGTGATCAAATCGCAGGCCTGGAGCAAGAAGATCACCGCGGCAGCGATCGGCAAGCGCTGGTCGGTCGGCACCGTCCGCGGCGTCCAGATCACCACCCGCGATGGGTCCGGCGCCTGGGGCGGCCGGGTCACCCGGATGAAGATCATCGGCAGCAAGAAGACGGTGACGATCACCGGCGGGGCGTTCAAGTCGGCGTTCGGGCTGCGCTCCTCGCTGTTCACCCTCGGCGGTGCGGCTGGCACACCGGCGGGGCGGGCGGGCACGGCGTACGCGGCGTTCCCGCGGACGTACGAACCGGCGCGGGGGCCGGAAGTGTTGATCATCGCGGCGAACGGCACGCTGCGTCGCTATCCGGTGAGTACGGCCGGGCTGGGCACAGCCAAGACGCTCGGCTCCGGGTTCGACGACTACACCAACGTCGTCAACCTGGGCGACTGGAACGGCGACGGCTACCAGGACATCCTCGGCCGGACCGACGCCGATCAGGTCCGGCTGTTGCGGACCTCCGCTGGCTCGCTCACGGCCGCCGTGGTGTTCGGTCAGCACACCGACTACCGGGCGATGACCGGGGTCGGCGATCTCAGCCGGGACGGCCGCCCCGACCTGGTGGTGTTGACCAGGTCGGACACGCTGTGGCTGCTGCCGAGCGACGGCCGGACCGGCCGGCGCGCCTCGGTCAGGCTCGCCACCGGATGGAAGAGCCAGGACCTGGTCCGCGGGATCGGCGATCTGACCGGCGATGGGATGCCGGATCTGGTCGCCCGCTCCGGCGATCGGCTCTATCTGTATGCGGGCACCCGCAACGGCATCCGGTCCGCCAAGCTGCTCGGCACCGGCTGGGCCAAGTACTCCTCGATCACCTCGGTCGGTGACCTGAACCGTGACGGCCGCGCCGACCTGATCGCCCGCACCGGCACCGGCTCGCTGGTCCTGTTCCTCGGTACGTCCGCCGGCACCCTCGGCGCCGGCAAGACGATCGCCACCGGATTCAAGGGCACCCGGTTCGGCACCTGATGAGCCCCCGACCCCGCGAGCACGCCCACCCCCTCGGAAACTGTGCAGTAGTTGCAGTCCGCCTCGGCGTGTCGCTGCAAGACGCGCACAGTTTCGCCGGGAGGGGAGCCCGCGCACCGGCGGGGCGGGAATGATCGACGGGTTCGCGATCGGACATCACACGGCGGACGAGGACGGCTGGCTGACCGGTACGACGGTGGTGCTGGCCACGGAGGGTGCCACCGGCGGGGTGGACGTCCGTGGCGGTGCGCCCGGCACCCGCGAGACGGACCTGCTGGACCCGACGGCGATGGTGGACCGGGTCGACGCCGTGGTGCTGACTGGTGGCAGCGCGTTCGGGCTGGCCGCGGCCGACGGCGTGATGACCGGGCTGGAGTCGCGCGGGCGGGGCTGGCCGGCCGGTCCCGGACTCGCCGTACCGATCGTCCCCGGCGCCGTGCTGTTCGACCTCGGCCGCGGCGGCGATCCGGCTCGGCGACCGGATGCGTCCTTCGGCCGCGCGGCGCTCGAGGCGGCCTCGGCCGATCCCGCCCGGGGCTGCGTCGGCGCCGGGACGGGTGCGGTCTGCGGCGGGCTGAAGGGCGGCTTCGGCTATGCCGAGCGCGACCTCGGCGAGGTGTCGGTGGCGGCCGCGGTCGTGGTCAACGCGGTCGGCTCGCCGGTCGACTCCGCCACCGGGCGGCTGCTCGGCGACCTGTCCGGGCGGCTGGCGACCCCGACCGACGACGAGCGCCGGGCGCTCGCCGAGGCGGCACAGCGGAACGGCCCGCCGCTGAACACCACCATCGGGGTCGTGCTGACCGACGCGACCCTCGGCAAGGCGCAGGCCACCCGGCTCGCCGCGATCGCCCACGACGGCATGGCCCGGGCGATCCGGCCGATGCACACGATGTTCGACGGAGACGCCGTCTTCGCGCTCGCCTCGGGCCGGACGCCCCTGACTGACCCGTACGGTGGTCTGCTCGCGTTCAACGCGCTGCTGGTCGCGGCCGCCGACGTGTTCACCGAGGCCTGCCTCGATGCCCTGCTCGCCACGGAGACCCGCGGCCGCTGGCCGTCGTACCTCGACCTCGCCCCCTCCGCCCGCCCCTGACCGCCGGCCAGCCGCCCCCCCGGCCCGGAAACTGTGCGCGTCTTGCAGCGACACGCCGGCGGCGACTGCCAGATCCGCACAGTTTCCGGGGGGAGGTGGGACGCTCCGGCGGTGAGATATCCGGCCGGGGCCGGAATGTGGGTTCCTAGACTGGCGTTGCCGACCAGGCACACCCAGCACGAACGCGCACCCGACGAGGAACGATGAAGGCACTGCTGCTCGAGAACATCCACCCCGAGGCCGAACGACTGCTCACCGAGCGCGGGATCGAGCTCGTGACGGTCAAGGGGGCGCTGGACGAGGCCGAGCTGGCGGTCGCCCTGGAGGGCGTCCAGCTGCTCGGCATCCGGTCGAAGACCCAGGTCACCCGCGAGGTGCTGGAGGCCGCGCCCGACCTGGTCGCCGTCGGCGCGTTCTGTATCGGCACCAACCAGGTCGACCTGACCGCGGCCGCCGAGAACGGGGTGGTCGTGTTCAACGCGCCGTTCTCCAACACTCGGAGCGTGGTCGAGCTCGCCATCGCCGAGATCATCGCGATGGCCCGGCATCTGACCGACAAGAACGCCGACCTGCACCGGGGCGTCTGGGACAAGTCCGCCAAGGGCGCGCACGAGGTCCGCGGACGCACGCTCGGCATCGTCGGATACGGCAACATCGGCAGCCAGCTCTCGGTGGTGGCCGAGGCGCTGGGGATGCGGGTGTACTTCTACGACATCGCCGACAAGCTGGCCCTGGGCAACGCACAGCGCTGCGACAGCCTCGAGGAACTGCTCGGCAAGGCGGAGACCATCTCCCTGCACGTCGACGGCCGGCCCGGCAACGCCGGTCTGTTCGGTGCCGAGCAGTTCGCCCTGATGAAGCCGCGCAGCCTGTTCCTCAACCTCTGTCGCGGCATCGTGGTCGACCACGGCGCGCTGCGGGCGAACCTGGAGTCCGGCCATATCGCCGGGGCGGCGGTCGACGTCTTCCCCGAAGAGCCGAAGGCCGCCGGTGACCCGTTCGTCTCCAGCCTGCAGGGACTGCCGAACGTCATCCTCACCCCGCACATCGGCGGCTCCACCCAGGAGGCGCAGGAGGACATCGGCCGGTTCGTCGCCGGCAAGCTGCGCGACTTCGTGTCCGCCGGCACGACCACGATGTCGGTCAACCTGCCGAGCGTGCAGGCCACCGACGCCGTACCCGGCCGCTGCCGGATCCTGCACGTGCACCGTAACGTGCCGGGAGTGCTGGCCACCGTGAACGGCGTGCTCGCCGACTCCGCGGTCAACATCGAGGGGCAGACGCTGTCCACCCGGGGCGATCTGGGGTACGTCGTCACCGACATCGCCGGGCCACTCCCGGCCGAGCTGATCGAGAAGCTGGAGAACCTCGACGAGACGGTGCGGCTGCGGATCATCGGCTAGCCGATCGGTCCGCGGCCCGCCGGCGTCAGGACTTCTTGCGGCCCTTGCGCAGGATCCGACCGACCAGCCAGGTCAGCGCGGTGCCGACCACGAGCACCCAGCCATAGCGCTTGAGCACCGACGGCAACACGGTCGTCAGCGCGTTCAGGGCCGGCTCGTCGCGCGGGTAGGCCGTGCCGTACTGCGGGGCGTTGGTGGGCGCGGGCCGGCTGGCGCCGTTTCCGGCGGCCGCGGCCGGCGCGGCTCCCGCGTCGGCCAGCGAGGTCCGCGGATAGCGGTGTCGCCCGATGGTGCCCGCCGGCTCGACGGGGGCGGCCTCGGGCCCACTCGCCGCCTGGCCGCCCGGCGCAGCGCCCGCGCCGGCGGTCTCCGCCCGCTTGGGCTCGGGCCCCATGGTCGGCGGCAGCGGTGGCGGTGGGGCGACGTAATCGGGTCGCCCGATGCCGGCCTCGAAGCCTTCCTGGACCCGGTCGGCGAAGGTCAGCAGCAGCTTGTTGCTGACGTCCTCGATCACGCCTCGACCCAGTTGTGCCGGCCGGCCGCTGATGCCGAGGTCGGTCTTGATCTCGATATCGGTGAGCCGGCCGTTCTCCCACATCTCGACGTACACCTTTGCGAGCACACCGCTGCCACCGCGCAGGTCGGACCCCCTGGCCTCGACCACCGCCCGGTGCGCGGCGTCGTCGCGCTCCACGAACGTGCCCGAGCCCTTGTAGTTCAGCGTCGGGCCGAACTTGATCCGGACCGAGCCGGAGAAGTCGTCGCCGTCAAAGGAGTCGATCGACGCGCCCGGAAAGCACGGCGCGAGCCGGTCGATGTGATTGAGGGCGTACCAGGCTTCGTCGATCGGCGCCTGCACGCTGAAGCGGTGCACGAGATCCATTGGGCCATCTTGTCAGTGCCGGTCCGGGATCTGCGAGGGGCTGCCCGAGGAAGTCCGGGCGGGTCTAGCCGGCGAAACCGCCCGGATCGTCGGGTACGTCCTCGGCCCCGGCGTCGGACTCCTCGGCCTCGCCGCCGAGCCGGCTCAGCAGTTCCTCGTGCAGCCGCCCGTTGCTCGCATAGGCCCCCGCGCCGTTCGGACCGGGTACGCCGTCGAGGTCGGTGAACGCGCCGCCGGCCTCGGTCACCACCACCGAGCAGGCCGCCATGTCGTGCAACGCGAGGTCGGGCTCGCAGGCCAGGTCGACCGCGCCCTCGGCCAGCAGCATGTAGGACCAGAAGTCGCCGTACGCCCTGGTCCGCCAGCAGGTCCGCAGCAGGTCGACGAACGGCTGGCCCAGGCCCGCCTCGACCCAGCCGTCCAGCGAGGAGTAGCTCAGTGACGCGTCCTCCAGGCTCGCCACGTCGGACACCCGGCACGGGCTGGCCGACATCAGTGACTTGCCGGCGTAGGCGCCCGCGCCCAGGCTGGCCCACCAGCGGCGGCCGAGGGCCGGCGCGCTGACCACGCCGACGGCGACCTCGTCGTTGATCATCAGCGCGATCAGGGTGGCCCACACCGGCACCCCCCGGACGAAGTTCTTGGTGCCGTCGATCGGGTCGATCACCCAGCGCCGCGGCCCCCAGCCGGTGTCGGCCATCTCCTCGCCGTGCACGGCGTCCCGCGGCCGCGCCCGGCCGAGCGTCTTGCGCAGCACCTGCTCGACCGCGGTATCGGCATCGGTGACCGGCGTCAGGTCCGGCTTGGCGGTGACGTGCAGGTCGAGCGCCTTGAACCGGCTCATGGTGATCGAGTCCGCGTCGTCGGCGAGCAGGTGAGCGAGCCGCAGGTCGTCGTTCAGGTTGCGGAAGGCCGCTTCGTCGCGAGCCAGGCGGTTCTGCGGAGGGCGGGTCGCTGCGGACATGCCGCTTACGCTACTGGCCGGAACTGATCATCCGCCGGAACGACGCCACCCGCTCCGGGTTCAGCTCGCCCCGCTCGACCGCCGCGTCCAGTCCGCACTCCGGCGCGCCCTCGACGTGCGTACAGCCGCGCGGGCAGTCCTGGGTGAACGCGGCCAGGTCGGAGAACGCGGCGATGATCCGGGCCGGGCTGACGTGACTGAGGCCGAACGAGCGGACGCCCGGGGTGTCGATCACCCAGCCCGCTCGGGTGCCCGGTGCCGCGTCCGCGGCGGCCGGCAGCTCGAGCGCGATCGCCGAGGTGGAGGTGTGCCGGCCCCGGCCGGTGACCTCGTTGACCGCGCCGATCGCCCGCTTCGCGCCCGGGATGAGCGCGTTGACCAGGGTCGACTTGCCGACCCCGGAGTGGCCGATGAACACCGTCCGGTGTCCGGCCAGCGCGGTCCAGAACGCTCTCAGGTCCGAGCCGGGAGAGGTGACGAAGACCTCGACGTCCAGTGGTTCGTACGCCGCCAGCAGCTCGTCCGGCGCGGCCAGGTCGGCCTTGGTCAGGCAGAGCAGGGGAGTGATCCCGGCGTCGTAGCCGGCGACCAGGATCCGGTCGATCATCCCGGTCCGCGGCGGCGGGTCGGCGAGCGCGGTGACGATCACCAGCTGGTCGGCGTTGGCGACGATCGGGCGCTCGTACGGGTCGTCGTCGTCCGCCGTCCGGCGCAGCACGGTGCTTCTTTCCTCCACCTCTACGATCCGGGCCAGGGTGCCCTCGTCGCCGGAGGTGTCGCCGACGACCCGAACCCGGTCGCCGACGATGACGCCCTTGCGACCCAGCTGACGCGCCTTGGTCGCGGTCACCTCACGGTCCCCGATCAGGGTCTGGAACCTGCCCCGATCCACCGTCACGACCATGCCGATCTCGGCGTCGGAGTAGTCCGGCCGGTCCTTGGTCCGCGGCCGGGTCCGGCGCCGCGGCCGCTCGAACGCCTCGTGCTCGTCGGTCCGCAGGTCGTCGAACCAGGTCACGGGCTCGCGTCCAGCCGGCCCGCCACTTGCTCGGCCGCGACCGAGTCGTCGATCATCTTCTGCCAGCGCTCGACGAAGTCCGGCATGGTCTTGCCTACGCAGGAGACGTCGTCGAGGGTGATCTCGTCGACCACCAGGCCGAGTAACGCGCCGGCGTGCACCATCCGGTGATCCGCGTACGTCGGCCAGCTGATCCCGGCCAGCACGTGCGGGTGGATGATCAGCCCGTCATGCGTCTGCCGGACCCGCGCGCCCAGCGCGTCCAGGTTGGACTCCAGCGCGGCCAGCCGGTCGGTCTCGTGGCCGCGGATGTGGGCCACGCCGTGGATGTGGCTGGACTGCAGCGCGAGGGCGGCCAGGGCCGCGACCACCGGAGTCAACTCGCTGGCGTCGTTGAGCCAGATGTCGATGCCGTGCAGCTCGTTGCGGCCGCGGACCACCAGCGAGTCGCCCTGGAACGACACCTTGCCGCCGAACTTCTCCAGCACGGCACGCAGCTGCGGTGCCGGCTGCCCGGTGGTGGAGGGCCAGCGCGGGATGGCGATCCGCCCGCCGGTGAGCAGTGCGGCACCGAGGAACGGCGCGGCGTTGGCGACGTCCGGCTCGATCACGACGTCGCGCGGCTTGATCTCGCCGGGGGCGACGATCCACCGGTTGGGTTGGGTGTCGTCGACCCGGACGCCGCGCTGGCGCAGCATCGAGACGGTCATCCCGATGTGCCCGGTGGACGGGATGCTGGGCCCTTGGTGCCGCAGGTCGAGCCCGTCGGCCAGCCGGGCACCGATCAGCAACAGCCCGGAGACGAACTGGCTGGAGGCCGATGCGTCCAGCATGACCGAGCCGCCGCGCAGAGCGGGATCACCGGAGATCATGAACGGCAGCGCCATCCGGTCGCCCTCGACGGTCGCGCCGAGCGCGGCGAGCGCACCCAGCAACGGCTCCATCGGCCGGTCGTAGGCCTGCCGGTCACCGTCGAACCCGACCTCGCCGCCGGCCAGCGCGGCGAGCGGCGGCACGAACCGCATCACCGTGCCCGCCAGCCCGCAGTCGATCGTGCCCCCGGCGGTGAACTGCTCGGGCGGGGTGACGACCCAGACGTCGCCGTTCTCCTCGATCGTCACGCCGAGGGTGCGCAGCGCGTCGCGCATCAGCGCGGTGTCGCGGGCCTCCAACCCACCGGTGATCGCGGACGGGCCGCTGGACAGCGCCGCCAGCACGAGTGCGCGGTTGGTCTCCGACTTCGAGCCGGGAACGGTGACGGTGGCGTTGACGGGAACCGGCGCGAGTGGCGCGATCCATTGCTGTGGGGCCTCGGGCACGACCGCGAGTCTACGAGTCGGCAACCGGGATGTGCCCTGAGCCCGCCGTGTGACGTGCGCTGAGGCCCGTCGGAGGGAGTCAGCAGTACGGCAGCTTGCGGACGACGTACCCCCGCAGCTGGAGGTTCTTGATGATCACCGGCAGCGCCCGGACGGTCTGGGACCGGTCACCGCCCCCGTCGTGCATCAAGACGATGCTCCCGTTGTGCACCTGCGGCCCGGACGCGCGCTGCGCGATCACCCCGGCGCCCGGCCTGGTCCAATCCTGGGTGTCGACGGTCCACAGCACCTCGCGGCCGCCGTACGCCCGGATCGACGCGCGGACCGCGGCGTTCGTGGCTCCGTACGGCGGACGTACGCATCGGGCGCGGGGGCCTCTCGCCAGCTCCGCCCGCCGCTTCGCCGGGGTCAGCTTCGTCAGGTCCGCGTGATCGTAGGTGTGGTTGCCGATCGTGTTGCCGCCGGCCCGGACTTGGCCTGGCAGCGCGGGATGCTCGGCGACTCGGATGCCCATCTCGAAGAAGGTCGCCGTCGAGCCGGTGTCCTTCAAGATCTTCAGCACTTCCGGTGTGTACGGCCCCGGCCCGTCGTCGAAGGTCAGATAGACGACGCCCTTCGAGCCGGGCTTCACCGGCTTCTTCGGCACGATCACCTTCGGGATGTCGGCTGACGTCGACGGTGTCTTGCGCGGGGTGGGGGTGCTCGGCCCGGGCTTGCCCGGGGTCGGCTTGCTGGTCCTCGGCGCGCTCGGGGACGGCGCGTTCGGGGATGGGGACCCTGCTGGCGTCGACGACGCGGCGGGCGCCGACGGGCCGGCCGGTGTGCTCCGGTGCGGCGTATGCGACGGCGAGGCGGACGTGCGGTGCCCGGTCGGGACGGCCGCCATGGGCGAGGTGTCGCCACCGGGCGACGGGCTGAAGATCACGGTCAACAAGATCAAGGCGGCGGCGGCCAGCCCCAGGCCGACCGCCAGGTGACGAGGTCTCAACGGCCCGGATCACCTCTCCGGGCACGGAGTCGTTCATTCGCCACCGCGCGATCGTATACGCGCGAAACAAGCGATCGCAGCGCCGAGCCGGCCCGTTCGCCGGCCCGACGCCGAGTCGTTATCCGCCCGTCACCGGGCGGGGGTTCAGTTGTCGCCCAGGGTGATGTTGGCGGCCACGTCGGAGGCAGCCTTCTGCGCCTTCTTGACCTGCTTCTGGGTCTCCTTGGCCACCGCTGACGCCTTCTTGCTCGCCGCCTTCTGCAGGTCGGCGGCCTTGTCGGTCGCGCTGTCGGCGACGTTGCCCACGGCCTTGCCGGCCTGCTTCTGCGCCTTCGCGAACTGCTTCTGCGCATCCTTGGCCGCGCTCTTGGCGTCCTTCAGCGCCGGCTTCGCGGCCCGCTCGGCGGCCTTGCGGGCGTCGGCCGCCTGCTTGGCCGCCTGCTTGCGTGCCTTGCGCGACTGGGTGACGACCGCGCCGGCCAGCATGGCGCCCTCGGCGAGCGCGGCATTGGTGATCGCGCTGGTCGACCTGGCCACCTTGCGGCCGGCCTTCTTGGTGTCCTTGGCGAGGGTCTGGCCGCCCTTGTGCGCGCGGTAGGCGATGCTGGGCTTGCCCTCGGTGTCGACCGAGGCGAGCAGGACTCCCCCGAGCAGGCTCGCGTTCTTGAGGAAGTGCGCGCGATCGTCCGCCCGCTGCTCGGGATCCTCTCGGCTCCAGAACGGATACTTCGCGATCGTGCTCGGCACCAGCGTGCCGGCCAGCAGGAGGGCACCGAGCCGGCGGCCGAATCCGGTGGCCAGCGCCAGGCCGCCGAGGACCTCGGCCGCACCGTTGATCCGGACCAGGGTCTTCGCGTCCTGCGGCACGTAGCCGGCCACGGGCTCGGGGGCGTACTGCTTCACCAGCGGCACCACCTTGTCGGCCAGCGGCTCCGCCGCCGGCACCAGAGGCGTCGGGTCCTTCAGGGACTTGATCCCGGACGCGATGAAATACGAGGCAAGGAGGGTACGGCCCGCGGCACGGATGATGCTCATGGCTCCATTCCTACCCTGTCGCTCGGGGGCCGCAAACGCCAGGTCAGTGGCTAACCTGTCCGACATGTGTGGTCGCTACGCCCTCGCCGCGGATCCGGAGGAGCTGGTCGAGGAGTACGACATCGACGACCTGTTCGCCGGACTGCCGGGACCGGACTACAACGTTGCGCCGACGGCGGCCGTGGCCGCCGTGTTCGAGCGCACGGTCAAGGACACCGGGGAGGTACGTCGCCGGCTGGCCCCGCTGGTCTGGGGCCTGGTCCCGTCCTGGTCCAAGCAGGCCGGCGGCGGCGCCCGGATGATAAACGCCCGGGTGGAGAGCGTGGCCGAGAAGCCGGCCTTCCGCCGAGCGTTCAGCCTCCGTCGCTGCATCCTGCCGGCCGACGGCTTCTACGAGTGGTATCAGCCCGAGGGCGCCGGGCCGGGGACCAAGGTGAAGAAGCAGCCGTTCTTCATCCACCGCGGCGACGGCGGCCGGCTGGCGATGGCCGGGATCTACGAGATCTGGCGGGACCCGACCAAGGACCGCGAGGACGACGCTGCCTGGCTGCGGACGTGCTCGGTGATCACCACCCAGGCGACCGACGCGGCCGGCCACGTGCACGACCGGATGCCGATGGTGATCCGCCGGGAGGCGATCGATCGCTGGCTGGACCCGGCCGTGACCGACCCGGCCGCCGCCCTGGAGCTGCTCAGCGTGACCGAGGCCGAGCAGCTGGCGGCGTACGCGGTGTCGACAGCCGTCGGCAACGTGAAGAACAACGATGCCTCGCTGCTCGAACCGCTTGCCCCAGACGACGAGCAGGACACCCTGATCTGACGATCCGATGACCCTCTTGCTGGAGGTGCCGACGCCGCTCGGACCCGGTCGCTGGCACATCGACGCGGCCCCGGAACCGGTCGCCACCCTGCTGCTCGGCCACGGCGCGGGCGGGGGAGTGACCGCGATGGACCTCGACCTGCTCGCCCGGAAGCTGCCGGCCGAGGGGGTCACCGTGATGCGCTACGAGCAGCCGTGGCGGGTGGCGGGCCGCAAGGTCGCCACCCCGCCACCCCAGCTCGACATCGGCTGGCGGGGAGGGGTGGACGCCCTGGCCGCCGACGGCCTGCTCACCGACGTGCTGTTCTTCGGCGGCCGCAGCGCCGGCGCCCGGGTCGCCTGCCGGACCGCGCCGGACTACCCGGTCGCGGGGGTGGTCTGCCTCGCGTTTCCGCTGCACCTGCCCGGCCGGCCGGAGAAGTCCCGGGCCGCCGAGCTGCTCACTCCGACCGTCCCCCGGCTGGTGCTGCAGGGCAGCAAGGACACCTTCGGCGGCCCGGACGAGATCCGGGCCGCCACCGCCGGCGATCCCGGTGTGGTGCTGGTCGAGCTGCCCGGCGCCGACCACGGCTACCGCACCGCCAAGGCGGCTCCCTTCACCCCCGCCGACCTGCGCGCCCGCCTGCTCGCCTCGGTCGCCGACTTCATCGGGATACCTGTCGATCCTGCCGGCTAGACGCGGCAACATCGACAGGTATCCCGCCGGACGTCGGCTCGGATCAGTGGCGAAGAATGGCCCCGGGCGTCTACTACACGGTCTCGTCCGATCCGCCGTGGATCGCGTGGGCCTGGGCGGGGTTCCTCATCGGCGGCGAGCCCGCCCGGATCGGCGGACCGGCGGCACTGAGGCTTGCCGGGCTATCGAACGGGCGCCGTCCACGATCACGGTGCTGAGCCCGCCGGAGCTCCGGCGTCGGGTATCTCCGCGAGGTGGAGCGCGCCCACGCCTTGCCGACCGGCTCCCGCCAGGTCCGGCGCCGCGGGACCGAGTGCGACGTCTGGTACGCCGAGTTCGGCGTCTTGGTGGAGCTGGACGGGCTCCGGGGGCACACCGGTGAGGGTGCATTCCGCGACCTGCGCCGCGACAACCGGGCAACGACCGACGGCTTGGCCACGCTGCGCTACGGCTGGCGTCACGTCGTCGGCCGGCCATGTGAAGTCGCTGCTCAAGTGGCGGAGAACCTCACCAGGCGAGGGTGGGCCGGGGTGGCGACCTGCTGTGCCCGTTGCAGCCTCGCCGCCTGACGGGATACCCGTCGATCGTGCCGGGTAGACGCGGCAGGATCGACCGGCATCACGTCGGAATAACCGAGTGCGCGCGACGTTGAACTAGCCATGATGACGCTCACCCGCGAGGCGCCGGCCTACCCGCCGGTACGCTCGTACGTGATGATCATCCCGACCCCCGCGGAACCGACGGCCGACGCCGTCGTCGATCCGACCCCTGAGCCTGCGCCCGAACCGACCGAGACAGAGGCTGAGCGCAACGCCCGCTTCGAGGCGGACGCGCTGGGCTACCTCGACCAGCTCTACGCGGCGGCGCTGCGGATGACCAGGAACCCCGCCGACGCGGAGGACGTGGTGCAGGAGACCTACGCGAAGGCGTACGCGTCGTTCCACCAGTTCACCCCGGGCACCAACCTCAAGGCCTGGCTCTACCGGATCCTCACCAACACCTACATCAACAGCTACCGCAAACGGCAGCGGGAGCCGCAGATCTCCGACTCCGAGAACGTGGAGGACTGGCAGATCGCACGCGCGGAGTCGCACACCTCCAGCGGGCTGAAGTCGGCCGAGACGGTCGCGCTGGAGAACCTGCCGGACTCCGACGTCAAGGAGGCGTTGCAGGCGCTGGCTCCCGACTTCCGGCTCGCCGTCTACCTCGCCGATGTCGAGGGTTTTTCGTACAAGGAGATCGCCGAGATCATGGGAACGCCGATCGGGACGGTCATGTCGCGGCTGAACCGCGGTCGCACCCAGTTGCGCAAGCTGCTGGGCGACTACGCGCGCGAGCGCGGCCTGGTGCGCCATCGGGAAGAGAGCCGAGCATGAGCCAGCACGACGTGACCGATGGGCAGGACGACTGCACCAAGGTGCTGAAGCAGGTCTACCAGTTCCTGGACAACGAGCTGGACACGGCGAGCGGAGACGCGATCCGCGAGCACTTGGCGGCCTGCGAGCCGTGTCTGGACCGGTTCGACGTCGAACAGGCGGTGAAGGCGCTGGTGCACCGCTGCTGCGGCAACGACCGGGCACCGGACGCGCTGCGGGCCAAGATCATGCTGCAGATCACCACGGTGCGAACGACCACCATCATCAGCTGAGCACGCGAAAACCCCCGGCGACCTGGTCACCGGGGGTTTTTGGCCGTCACGACCTACGCGTTGGGGCGCTTGCCGTGATTGGCGCCCTTCTTGCGCCGCGCCCGCCGCTTACGTCCACCCTTAGCCATGGTTCCTCCTTCGAATTGCCCGCCCTATGATGCCATGCCCGCGAACCCGACCATCGGTCGCGAGCGTCGCTGGGATCGCGCCCCGACCCTGTCTGGACGAGTGAGCGAGTGCGGCGGGCGCTTTTTCCGCCGCGCGAGCGAAGGAGGAAGACAGGGTCCTCCAGGGCGCGGTCCCAGCGAGCGACCGCCGAATATCAATGGACCGGCTTCGACTCGTCGACGATCCGCTGAACTCCCGGGTCGTCGACGTCGGCGAAGTAGTCGGACTCTCGGGTGATGTCGGTCCCGTTGCTGAGCTTGGCCGCCCGGAAGATCAGGGTGGCCAGCAGCACGACGATGATGTTGATCGCGAGCGCCGTCAGCCCGATGTAGCCCGCTTTGCCGAGAATCGGCACCACTGACAGCGAGTTGCCGAACGGCCGAGTGGTGCACGCTGTGCAGTACCCGTACGCGGTGACCGTGCCGTAGACCATCCCGACCGCCCAGCCGAGCAGCAGCGCCCAGCGGTGGAACCACTTCGTGAACAGCCCGAACACGATCGCGGGCAGCGTCTGCAGAATCCAGACGCCGCCGAGCAGCTGGAAGTTCAGCGCGTTCTGCCGGTCCAGGAACAGCACGAACAGCAGCGCCCCGAACTTCGTGATCAGCGAGACGATCTTGGAGACCTTCGCCTCCTGCGCGTCGGTCGCCTCCGGCTTCAGGTATGCCTTGTAGATGTTCCGGGTGAACAGGTTGGCCGCTGCGATCGACATGATCGCGGCCGGCACCAGCGCGCCGATGGCGATCGCACCGAAGGCGACGCCGGTGAACCAGCCTGGGAAGTAGTCCTCGAACAGCTGCGGGATGACCAGCTGCGGGTTCACCTTGCCGTCCAGCCCGATCGGCTTGGTCCCGGCCTTGATCGCGACATAGCCGAGCAGGGCGAGCAGTCCGAGCAGCAACGAGTACGCCGGCAGGAACACGGCGTTGCGGCGACCGGTCTTGCGGTCCTTGGAGGACAGGGTCGCCGTCACGCAGTGCGGGTACATGAACAGCGCGAGCGCCGAGCCGAGCGCCAACGACGCATACGCCCAGTGCAGCGCCGGTCCGGGGATGAACACACCGGTGGGGAGTGCGGGGTTCGCCGCCGACGGGGCTGCCATCTTCGTCTGGGCCGCGTCGAAGATCCCGCTCCATCCGCCCAGCTTCGCCGGGAAGTAGACGATGGCGACCGCGATCACCAGATAGATCAGCGAGTCCTTGACGAACGCGATCATGGCGGGCGCCCGGAGACCGGAGGAGTAGGTGTAGGCCGCCAGGACGGCGAAGGCGATCAGCAGCGGCAGATCCTTGGCGAGAACGCTGCTACCGCCGAGGCCGACGACCTCCAGCACGGCCTGGATGCCGACCAGCTGCAAGGCGATGTACGGCATGGTCGCGAGGATGCCGGTCAGTGCGACGGCCAAGCTCAGGCTCCGCGTTCCGTACCGGCCCTGCACGATGTCCGCGGTGGTCACGTACCCGTGCCGATGGGCCACCGACCACATCCGGCCGAGGAAGAAGAAGATGATCGGATAGAGCACGATCGTGTACGGGACGGCGAAGAAGCCCGACACCGCACCGGTCGCCCACATGGCAGCCGGCACCGCGATGAAGGTGTATGCCGTGTACAGGTCGCCGCCGAGCAGGAACCAGGTCACGACCGTGCCGAAGCTCTTGCCGCCGAGGCCCCACTCGTGCAGAGACTGCAGGTCCTTCGGCTGCCGCCACTTCGCGGCCAGGAAGCCGACGACGGTGACTGCGACGAACAGCAGGATCAAGACGATCAGCGCCGGCCAGTCGATCCCGGTCACTTGGATTCCCCCGATCCACGCTTCGGGTGGTCCCGCTCGAATCGCTCACGCTCGCGTTTCAGCAGGAGGAAGGCGATCCCGCACAGGCCGGCGGCGATGAACACCCACAGCAGCTGGTACCAGTAGAAGAACGGGAAGCCGAACAACCGGGGTTGATCGAAGGCGTACGTGCCGACCAGCAGCGGCACTACGATGCCGACCAGCAGGATGATCGCGACGGCGATCCGGGTCGGGGTCGGGCGCCAGCGCGGATCGCCGGGATCGTCCCGGACGGGTGGGGGCGAGGACTGGGTCGGGGACAACGGACCTCCTGTGGACGTGTCACGGGGTCGCGTCGAAGCGGTGGTGTCCGGACCGTGGAGGTGTGGTCGAGGGGGCAACCAACCCGGCGCGTACTTAGTTGGGCACGCTACTGCACCGGTGGCAGCCAGGCGAGGGTCCACCCTCGCGCGTGTCGCCGCGCGTCGCACTGGCGGCGCATAGGGTTCTCCCCATGCCGTCGATGTCGGAGATCGTCTCGGAGCACACGGAGCTCTCCGAGACCGAGTACGCCTGGCTGAAGCTGCTGGTGGCGGACTGGCAGCTGTTGGCCGACCTCTCCTTCTCCGATCTCGTGCTGTGGGTGCCCGACCGCGACGAGAACGTCTATTGGGCGGCGGCCCAGATCCGGCCCACCACCGGGCCGACCTGCCTGGTGGACGACGTGGTCGGCGACCTGATCGCGTACGCACCAGAGCACCTGGTCTCGGAGGCCTTCCTCAGCGGCAAGATCACCCAGACCAGCGAGGGCAAGCTGCACGCCGGCATCCCGGTCGCCGTCCACGCAGTGCCGGTGCCGTACCACGGTCGGGTGATCGCGGTGCTCGAGCAGCACACCAGCCAGCTCGGCGTCCGGATGCCGAGCCAACTGGAGCGGGCCTACCTGGAGACGGCGGCCCAGCTGGCCGGGATGATCACCGCCGGCCAGTTCCCGGTCCCCGGCGACGCGACGAACCAGATGCTCAGCCCGCGGGTCGGTGACGGCTTCATCCGGCTGGACGCTGACGGCAACGTGGTCTATGCCAGCCCGAACGCGCTCAGCGCCTACCGCCGGATCGGCCTGATCGGCGACCTGCTCGACGAACACTTGGCCTCGCTGTCGGCGGATCTGATGCCGACGTCGGTGGTGCCGGTCGACGACTCGGTGCAGTCCGCGCTCTCCGGCCGGGACATCCGGCGCGCCGAGCTGGTCTCGGGCGAGGCCCACATGCTGCTGCGCACCGTTCCCCTGCGGGAGGACGCGCACCGGGTGGGCGCGATCGTGCTCTGCCGCGACGTCAGCGACCTGCGGATCCTGGAGCGGGAGCTGGTGACCAAGGACGCGACCATCCGCGAGATCCACCACCGGGTGAAGAACAACCTGCAGACGGTTGCCGCGCTGCTCCGGATGCAGGCGCGCCGGATCGACTCGCCCGAGGCCAAGATCGCGCTGGCCGACGCGATGTCGCGGGTGGCCTCGATCGCGATCGTGCACGAGACCTTGTCCCAGGCCTTCGACGAGGTGGTCGAGTTCGACAAGGTGGCCGACGGGTTGCTCCGGATGGTCGGTGACGTGGCGGCGGCCGCTGCACACGCGTCCACGGTCCGGATCGGGACCTTCGGCGAGGTCTCGGCCGACGTGGCCACCGGGCTCTCGATGGTGCTGACCGAGCTCTGCCAGAACGCGATCGAGCACGGGCTGGCCGACCGCCCGGGCCGGGTCGAGGTGATCCCGACGACGATGGGCCGCCGGCTGCGGGTGGAGATCGTGGACGACGGGGTCGGCCTGCCGCCGGACTTCGACCCTGCCGGCAGCCGGAGCCTCGGCCTGTCGATCGTGCGGACGCTGGTGGCCGAGCTGGAGGGCACCTTCGATCTCGGGCCCAATCCGGCCGGTCAGGGCACCCGTGCGGTGGTCGAGATCTCGCTCGGTCAGCCCCGCCGCCGGCAATGAATATTGCTCCGCTCGGGCAAGCCCTCGCTCCGCGCTCCGCTGCGCTTCAGGCCGGCTGAGCTTGATTGCTCCGCTCGGCAAGCCTCGCTCCGCGCTCCGCTGCGCTTCAGGCCGGCTCGTTCGTCGCGTTCGGTGAGACGGAAAGGCGTGTCTCACCGAACGCTCCTGCACTCCCCGGCGCGCAGCGTCGGTGGTCGCTGGGTTTTGCGGACCTTCTCATGTGCCCTGAGCTTGTCGAAGGGTCGCTCGGGACCGGACAGGTGCCCTGAGCTTGTCGAAGGGCGCTTGAGACCGGAATTGTGCCCTGAGCCTGTCGAAGGGCGCTCGGGACCGGAGACGTGGCTCGGACGCCGGGGACAGAGATCAGCGCCGGGCGTGAGGCCCGGCGCTGAGGTGGGTGTTGCTGATCTGGTTGACGGTGATGTGGTGTCGGTTGCTGGACGAGGTGATGTGCCGCACGCGGACGTACGGACTCAGGCGGTGCGGATCCGAGCCCGGGCCGCGCGCCGCTTCAGGGCCCGCCGCTCGTCCTCGCTGAGGCCTCCCCAGACCCCGTGATCCTGTCCCGCTTCCAGCGCCCACTGCAGGCAGGCGTCCTTGACGGAGCACCCCCGGCAGACTTGTTTGGCCTCTTCGATCTGGAGCAGGGCCGGACCGGTGTTTCCGATCGGGAAGAACAGTTCCGGGTCCTTGTCCAGGCAGGCGGCCTTGTGGCGCCAATCCATATGGGGAACCTCACTCCTATCTCATGGCTCGGGGGATCCGCAGGCGGAGCCCCCGTTCGAGGGAAATTGCGAGTCCTCTACACTGAAGCGCTCGGCCTCCCCAAGACTTCCAAATGCCGGGCGGTCCGCACAAGGGTTTGAGGCGTCGGGTCGCTCACATTTCACCTTGCCCTCAGGTTCCGCCCAGGACGGCAGCCGATCCACCGTTCCCGCTGGTCATACCCCGATCAGGCCAGTTGACGCACTGGTCCGCAGCCCTACAGTGGGAGCCGTGACGACTCCGCGCTCGACCGGACGGGCACCCGGGCTAGTCGTCGCCGCATCGGTGCTCGCCGTGGAGGCACTCGGTCTGCTCGGCCTGGCCGTCCTGCAGCTGAGGGAGATCGACGGCTCGTCGTCGATCGCTGCCGGGGTCGGGTTCGCGGCCTACGGGGTATTCCTCGGCCTCGTCGCCCGAGGACTGCTCAGGCGCCGGCGCTGGAGCAGGGGCCCGGCCGTCGCGAGCCAGCTGATCCAGCTGCCGATCGCCTGGACTCTACGCTCTGGAGCCGACGCCTGGCTGGCCGCCATCCTCGTGGTGACCGCGGTCGTCGCCGTCGTCGGCGTCCTGGTGGCGAGCTCGACCGCCGCCCTGCTGCCGCGTGACGCGAACCCGGCGCCGGGGCCCGATCCCGACTCGACCCCGGACCCGACCGGGAAAGGTGGGCGGAAACGGCAAGGCTGAATCGACTCACCCTGCCGCTGGTGCCCACGTTCGGTCTGGGGCGGGCCCCGATCAGTCCAGTCCGGCGAGCTCCTCGGCGTGCCGAGCCTCCACCTCGGCCTGCTGCTTCACGCGGTTGAGGAACGTCTTGGTGCGCTCGTGCTGCGGATTGAGCAGTACGTCGTTGGGCGCCCCTTCCTCGACCACCACGCCGGCGTCCATGAACACCACCCGGTCGGCCACCTCGCGGGCGAAGCCCATCTCGTGGGTGACCACGATCATCGTGGTCCCGTTCTTGGCGAGGTCGCGCATCACGTTCAGTACCTCGCCGACCAGTTCCGGGTCGAGGGCAGAGGTCGGCTCGTCGAACAGCATCAGTTCGGGCTTCATCGCCAGGGCCCGGGCGATCGCGACCCGCTGCTGCTGCCCGCCGGACAGCTGGGCTGGATAGAAGCTCGCCCGATCCTTCAGCCCGACCATCTCGAGCAGCTGCATCGCGTCGGCCTGAGCCTGCGCCTTCGACACCTTCTTGACCTTGGTCGGCGCCTCGACGACGTTCTCCAGCGCGGTCATGTGCGGGAAGAGGTTGAACCGCTGGAACACCATCCCGATCCGCGACCGCTGCCGGGCGATGTCCTTGTCGTGCCGGACGTGCAGCTTGCCGCCCCGCTCCTCGATCCCGATCAGCTCGCCGCCGACCCAGATCCGGCCGCCGGTGAGCGTCTCCATCTGGTTGATCAGGCGAAGGAAGGTGGTCTTGCCCGAGCCGCTCGGCCCGAGCAGGCAGACGACCTCGCCCTTGTCCACGGTCAGGTCGACGCCCTTGAGCACCTCGTTGTGACCGAAGTACTTCATCACGTTGACCGCTCTGACCAGGTGGCCCTCGGTCGGACGTGCTGCGGAGGTCGTGTCGGTGCTCACTTCGCACCTCCCGCCTGCAGCCCGGCCGCGGCCTTGTCCTTGTCCGACTTCACCTTGGTGCCGAAGCCGCGGCCGAACCGCTTCTCCAGGTAGGCCTGGCCGATCATCAAGATGCTGGTCGCGATGAGGTAGTACAGCGTTGCGGCCACGAAGACCGGGAACAGCTGGAACGTCCGGGCGCCGATCTGGGAGAGCTGGAAGAACATCTCCGTCGACAGCGGCAGCGCGATCAGCAGCGAGGTGTCCTTCAGCATCGCGATGGTCTCGTTGCCGGTCGGCGGCACGATCACCCGCATCGCCTGCGGCAGCACGATCCGGCGCATGGCCAGACTGCGGCTCATCCCGACCGCCTGGGCGGCCTCCATCTGCCCCTTGTCCACGCTGTTGATGCCGGCGCGCGCGATCTCGGCCATGTAGGCCGCCTCCGAGGCCGCCAGGCCGACGATGGCCCCGACGAACCCCGAGAACAGCGTGTTGGCGTCGACGCTGTAGAAACGCCAGTCACCGGACAGCCCGAGCCACTTGATGAACACCCAGTCGAACGGCACGCCGATGCTCAGCCCGCCCTTGCTCAGCGGGAACAAGATGCCGAGCACGCCCATGATGGTCAGCAGCACCAGTCGCGGGATGGCCCGGAAGAACCAGGTGTAGAGCCACGACACCCCACGCAGGATGGGGTTGGTGGACAGCCGCATGATGGCCAGGATCACGCCGCCGATGACACCGAAGAACATCGCCAGCACCGTGCACATCAAGGTGCCCTTGATGAAGCCCTGGATCACCACCTGCTGGTTCATCGCCTCGAAGACGAAGGGCCAGTTGAAGGCCGGGTTGAACAGCAGCAGGTGCAGGAACATCAGGGCCAGCACCGCCAGCACGGCGATCGCGACGTAGCGCCACGGATGCCGGACCGGCACGGCATCGATGATGCCGGGCCGGTCCTGTTCCTCGACGGTCTGTGTTTGGGTCGCCGGCTCGGTCATGAGCGGAGCCTCTCGCGAGTGCAGAAATGTTCTGTGCCGACACGCGTTTCGTCGGCACAGAACACGACGAGCGCGCGAGACCTGGCGGAGTTCATGACCGGGGAGCGCGGAGCGCGACCGTGGTCACTGCTTGACCTCGAAGGTGTCGACGGCGCCGCCCTCGGTGCCCCAGGCCTTGAGGATCTTCTCGTAGCTGCCGTCCTCCTTCATGGCCTTCAGCGCCTCCGCGACCGCGTCGGCGAGCTGCTGGTTGTCCTTCGACACCACGACGCCGTACGGGGCGGCGTCGTACACGTCGCCCAGCAGCTCGAGCTTGCCGCCCGACTTGGACACCGCGTACGCCGTCACCGGCGAGTCGGCCAGCATCGCGTCCGCCTTGCCGGTGGCCACCGCGGCGGTCGCGGTGTCCTGGCCGGCGTACTTCTGGATCTTGATCGGGTTCGACCCGCACTTCTTCTGCCGGGCCGGCAGATCCTCCTGGTCCTGAACGGTGTTGGCCTGGACGGCGACCGTCTTGCCGCACGGGTTGTTGGGGTCGACGCCGGCGGGGTTGCCGGCCGCGGTAGCCCACTGGGTGCCGGCGGAGAAGTAGCTGACCATCAGGACCTGCTTGAGCCGATCCGGGTTGATGGTGAAGGAGGACACCGCCATGTCGTACTTGCTGCTGGTCACGCCCGGGATCAGGCTGCCGAACGGCGCGTTCTGCCACTCCGCGGTGACGCCGAGCTTCTTGGCCACGGCGTCGAACAGGTCCACCTCGCTACCGACGATCTTGTCGCCCTCGGTGAACTGGTTGGGCGCATAGCTCGCGTCCGTGCCGACCACGATCTTGCCGGCGCTGCGGATCTTCTCCGGCAGCTTCGCGTTGAGGTCGGCATTGGCGCTCACAGACACACTCGGGGCGGGCGAGGCGTCGCCACCGCTCAACGAGTTGGATCCGCAGGCGCTCAGCACGAGCGCGCCGATCGCGGCGGCGGCGAGGGCTGCCTTGACTCTGAGTTTCACGTCATTCCTCCAAGGACGAATCTTTTTCCGCTGGAGCAGGTCGGGCACGCACATCGCCGCCGACGCTGCCGTCTAGATCAGATACTTGCACGCAAACAACGGCTAACCGTCGATCTAGCGCTATGTAATGGGACTGGTACGAAGGCGTGATGGTCAGCCCAGCCGGCGGGCGCCAGGCGACGGGATCCCGACGAAATGCGCGGGCGCCCCGAATCCGGCGTCCGCGAATGCGCGGCCGATCTGCTCGGCGACGGCGTCGGAGGTCCCGGCGGGCACCAGCGCGATGATGCAGCCACCGAACCCGCCGCCGGTCATCCGGGCGCCGAGCGCGCCGGCCGCCCGGGCGGTTTCGACCGCCAGGTCGACGGTCGGCACGGTGATCTCGAAGTCGTCTCGCATGGAAGCGTGGGAAGCGTCGAGCAGGGGAGCGAGGTCGGCGATGCGGCCCTCACCGAGCACCTCGACGGCGGCCAGCACCCGGGCGTTCTCGGTCACCACGTGCCGCACCCGGCGGCGCATCACGTCGTCGTCCAGCCGGCCGAGCGCGTCATCCAAACCCGCCGCGTCGACGTCGCGCAGCGCGGAGACACCGAGGATCCGGGCTGCCGCCTCGCAGCTGGCCCGGCGGGTGGCGTACTCGCTGTCGACCAGCGCGTGCGGGGTCCGGGTGTCGAGCACCAGGATCTCCAGGCCCGCCGAGGCCAGGTCAAGCGGGACGTGCCGGGTCTCGAAGCTGCGGCAGTCCAGGAACAGCGCGTGCTCGGCCCGGCACAGGGTGGAGGCCGCCTGGTCCATCAGGCCGGTCGGCGCGCCGACGAACTCGTTCTCCGCGCGCCGGGCCAGCCGGGCCCGCGCCATCGGCTCGATCTCCAGGCCGCTCAGGTCGGCCAGCACGGTCAGCGTCGCGCACTCCAGCGCCGCCGACGAAGACAGCCCCGCACCCAGCGGTACGTCGGAGGACAGCACCAGATCGGCGCCGCGGACGTCGTGGCCGTCCTGCTCCAGCGCCCAGACCACGCCGGCCACGTACGACTGCCAGCCGCTCATCCCGGGCACCAGGTCGTCCGGTCCGAAGCTCTGGGTGTCGTCGTTGTTCACCGACGTGACCGACCAGGTCCGCTCGCCGCGCGGCGCGCCCGCGACGGTGATCCGCTGCTCCAGCGCGAACGGCATCACGAAGCCGTCGTTGTAGTCGGTGTGCTCGCCGATCAGGTTCGCCCGTCCGGGCGCGGCCCACACGCCCGCCGGTGCGGCTCCGATGATCTCCTGGAACGAGTCGGCGACGGCGTCGGCGCGGGCATCGGTCATTCGTGCACTCTATCGGCGGCCGCTGCGTGGATCGTTCGCGAGCAATCAACCCGAGAATCCGTCCCTCGGCAGGAGCCCGCCGGGTGGCATACGCGGCGGGCAGTGCCGGCCTGGTCGACGAGGGGCGGATTCTCGGGTCGAGCGCGAAACCTAGAATCCAGCCATGCTCGCCGCGTATGCCGTCACCGCCGACGCCGACGATCCACTCGAGGCGCTTAGGGTCGACCAGATCGAGCCGCCGGCGGTGCCTGACGGCTGGATCGAGGTCAGTGTCCGGGCGGCGGCGCTGAACCATCACGACGTGTTCTCGCTGCGCGGCGTGGGCCTGCCTGCCGACCGACTACCGATGATCCTGGGCTGCGACGCCGCCGGGGTCACGTCCGACGGCCGCGAGGTCGTGGTCTATCCGGTGGTCGGCGACCCGTTGTTCGGCGGCGACGACGAGACCTACGACCCGCGCCGCTCGCTGCTCTCGGAGCGCTATCCGGGCACGCTGGCCGAGGCCGTCCGGGCGCCGGCGCGCAACGTGGTGGCCAAGCCGGCCGAGCTCTCCTTCGCCGAGGCCGCGTGCCTGCCGACCGCCTGGCTGACGGCGTACCGCGCACTGTTCACCTCCGCGGACCTCCGCCCGGGCGACACCGTGCTGGTGCAGGGTGCCGGCGGGGGCTTCGCCACCGCTGCGGTGAGTCTCGCCCGGGCCGCGGGGCTCCGCGTCTGGGTCACCTCGCGCACGCCGGAGCGGGCCGAGCGGGCGGTCGCGCTCGGCGCGCACGCCGGGTTCGCGTCGGGTGAGCGCCTCCCGGACCGGGTCGACGCGGTGCTGGACAGCGTCGGTGCGGCGACCTGGTCGCACTCGATCAACTCGCTGCGGCCCGGCGGCCGGCTGGTGACGGTGGGCACCACCTCCGGCCCGGACCTGCCCAACGCCGAGCTGACCAAGATCTTCTTCCGGCCCCTGCGGGTGATCGGCAGCACGATGGGCACCCGGGCGGAGTTCGAGCGGCTGCTGCGCTTCCTGGTCGCCACCGGAGTACGTCCGGTGATCGATCGCACCCTGCCGCTGGCTGACGCCGCCGACGGCTTCGCCGCCATGATCGACGGCGACCTGTTCGGCAAGATCGTCCTCGAACCCTGACCCGCCCGGTCCCCGCCCATCCCCGCTCCCCGCGCCCGCCCGATCCCCCTCCGGAAACTGTGCGCGTCTTGCAGCGACACGCCGGTGCGGACTGCGAGAACTGCACAGTTTCCGGGGGAGCCCGGGAGGCGGGGAGCCCCGGAGGCGGGGAGCCTAGGAAGGCGGGGAGGCGGGAAGCTGGGCGTCGGTCAGCGGTCGGGGTCGCGCCGCGCGCCGTCGTCGAGGACCAGCTTGCTGCCGTACGTCGCCGCCTGGACCAGCCGGAGCCGAGCCAGGGCCGGGTGGTCGTCCAGCAGCTTCGCCGCGTTGGCCATCGACCGCAGCGCGGCGCTCTCCGCCCGCGCGGTCTCCAGCTGGGCCAGACCACGCTGCCGGGCGGACACGAGTTCGGCGTACGCGGCCCGCAGCTCGGCCGGCAGCACGACGTCCTTGACCACGACGTCGACGACGTCGATGCCGACGGAGACCGCCGCCGAGCGGGCGGCCGCCAGCAGCGCCGGCGCTGACTCGCGGCGTCCCGAGCGGATCAGCTCACCGGCCTCCCGGCCCGCAAGCTCCTCCCGCAGCGCGATCTGGACGGCCAGATAGACCACGGCCTCGGCGTCGGTCACCGCGGTGTAGGCCAGCGGATCGAGCACGCTCCAGCGCAGCGACGCGGTCACCTTCACGCTGACCCCGTCCGCGGTCAGAATCTCCTGCGCGCCGATCCCGGTGACGCGCTCGCGCACGTCCACCCGCTCGTACGCCGTCCGGCGCCGGCGGCGATACCGGCCGGGACCGAGCACGGTCACGACCTCCCCGTCACGGATCACCAGCACCTGCTCGTGGCGACCGACCACGATGTCGAACACTCCCATCCCGACCTCCTCCCGTCATCCGGGCGTGTGTGCCTCTCCCCGACGGGCGCCGCCCGACCGGCTCAACGGAGCGCGGGACGACCCACGTCGTCCTGACCGTGCGGCGTCGCAGAGCGCCCCGCTGGGCAGGCCGTTCGGACGACGCCCAAAGGAGGAGTAGAACCACTTGTTCCGGCAGCCTTGCGAGCTGCGTGCCCGGGTACGACGCGCGGCATCTGGACCGGTACGCCGGCCGTCACCGCTGATCCGGGCAGTCAGAACCCTAGGGATCGCGCGGACCGCCCGCCACCGGTTTTCGGCCCGCCGCCATCGGCCGAAGCCGGGCGATCTCCCGACCAGATCGCCCCCATCGGGCCCTCACGTCGCACTCGACGCCGCCCCGGGCGACTTCGCTCACCCCAGCGCGACTTAGCTCACCGTCGAGGGCGAGCGAAGTCGCGGTTGAACGTGCGAAGTGATGGAGAGGCGGCAGCGCCCGTCCGGAGGGGCAGGGGACCGGAGGGGCAGGGGACCGGAGGGGCAGGGGACCGGAGGGGCAGGGGACCGCGGTCCGTCGTCGTCGTGGGTCAGTCGTCGTCTGGTCAGTCGTCGTCTGGTCAGTCGTCGTCTGGTCAGTCGTCGTCTGGTCAGTCGTCGTCTGGTCAGTCGTCGTCTGGTCAGTCGTCGTCTGGTCAGTCGTCGTCTGGTCAGTCGCCGTCTGGTCAGTCGCCGTCTGGTCAGTCGCCGTCCGGGTCAGTCGTCGTCGGGGTCGTCGAGCCGGGCGAGCCAGGTGGCGAGCCGCTCGATCGGCGTCTCGAACTCGGGATTCAGGTCGACGAACGTCCGCAGCTGGTCGGCGAGCCAGGCCAGGGTGACCTCGTCGCCACCCCGGCGTGCCTCCAGCTCCTCGATGCCGCGATCGGTGAAATACATCGGTCTGACCGGTCGGCGATCAGGCGAACGCAGCCTCGACCAGCGCCCGCTGCTGCTGCTCGTGCACCTTCGCCGAGCCGACCGACGGCGCCGACGACGCTGGCCGGGTGATCGGGGTCAGCTCGATGTCGATACCGGGCAGTTGGCCCCTCAAGATGCTCGGCAGGTTCAGCGCCATGAACGACCAGGCACCCTGATTGAGCGGCTCGTCCTGGACCCAGCGGAAGTCGTTCGCGTTCGGATACTTCGCCAGCTCGTCGGCGAGTTCCTTGCCGGGAACCGGATACAGCCGCTCGACCGGGACGATCGCCGTCGTCTCGGTCTTGCCGGCGTGCGAGCGTCCGTTCACCAGGTCCCAGCGCACCTTGCCGGAGCAGAGCACGACGTGGGTCACCTTCTCGCGGTCCTCGATGGAGGAGTCGCTGATCACCGGGTGCCAAGCGCCGTTGGTGAAGTCCGACGGCTGGGAGACCGCCGCCTTGTTCCGCAGCATCGACTTCGGGGTGAAGATGACCAGCGGCCGGTGCCGGGCGTCCAGCGCGTGCTTGCGCAGCAGGTGGAAGTGGCTGGCCGGCGTCGACGGCTGGGCGACGGCGATAGAGTCCTCGGCCGCGAGCTGCAGCCAGCGCTCGATCCGGCCGGACGAGTGGTCCGGACCCTGGCCCTCGTACCCGTGCGGCAGCAGCAGCACGACCCCGGACTTCTGCGTCCACTTCGCCTGACCGGAGGAGATGAACTCGTCGATGATCGTCTGCGCGCCGTTGGCGAAGTCGCCGAACTGGGCCTCCCACAGCACGAGTGCTTCGGGCCGGGCGACCGAGTAGCCGTAGTCGAAGCCCATCGCCGCGTACTCGCTGAGGAGCGAGTCGTAGATGTGGAACTTGCCCTGCTCCTCGTCGAGGTGCTTCAGCGGCACCCAGGACTCGCCGGTGACGCGGTCGACGATCGCGGCGAAGCGCTGGACGAAGGTGCCCCGCCGGCTGTCCTGGCCGGTCAGCCGCACCGTCCGGCCCTCCATCAACAGCGAGCCGAAGGCGAGGATCTCGCCGGTGGCCCAGTCGATCGGGCCCTGCGTGATCGCCGCTGCCCGGCGCTGCAGCTGCGGCATCACCTTCGGGTGGACGCTGAAGCCGTCCGGGAAGGTGGTGTGGACGTCCGCGATCCGCTTCAGCGTCTCGATCGTGATGGCCGTGCCGTGCTTCGCGGCCGCCTTGCTCGGATAGTCCGGCACCCGGTTGTAGTACGGATCCCTGGCCGGCAGCTCCGGGTCGCGGACCTCCTTGAAGACGCCCTCCAGCCGCTGCTGGAACCGGGTCATGACCTCCTCGGCGTCCTCGATCGTGATGTCGCCACGCCCGATCAGCGCCTCGGTGTAGAGCTTGCGCACCGAGCGCTTCTTCTCGATCAGGTCGTACATCCGCGGCTGGGTGAAGCTCGGATCGTCGCCCTCGTTGTGCCCGCGACGGCGGTAGCAGACGATGTCGACGACGACGTCCTTGTTGAACTCCTGGCGGAACGCGTAGGCAAGCCGGGCGACCCGGATACAGGCCTCCGGATCGTCACCGTTCACGTGGAAGATCGGCGCCTGGATCATCCGGGCCACGTCGGTGCAGTACATCGACGAGCGCGACTCGGTCGGCGACGTGGTGAAGCCGACCTGGTTGTTCACGATGATGTGGATCGTGCCGCCGGTGCGGTAGCCGCGCAGCTGCGACAGGTTCAGCGTCTCCGCGACCACACCCTGCCCGGCGAACGCGGCGTCGCCGTGCATCAGCACCGGCAGCACCGGGAACTCCTCGCCCCGGTCGAGGATGTCCTGCTTGGCCCGGGCGATGCCCTCGAGCACCGGGTTGACCGCCTCCAGGTGGCTCGGGTTCGCGGCCACGGAGGTCTTGATGGTGGCACCGGCCAGCGATGTGAACTGGCCCTCGGCGCCCAGGTGATATTTCACGTCGCCGGAGCCCTGGACGGTGCGCGGGTCGATGTTGCCCTCGAACTCGCGGAAGATCTGGGCGTAGCTCTTGCCCACGATGTTGGCGAGCACGTTCAGCCGGCCGCGGTGCGGCATGCCGATGCAGACCTCCTCCAGCCCGCCGTCGGCGGCCTGCTCGCAGACCTCGTCCAGCAGCGCGATCGCGGACTCGCCGCCCTCCAGCGAGAACCGCTTCTGGCCGACGAACTTCGTCTGCAGGAACGTCTCGAACACTTCCGCGGAGTTCAGCTTCTCCAGGATCCGCAGGTGCTCCTCGCGCGGCAGTGACTCGTGCGGCCGCTCCACCCGGTCCTGGATCCACTTGCGCTGCGAGGGCTCCTGGATGTGCATGTACTCGATGCCGATCGTGCGGCAGTACGAGTCGCGCAGGATGCCGAGGATCTTGCGCATCTTCATCAGGCCCTGGCCGCCGGCGAAGCTGCCGGTGGCGAACTCGCGGTCCAGATCCCACAGGGTCAGCCCGTGGCTCTGCACGTCGAGGTCGTGGTGGCTGCGCTGGCGGTACTCCAGCGGGTCGGTGTCGGCCATCAGGTGGCCGCGGACCCGGTAGGAGTTGATCATCTCCATGATCCGGGCCTGCTTGGGAACCTGGTCCTCGTGGTCGGAGCTGACGTCCTGCGCCCAGCGGATCGGCTCGTACGGGATCCGCAGGGCACCGAACACGTCGTCGTAGAAGCCGTCCTCGCCGAGCAGCAGCGCGTGCAACCGGGCCAGGTACTGACCCGACTGGGCGCCCTGGATCACCCGGTGGTCGTACGTCGAGGTCAGCGTCATGATCTTGCTGACGCTGAGCTGCGACAGCTTGTCCGGGTCGGACCCCTGGAACTCCGGCGGATACTCCATCGATCCGACGCCGATGATCGCGCCCTGGCCCTGCATCAGCCTCGGCACCGAGTGGTTGGTGCCGATGGTGCCCGGGTTGGTCAGGGTGATGGTGGTGCCGGCGAAGTCCTCCACCGTCAGCGAGCCGGAGCGCGCCTTCTTCACCATCTCCTCGTACGCGGCCCAGAACTGGGCGAAGTCCAGGGACTCACAGCTCTTGATGCTCGGCACCAGCAGCTGCCGGGTGCCGTCCGGCTTGGGCAGGTCGATGGCCAGGCCCAGGTTCACGTGGCGCGGCTCGACCATGGTCGGCTTGCCGTTCACGACGTCGTAGCCGTTGTTCATCGCCGGCACCGACTTCAGCGCCTGCACCATCGCGTAGCCGATGATGTGGGTATAGGAGACCTTGCCGCCGCGCGCCCGGCGCAGATGGTTGTTGATCACAACCCGCTGGTCGATCAGCAGCTTCACCGGCAGCGAGCGGACGCTGGTGGCCGTCGGCACGGTCAGCGAGACGTCCATGTTCTTCGCGGTCCGCGCGGGCGCTCCGCGCAGCGTGGTCCGGACCGGCTCCTCGAGATTCACGCTCGGCCGGTTGGACGGGTTCGGCGGATCGGCCGGCACGCCGCCACGGCCGCCGGGGCTGACCGGACGTGACTCCTTGCTGGGCAGCGGCCGCTCCACCGTTGGAGTCCGCCGGCTGGTCGGCGCCGGGGTCTCGTCGGCCTTCGCGGGAGCCGGCTTCGACGCGGCCGGGGACGCAGCCGGCGCCGGCTGAGCCGGGGTCTGGGCGGGAGCCGGGGCGGGACCGGCGTGCGCCGGTCGGGCGGAGCTCGGCCGGGCGGGGCTGGACTGGGTGGGGCTGGACTGGGTGGGGCTGGACTGGGTGGAGCTCGATTGGGTGGGGGCATCGGCCGGCCGGCCGGCTCGCGCCGCGGCGGCGGAACCTCCCGACCCGTTGCGGCCGGTGCTCTTCGCCGGCGCCGCGCCGTTCGGGCCGCTGTGCGTGGCGAAGTACTCTGCCCAGACCGCGTCGACCGAGTTCGGGTCGTTGCGATACTGCTCGTACATCTCCTCCAGCAGCCAGTCGTTGGCGCCGAAGTCACTGTCATCTGTGACAGGACTCGAGCCGGGCTGGGATTCGGGCACGGTGGCCACTCTCGCCTTCTTCCATCGCAAACGGTTGTCGATCGGTGGCTCGTCGGCCGCACCCAGCTGGTGCGCCGACTCGCACCTCGGGGCGGGCGCCAGCGCCCGCCGACTGTCAGGCTACCCAAGAACGACGACCAGGAACCCACCTGGTACGACCTTGTGTGCCGACAGTCACCGGCGGCTCGCCAACCGGTCGTGCACCTCCCGGCTCGCGACCCCGATCGATCGCAGTCCCAGCCAGCAGGCGCCGAGCGCACCCGGGCCGGCCGGGAGCACCGGGTTGGACAGCTCGGCCAGCCGTTCCCGGACGCCGGCGGCGATCGGTGTGGGCCCGGCGAGCAGCGAGCCGCCGAGCACGATCGGCAGCCCGGGCTCGACCGCCAGCGCGAGCAGTGTCGCGGCGAGCGCGCTGGCCGCCTCCGCGACGATGGCCGGCGCTTCGGGGCTGTCCGCCACGTGCGCACTGACCAGGGGAGCGAACCGGCCGAGCGCGGTCGGCCGCTCGGCGTAGCAGCGGCTGACCAGCGTCGTGTAGTCGGCACTCCCGGCGGCGGCGACCACGGCCCGGTTCAGCGGCGACAGCGCGGCCCCCGACTGCAGGGCGAGCAGCGTGCGCCGGACCGCCTCGCGGCCCAGCCAGAAGCCGGAGCCGATGTCGCCGAGCAGCCAGCCCATCCCGTCCGACCAGGCCACCACGTCCGCGCCGACCACCCGGCCGGCGACGGCTCCGGTGCCCCCGATCAGGACGTACCCCTCCTCGGCCGACGTCGCGGAGCAGAACGCGACGGCCAGGTCGGAGACCAGCCACGGCGAAGCGGCGATCCGGTCCGGGGTGATCGCGGCAGCGAAGGCCGGGTTGTCCTTGGCCTGCGAGCCGCCGGCCATGCCGAGGACGTACGCGCGCACCTCGGCCGCGGCCCCGTCCGCCGCGACGATGGCGAGCGCCCGATCGACCACCGCGCGGATCTCGGCCGCCGACCGGTCCAGGCCGACTCCCACCGGGCTGCCGGGACCGCCGTCGGCGCGGGCGAGCACCCGGCCCGAGGTGTCGGCCACGGCGACCCGGGTGGACGTACCCCCGATGTCCGCGCCGACCACCAGGCCGTGCTCCGGGCCGGACAAGTTACTCACGAGTACATCTCCGGATCGGGCGATCCGGCCGCTACGGGGCGCAATGTTGCAAGTTTGTGCATTTTCCGGCCTAGATAGTGAGAAAAGTGGGCACTCTCCCGTATGGTGTGGTGTAGACCAAAGGGAGGGGGCACCAAGGGCTGCGGAGGATCGTTCCTCTTCCGGTTCACACATATCACCCTTGGGCGACCCACCGAGCGAGCCCAGACAGTACGCGTGCGGGCGTCCGCACCGACGAGGAAGGCACAACGACCATGACGATGGACTCAAAACCGCTGGCGCGCCGACAGTTCCTGCGGTTCGCCCTGGCTGCGGCTGCGGTTGCTCCGCTCGGCGGGGCACTGGCCTCGTGCGCGGCGGGCGGCGGCTCGTCCAGCAGCGGCGCCAGCTCCGCCGCCGGTTCGGTCTCCGCTGACAACCCGTTCGGCGTGGCGGCCAACAGCACGGTCGACGCGGTCATCTTCAACGGCGGCTACGGCATCGACTACGTGCAGTTCGCGGCCGACAAGATGCAGCAGGTCCACTCCGGGGTGACCGTCAAGGTCTCGCCGTCGACGAAGATCGCCCAGGAGCTGCAGCCGCGGTTCGTGGCCGGCAACCCGCCGGACATGATCGACAACTCGGGTGCGGGCGCGATCGGCGTCAACACCATCATCGACCAGCTCGAGGACCTGACCAGCGTCATCGACGCGAACAACCTCGAGGGCACCAAGATCCGCGACACGCTGTTCGGCGGGGTGCTCGAGCCGGGCACCTACTCGGGCAAGCTGGCCGCCATCAACTACGCGCTGACCGTCTACGCGCTGTGGTACTCGGCGTCGCTGTTCGAGCAGAACGGCTGGACCCCGCCGAAGACCTGGGACGAGGCGTACGCGCTGGGCCAGAAAGCCAAGGACAAGGGCAAGTACCTGTTCGTCTGGGGCAAGGAGGCCGCGACCTACTACCAGACCCTGGCTATCGCCTCGGCCATCAAGGAGGGCGGCGACGAGGTCCGGCTGTCCCTGGAGAACCTGAAGCCGGACAGCTGGTCGCAGCCGGCCGTCCAGTCGGTGTTCACCGCGATGAAGAAGATCATCGATGCGGGCATGTTCAAGCCGGGCGGCTCGGGCACCCAGTTCACCGCCGCCCAGGCGCAGTGGAGCAACGACCAGGACGCGATCCTCTATCCGTCGGGTAGCTGGATCGAGAACGAGATGAAGAAGCAGACCAAGGACGGCTTCAAGATGACCGGCGCGCCCGAGCCGACGGCGACCAGCGGCAGCAAGATGCCGTACGAGGCGCTGCACAGCGCGGCCGGCGAGCCCTTCGTCGTGCCGACCCAGGGCAAGAACATGGCCGGCGGCAAGGAGCTGCTCCGGGTGATGCTGTCCAAGGACGCGGCGACCAACTTCGCCAAGACGAAGCTGGCCCCGACCGTGGTCAAGGGCACGGTGCCCGAGGACGGGTTCGGCTCCACCGCCCTGGTGTCTCAGTCCAAGATGCTGGAGGCAGCCGGGCAGAACATCTTCTCTTGGCAGTTCGTCGACTACTACGGTATGAACACCGACCAGCTCGTCGTCTGGAACAGCTTCCTCGACGGCAAGCTGGCGGTGGCCGACCTCACCAAGAAGCTCCAGGAGATCACCGACAAGGTCGCGAACGACAGCTCGGTGAAGAAGATCGAGATCAAGTGACCGCAACGCTCAACGTGTCGCCGGACCGGGACGAGTTCGCCCCGGCCCGGCGACGGGGCGGGCTCCGGCGGAAGCTCACGTTCGACCGGATCAGCTTCATGGTCGTCTTCCTCGGGCTGCCGCTAGCGATCTATCTGGTCTTCGTGGTCTCGCCGTTCATCCAGGCCTGCTACTACGCGCTGACCGACTGGTCCGGCTTCAGCCCGACCCAGAACTTCGTCGGCCTGGCGAACTTCAAGCGCATCTTCACCGATGACATCTTCCTGACGGCGATGGGCAACAACATCCTGCTGGCCGTGGTGCTGCCGCTCGTCACCATCGTGATCGCCTTCGTCTTCGCCTCGCTGGTCACCGTCAGCGGCAGCAGCCGCGGGCAGACCCGTGGCCTCAAGGCCTCCGGCTTCTACCGGACCGTGTCGTTCTTCCCCTACGTCATCCCGGCCATCGTGATCGGCATCATGTGGAGCCTGATCTACGACCCGAGCAACGGGTTGCTGAACGGCATCCTGGTCGCCCTCGGCTTCGACGGGGCCAAGGACTTCCCCTGGCTCGGCGACGAGCGGACGGCGATGGCCGCGACCATCTTCGTCATCGTGTGGAGCATGGTCGGCTTCTACATGGTGCTGTTCGTCGCCGCGATCAAGGGCATCCCGGCCGAGTACTACGAGGCTGCCCGGGTCGACGGCGCCGGCCGGCTCCGGATCATGCTGAGCGTGACGCTGCCGATGATCCGCGACACGGTGCAGACCGCGTGGATCTATCTCGGCATCCTCGCCCTGGACGCGTTCGTCTACATGGCCGCGCTGAACCCGGGCGGTGGACCCAACAACTCGACCCTGGTGATGGCGCAGCAGCTGTTCACCACCGCGTTCACCAAGGGCCAGTTCGGGGTCGCCTGTGCCATGGGCGTCGTGCTCGCCGCCGTCACCCTGATCTTCGCCGGCCTTGTCTTCGGGGTGAGCCGGCTGCTCGGTGGAAAGGACGACGCCCGATGAGCTCGACGTTGACCGCCAAGGTCGACCCGCTGGCCGGGCAGGAGCCGCGCAAGACGACCGAGACCCCCGGCGACAAGGTGTTCGGCGGCGTGTCCCACGTGGTGCTGATCGTCTGGGTGGCGATCGTCATCCTGCCGATGCTGTGGACGCTGATGACGTCGTTCAAGACGACCAGCCAGATCTTCCAGTCCCCGTTCTCGCTCCCGGACGGACTCCACCTGGAGAACTACACGGGGGCGTGGACGACCGCCGGCATCGGCAACTACTTCGCCAACACCGTCATCGTGGTCGGCTCGGCGCTGGTGATCGTGATGATCCTCGGCGCCATGTGCTCCTATGTGCTGGCCCGCTTCCGGTTCTTCGGCAGCCGGGCCATCTACTACCTGATGCTGGCCGGCCTGACGTTCCCGATTTTCCTGGCCATCGTGCCGCTGTTCTTCACGCTGAAGAACTTCGGGATCCTCAACACGCTCCCCGGGCTGATCATCACCTATGTGGCATTCGCGCTGCCGTTCACCGTGTTCTTCCTGTTCTCGTTCTTCAAGGCGCTGCCGGACGAGATCGCCGAGGCGGCCGCCATTGACGGTGCGGGGGAGTGGGCGACGTTCTTCCGGATCATGCTGCCGATGGCGCGGACGGGGTTCACCACCGTGGCCATCTTCAACTTCCTCGGGCTGTGGAACCAGTTCCTGATCCCGGTGGCGCTGAACACGAACGTGGACAACTACGTGCTGTCCCAGGGCATGGCGGCCTTCGCCTCGCAGGCCGGCTATGCGGTCGACTTCGGCCAGCTGTTCGCCGCCGTAGTGATCACGGTGACCCCGGTGCTGATCGTCTACATCATCTTCCAGCGCCAGCTCCAGGGCTCGGTCTCGCAGGGCACGAACAAGTAGAGGGGGCTGGCTTGCTCCGCTCGAGCAAGCCCTTGCCCCGCGCGCTGGGCCGTGCTTGCAGCCGGGCGAGACGACCCAGGCTCGATTTCCCGCCGGCTGCCACCGCGACTTCGCGCGTGCCAACGCGACTTCGCGCGCCTTCCCCGGCGAGTCGCGGTTGGACGCGCGAAGTCGACTGAACTGCACCTGCGCGCAGTGATAGCGCGCCGGTGCGGGGCGGAGCTGCGTCGGGCGGGGACCGGCGGGCTGGGCAGGCGTCAGGCAGACTCGACGGAGACCGAGGCTCGGTCCACTCCCAGGAAGCGCCAGGCCTGGATCACCAGCTCGACGGCGAAGGCCAGCAGCGCGAGGTTGCGCAGGGCCGTGACGGCGGTGGCCAGCACCAGCATGGGCCGGCCGCCGCCGCCCAGCAGGCCGTTGTAGAGCAGCGGGAAGACCAGCTGAGTGAGCAGGGCGAGCACCAGCAGCTGCCCGGCCAGCCGGCGGATCGTGCGCTGTTCGGGTTCGGTGACCTGATTCCGCTTGAGCAGCAACAGGGCCGCCATCGGGCCGCCGAGCCAGAGCAGGTACTGCGGGCTGAGGGTCTTGTTCGTGACGATCATGATGCCGACGATGGACAGCACCACCAGGCCGACCGCGACCGCGTCGGGAGCCTTGGCGCGGAAGCCGCGGACGTACAACGCGATGATCGCCGCCAGCCCGAGCAGGGTTGCGACGTTGCTCAGCACCAGCAGCACCGACACGCCGGGCCCGAAGATCTCGTACGCCTGGAACGGCGACATGTCCACCGTCCATTGGCGGGGGTCGCCGGCTCGGGCGATCATCAGCGGCGTTGCCCAGATCGACTCGATCTGCAGCCCCCGGCCGGACTGCCAGGTCAGCGGAGAGACCAGCCGGCTCCAGCCGCCGAAGACCAGGCTGACCAGGGCGAGCCCGACTCCCGAGGCGAGAAAGGCGACCGTCACCGTCCGGCGGGTCGGCCGGTGCGCGAGAAATGCGAGCCACAGCAGCGCCGGCCAGAGCTTGATCGCGGCTCCCAGGCCGGTCAGCACGCCGGTCAGCCACGGGGTGCGGCGGGCGTACAGCACCGCGGCCCCGGCGAGCACCGCCGGCAGGATGTCGAAGCGGAGATAGGACAGCGGTCCGACGAACAGCACGAACAGCAGCCAGAAGTTGATCGACCGGTCGTGCGTACGCCCGTTGTGCCGCCAGAGCAGAAACGTGAACGCGGCGTCGAGTGCCATCATGCCGGCGATGAAGGCGATCGCGTAGCCGGTCTGGGTGCCGGCGCCGAGGACGTACGGGATGGTCAGGATCCAGGCCACCGGGGTCGGATACTCGTTGAGCGTCTGGGGCAGCCCGACGTCGAACATCGCGACGATCTTGCGGTGGTAGTAGTAGACGTCGCCGATCACGAACCGCTCGAACAGGGCGAAGATCAGCAGGATCAGGATCCGGGTGAGGATCCATCCGCCGAGCACCGTCCACCCGTTGCCGCGGCGGTCGAACCAGTCCTGGATGCGACCCAGCATGCTTCCCCTCGCTAGTGCTCGCGTCCGCACAGCACCTCGTTGGCGCCCCCGGCAGGATTCGAACCTGCGCTCCCGCCTCCGGAGGGCGGTGCTCTATCCCCTGAGCTACGGGGGCCGGATCTGGGCCGAAGAGGACTGTACCAGGTTCGACGGCCGCTGCCGGAACCTGTTTGCGCCGGTCGCGCCCGGCGGAGATCTGGCACAGTGGGCGGGCGTGACGCACATCCATGTCGCCGGCGAGATCCACGTCGACCCGGCCGCGCGCGCGCCGCACTGGCTGTCGGTGCCCGACGACGTCAACGCGCTGCTGCCGAAGCTGTGGAGCCGCAACGTCGACAAGTCCGCGGACGGCGTGCTGGAGGTCGCCGGGCTGGACGTCGACCGGATCGCGGCCGCCGTCGGCACCCCCGCGTACGTCGTGGACGCGGCCGATCTGAAGGCGCGCGCCCGGGAGTTCGCCGAGGCGTTCGCGGGCTGGCAGGTCTATTACGCCGGCAAGTCCTTCCTGTGTACGGCGGTCGCCCGCTGGGTGGTGGCCGAGGGGCTGGGGGTGGACGTCTGCAGCGGCGGCGAGCTGGCCGTCGCGCTCCGGGCCGGCGTCGACTCGGCGCTGATCGGGCTGCACGGCAACAACAAGAGCGAGGAGGAGCTGCGGACCGGCCTGGCCGCCGGGGTGGGCCGGATCATCGTCGACTCCTTCGACGAGATCGGCCGGCTGCAGCGGCTGGCCCGCTATCTGGAGGTACGTCCGCGGGTGATGGTCCGGGTGACCACCGGCGTCGAGGCGCATACCCACGAGTTCATCGCCACCGCCCACGAGGACCAGAAGTTCGGCTTCTCGATCGCCGGCGGGCAGGCCGCCGAGGCGTTGCGGGCCTGTCACGAGTCCGACGTGCTGGACCTGATCGGGATCCACTCCCACATCGGCTCGCAGATCTTCGACACCGAGGGCTTCGAGGTCGCCGCCCGCCGGACGCTCCGGCTGGCGGCCGACTTCTCCGCCCGCTGCGGCGTCGCGCTGCCCGAGCTGGACCTCGGCGGCGGGTTCGGGATCGCCTACACCAGCTCCGACACCCCGGCCACCCCCGCTGCACTGGCCGGCGCCATGCGCGCCATCGTGGACGGTGAGTGTGCGGCGCTCGGGATCGCGGTGCCGCACCTGTCCATCGAGCCCGGCCGGGCGATCAGCGGGCCGAGCACGTTCGCGCTGTATCGGGTCGGCACGGTGAAGAAGGTGCTGCTCGACGGCGGCTCGAGCCGGCTCTACGTCGCCGTCGACGGCGGGATGAGCGACAACATCCGGACCGCGCTGTACGGCGCGGAGTACTCGGCGACGCTCGCCTCACGCCGCTCGGACGCGCCGCCGGTGCTGTCCCGCGTGGTCGGCAAGCACTGCGAGGGTGGCGACATCCTGGTCCGCGACGAGTTCCTGCCGGCCGACATCGCACCCGGCGACCTGCTGGCCGTGCCCGCCGCCGGGGCGTACAGCCACTCGATGGCCAGCAACTACAACCACGTTCCCCGGCCGCCGGTCGTCGGGGTGGAGGATGCCGAGATCACGACACTGGTCAGGCGCGAGACCATCGACGACCTGCTCGCGCTCGATGTCGGATGACCGGGTGACGCCGGGTGACGGGGTGACGGCCGCGGCCGCACCGCGCTGGCCGGTGGTGCTGTTCGACTTCGACGGCACCCTGGCCGACAGCGTCGATCTGATCATGGCCTCCTTCCGCGCGGCGCTGGGCGAGTCGGTGCCGCAAGCCGAACTGCTGTCCTGGATCGGCCGGCCGCTGCGGCTGCTGATGGAGGAGGTTCGGCCGGGGGAGTCCGAGGCGACCATGGCCACCTACCGCGACTTCTACCGCAAGCACCACGACGAATTGATCAGGCCGGTGCCGGGAGTGCCGGAGCTGCTCCGGGCCTTGGCCGGCGCGGGCGTGCGGATCGGGGTGGTGTCGTCCAAGCGGGCCGACTTCATCGAGCTCGGACTCGCCGCGCTCGACATGATGGGCAGCGTGGACATCCTGGCCAGCCAGGACGACACGCCACTGCACAAGCCGCATCCGGACCCGCTGCTGCTCGCGGCCCGCCGGCTCGCGGTCGAGCCGGCGGAATGCGTCTACGTCGGTGACGCGGTCGTGGACATCCAGGCCGGCCGGGCCGCGGGGATGGGCACGGTCGGCGTGACCTGGGGCGCCGGGACCCGGACGGCGCTGCTGGCCGCCGGGCCGAGTGCCGTCGCCGACGACGTCCCCGAGCTCGCCTCGGTGCTGCTCCCAGCCTGACCCCGACGGTGCGGACGACGGTGCTCGTGTCGCACTGAGCGTCCGCCCCCGCGCTGCAGTCGTGTCGCTCGGGAGCTCGGCGCAGCGCGTCGTGTCGCCGATCGACCTCGCGCGACCGAAACCTGCCTCGGAAAACGCTATCTCCCGTTTCCGAGGTCGATCGGCGACAGGTGGAGCCGAAAGCCGCGGGCTGCGATGTCTTGACCACGGCTGTTCGGTGGGCAGCGAGGGGTCTGCCGACTGCTGGCGTCGACGGGAACGGGACTCGCTCGCCGGCCCCCACTTCGCGCGTCCAACAGCGACTTCGCCCATCGTCGAGGGCGAGCGAAGTCGCACGGCGGCGCGCGAAGTAGCAGCTGGGGTCACTACCGAGCCCTGCCGTGGCGACTCTGCACCTGGCTCGGCTCGGTCCGCACCGCGCGCGCAGGGTCTGACGCGCAGGGTCGGAGTCGCCATATTCACCGTGCGGAGTGCGCGGGCGGGAGTGAGACGACGGGAGCTGGGCGACGCCAGGTGGTACGAATTCCGCTGTCGTGGACCACATGGTGAACAATGAGGTTCGCCGGACGACGGCCCGCACGCAAGGATTTCCGCACGCGCCGCGTCACCCGACCGGCCCCGACACAGCCCGAACGACAGCAAGGACCGCACCGCCGTGACTACCGTTGTGACCTCCCCTGCGCTCGACGCCCAGGCGGAACGGTCGACCGCGCTCCGGGTCGCGCTGCTCGGCTGCGGCACGGTGGGCAGCGAGGTGGCCCGGCTGCTGATCGGTCAGGCGCACGACCTGCAGGCGCGGGTCGGCCGACCGCTCGAGCTGGTCGGCATCGCGGTGCGCCGCGCCGGGCGCGATCGGGCCGGCATCGACCCGGCGCTGTTCACCACCGACGCCCCGGCGCTGGTGACCCGGGACGACGTCGACCTGGTGATCGAGGTGATCGGCGGGATCGAGCCCGCCCGGTCGTTGATCCTGGCCGCGCTGCGGCACGGCAAGTCGGTGGTGACGGCCAACAAGGCGCTGCTGGCCGAGGACGGCGGGACGCTGTTCGCCGCGGCCGAGCAGGCGGGCGTCGATCTCTATTTCGAGGCAGCGGTGGCGGGCGCGATCCCGATCATCCGGCCGCTGCGGGAGTCACTGGTGGGCGACGAGATCACCTCGGTGATCGGCATCGTCAACGGCACCACCAACTTCATCCTGGACAAGATGGACTCCGAGGGCGCCGGCTTCGCCGAGACGCTGGCGGAGGCACAGGAGCTCGGCTACGCCGAGGCCGATCCGACCGCGGACGTCGAGGCGTTCGATGCCGCCGCCAAGGCCGCGATCCTGGCCTCGCTCGCCTTCCATACCCGGGTGACCGCCGGCGACGTCTATCGCGAGGGGATCACCGAGGTGTCCACCACCGACATCGCGTCGGCGCGCGAGATGGGCTCGGTGGTGAAGCTGCTCGCGATCTGCCAGCTGTCCTCGGGCGACGACGGCCGGGAGCAGTCCGTGTCGGTCCGGGTCCACCCGGCCATGATCCCGAGGTCGCACCCGCTGGCCGGGGTCGGCGGTGCGTACAACGCGGTGTTCGTCGAGTCCCGCTCGGCCGGCCGGCTGATGTTCTACGGCCCGGGTGCCGGCGGCGGCCCGACCGCCAGCGCGGTGCTCGGCGATCTCGTCACCGTCGCCCGCAACCGGGTGCGCGGGGCGTCCGGCCCGGGGGAGTCGACCTACGCCGCCCGCCCGATCAGCCCGATCGGCTCGGTGATCACGCGCTATCACCTGAGCCTGGAGGTGGCCGACGTGGCCGGTGTGCTCGCCCAGATCGCGCAGTGCTTCGCCGAGCACGGCGTCTCCATCCAGACCGTACGGCAGCAGGGCCGGGCAGCCGACGCGCAGCTGGTCATCGTCACCCACCGGGCGAGCGACGCCGACCTGAGCGCGACCGTGGACGACCTGCGAGACCTGGACGCTGTCCGTGCGGTGACGAGTGTGATGCGAGTCGAGGGTGAGTGAGATGACTGAGGCCGGATCCGATCCCGACATGTCCCGGCGCGGTGGGTACGCCGTCCCGGGCGTGATCAACCGCTATCGAGACTGGTTGCCGCTGACCGACACCGACCCGGTGATCACTCTCGGGGAGGGCAGCACGCCGCTGGTCCCCGCCGAGGAGCTGTCCACCGTCCTCGGTTGCGAGGTCTGGCTGAAGGTCGAGGGCTCGAACCCGACCGGGTCGTTCAAGGACCGGGGCATGACGGTGGCGATCAGTGTCGCCGCCGGAGCCGGGTCGAAGGCCGTGGTCTGCGCCTCCACCGGGAACACCTCGGCCTCGGCTGCCGCGTACGCCTCCCGCGGCGGTCTCCAACCGCTCGTCCTGCTGCCGGCGGGCCGGATCGCCACCGGCAAGCTGGCGCAGGCGATCGTGCACGGCGCCAAGGTCGTCCAGATCGAGGGCAACTTCGACGACTGCCTGACGTTGGCCCGCGCGCTCGCCGACGAGTTCCCGGTGGCGCTGGTGAACTCGGTCAACCCGGTGCGGATCGAGGGCCAGAAGACGGCCGCGTTCGAGATCGTGGACGCCCTCGGCGATGCTCCCGACCTGCACGTGCTGCCGGTCGGCAACGGCGGGAACATCACGGCCTACTGGCGTGGTTACACCGAATACGCGCGGGCCGGCCGGGCAGCCGGAACACCGCGCATGTGGGGGTTCCAGGCATCGGGGGCGGCCCCGCTGGTGCTCGGCCACCCGGTGCGCAATCCCGAGACCGTGGCCACCGCGATCCGGATCGGCAATCCCGCTTCGACGGAGCTGGCGATCGCTGCCAAGGAGGAGTCCGGCGGCCTCTTCGAAGCCGTCGGTGACGACGAGATCCTTGCTGCACAAGCGTTTCTGGCTTCCCGCGAGGGCGTCTTCGTCGAGCCGGCGTCGGCCGCCGGGGTTGCCGGCCTGCTGGCCAAGCACGCCCGTGGCGAGGTCGACTCCGGTCAGCTGATCACCGTCACGGTGACCGGCCACGGGCTCAAGGACGTCGACACCGCGTTGTCGCGCCGGCAGTCGGTGGCCGCCGAGATCGTCCCGACCGAGGTCGACGCGGTGGCGCGGGCCTGCGGCCTGACCGACTGAGTCGCCGGGTGCGGGAGACGGAGGAGGAGACCGGTTCGCTCGCCGTGGGCACCCGGGCCGTGGTGGACGTACCCGCCACGAGCGCCAACCTCGGCCCCGGCTTCGACTGCTTCGGGCTGGCCCTGGAATGGCACGACCGGGTGGGCCTGGAGGTGATCGAGGACGGCTTCGTCGCCGAGGTGACCGGCGAGGGGGCCGACCAGGTACTGACCGACGAGCGGCACCTGATCGTGTCCAGCGCGCGGGCCGGGCTGGCCGATCTCGGGGTCGAGGTGCCGGGCCTGCGGGTCCGCAGCCACAACACCATCCCGCACGGCCGTGGCCTCGGTTCGTCGTCAGCGGCCATCGTCGCCGGGCTGGCCGGCGCGCTGGCGCTGGCGGGGCGCGCGCTCGACCCGGACTGGCTGCTCCGGCACGCGAACCGGATCGAGGGACATCCCGACAACGTCGCGGCCGCGATCCACGGCGGCTTCGTGCTGGCCTACGCCGACGAGCGCGACCCGGAGGGTACGGTCCGGGTGGCCGGTGTGCCGGTGTTGCCGGAGATCTCCGCGGTGGTCTGGGTGCCGGCGGCGCCGGTCGCTACCGAAGTGGCCCGGGGCCTGCTGCCGGCGACCGTGCCGCACGCCGATGCCGCGGCGAACGCCGGACGCGCCGCGCTGCTGGTGCACGCGATGTCCGCGGACCCGTCGTTGCTGCCGGCTGCCACCCGGGACTGGCTGCACCAGTCCTACCGCGCGCCGGCGATGCCGGACTCGGCCGAGCTCGTACGCCGGTTGCGGGCCGACGGGCACGCGGCGCTGATCAGCGGTGCGGGGCCCACCGTCCTGGCGCTGACCAGGGGGGATGAGGTCGCCGGCCTGATCGCCCGGGACACGCCCGGGTTCGCCGTCCGGGGGCTGCGGACCGGGGGCGGCGTACGGGTGGTGGCGCGGGCAGAAAGGGAGTTGTGACCCGGCGGGCTTTCACCCTGCGGCGAGTCGGCGGCAATGTGGGACCCGCGTTGGGAGTAGTGCTAGCCTGATAGTGCCTGCCGGTGAGTCGGATCCCCAGAGGCCCGGTCTGGACAGTCCCACGGATTCCGGTCAGGTACGCATACCCGAGGTCGTCGTGACCACGGCTCGTGCACAGTGATCACCTCGAACGCGTCGGATCGTCGACGCGTCGCCGGAACGATTGCCTGTGGGCCGACGTGCCAGACGACCTCGACGCAACGACACAGATCCAGCAGTGACCCCTACCTCCGACAGGGGCCCTGGACAAGGGGCGAGTCGCAATTGGCGCCGTCCTGAAAGGAAACACGTGACAGACACCGCCGAAGTGACGAGCGCACCTGCGGCCAATGCCGGCAGCGAGCGCAAGCGCAAGGGCACCGGCCTGGAGAGCATGGTCCTGGCCGAACTGAAGCAACTCGCGCAGACACTCGGACTCAAGGGCACCGGCTCGATGCGCAAGGGCCAGCTCGTCGACGCCATCCGGACCGCGCAGGGTGGCGGCACCGCCAACGGCCACGCCGGGCAGCGCAACGGAACCGACAATCGCGCGGCCGAGCCGCCGGCGGACCGGGCCGAGCAGCCCCGCAGTGAGGATCGCACCGACTCCGGCCGGGGACGGCCGGAGCAGCAGGAGCTGCCGGTCCAGCACAACGAGCGGTCCGAGCGCCCCCAGCGCACCGATCAGCCCGACCGCGTCGACCGGGCGGAGAGCTCCGACCGAGCCGAGCAGCCCGATCAGCGCCCCGAGCAGCGTGACCGCCCCGAGCAGCGTGACCGCACCGAGCAGGGCAATGGGGCCGATCAGGGCAATCGGGCCGAGCAGGGTGACCGGGCCGAGCAAGTCCGGTCCGACAACCGGGAGACCGCCCGCGAGGGTGGCGAGGACGCCGACGGCGCCCGGCAGGACAACCGGGACGACCGCGGCCAGCAGAACCGGGACCGCAACCGTCGCGGCAACCAGCAGGGCGGAAACCAGCAGTCCCGCGACGGCCAGCAGGGCGGCCAGCAGAACCGCGAGGCTCAGCAGGGCGGCCAGCAGAATCGGGACAACCAGTCCCAGAACCGCGACTACGACGACGACGGCGGCGGTCGTCGTGGCCGCCGGCGGCGCAACCGCGACCGGCAGAACCGGCGCGGCCGCAGTGGTGGTGGTGGCAGCGTCGAGCGGTTCGAGTCCGAGCCGGTGGTGGCCGAGGACGACGTCCTGGTCTCGGTCGCCGGCATCCTCGACGTGCTCGACAACTATGCGTTCGTCCGGACGTCGGGCTACCTGCCCGGACCCGACGACGCGTACGTCTCGCTGTCGATGGTGAAGAAGTTCGGCCTGCGCAAGGGCGACGTGGTGACCGGTGCGCTCCGGCAGCCGCGGGAGGGTGAGCGGCGGGAGAAGTTCAACCCGCTGGTCCGGATCGACACGATCAACGGCACCGACCCCGAGCAGGCCCGGAGCCGGCCCGACTTCGCCAAGCTGACGCCGCTGTACCCGCAGGAACGGCTGAAGATGGAGACCACGCCCAACCAGATGGCGGGGCGGATCATCGACCTGCTGTCGCCGGTGGGCAAGGGTCAGCGCGGCCTGATCGTCTCCCCGCCCAAGGCGGGCAAGACGATGACGATGCAGTACATCGCGAACGCGATCGCGACCAACAACCCCGAGGTCCACCTGATGGAGGTGCTGGTCGACGAGCGGCCCGAGGAGGTCACCGACTTCCAGCGGACCGTCAAGGGCGAGGTGATCGCCTCGACCTTCGACCGGCCGGCCGACGACCACACCACGGTCGCCGAGCTGGCGATCGAGCGGGCCAAGCGGCTGGTCGAGCTCGGCCACGACGTGGTCATCCTGCTGGACGGCATCACCCGGCTGTCCCGGGCGTACAACATCGCGGCACCGGCGTCCGGCCGGATCCTGTCCGGTGGTGTCGATTCCGCGGCGCTGTACCCGCCGAAGAAGTTCTTCGGCGCGGCCCGCAACGTGGAGGGCGGCGGCTCGCTGACCATCCTCGCCACCGCGCTGGTGGAGACCGGCTCGAAGATGGACGAGGTGATCTTCGAGGAGTTCAAGGGCACGGGCAACATGGAGCTCCGGTTCCGCCGCGACATCGCCGAGAAGCGGATCTTCCCCGCCATCGACGTGGATGCTTCCAGCACCCGCCGCGAGGAGCTGTTGATGAGCCGCGAGGAGCTGGCCATCGTCTGGAAGCTGCGCCGGGTCCTATCCGGACTGGACAGCCTGCAGGGGCTGGAGATGCTGCTCGACCGGCTGCGCAAGACCGGCAGCAACGCCGAGTTCTTGATGGCCATCACCAAGACGATCCCCTCCGTCGGCGGCGGCTCGTAGCCACCGGCCGCACCTGCCCTGGCGAAGACCCGCTCCCGTCCCGGAAACTGTGCCGTAGTCGCAGCTCGCACCGGCGTGTCGGTGCAGGAGCCGCACAGTTTCCGGGCTGGGGGAGGGGCGGGCAGGCGAGACCGCACGGGGACGAAATCCGGGACTAAAGCGGGCGCCGGGCGCGTTCGGTTTGTTGGCCGCGCCTGGAGTGCGGCAAACTACTCCGTTGGTGCCGGTTCACGCCGCTGGATTTCGAGGCGACCCGGTGCCGCCACAGATCAAGGAGAAACTCATGAAGGCCGACATCCACCCGACGTACGTGGAGACCCAGGTGACCTGCACCTGCGGCAACACGTTCACCACCCGGAGCACCGCACCGAACGGCGTCATCCACGCCGAGGTCTGCTCCGCCTGCCACCCGTTCTACACGGGCAAGCAGAAGATCCTCGACACCGGCGGCCGGGTCGCCCGCTTCGAGAAGCGGTACGCCAAGCAGCAGGCCGGCAAGAAGAAGTAGCGCGACCGCGGACCCGTGAGGGTTCGCGTCGACCCAGGGGTCGCCCTCCCGATCGGCGCAGTCCGATGGAGGGCGGCCCCTTTCGTCTTTCTTCTGAGAGGTTCTGCGATGTTCGAATCTGCGGCTCCGCTGAGGGAGGAGTTCGCCGGGTTGGAGCGAGCGCTGTCCGACCCGGCGGTGCACGCCGACCCGGCACGGGCCCGCAAGGTCGGCCGGCGCTACGCCGAGCTGACCCCGATCGTGAAGGCCCTGGCCGAGCACGAGCGGCTGACCGACGACCTGGCCGCGGCCCGCGAGCTGGCCGAGGAGGACCCGGCCTTCGCCGCCGAGGCGGACGACCTGGCGACCGCCCTGGACGCCGTCACCGAGCGGCTGACCCGGCTGCTCGCCCCCCGCGACCCGAACGACTCCGGTGACGCGCTGATGGAGATCAAGTCCGGCGAGGGCGGGGAGGAGTCGGCGCTGTTCGCCGGCGACCTGCTCCGGATGTACACCCGGTTCGCCGAGACCCGCGGCTGGAAGATCGAGGTGCTCGACTCCCAAGACACCGACCTCGGTGGGGTCAAGTCGGTCACCATCGCGGTCAAGGCCGGCGCCGCCGGCGACCCGGACTCGATGCCGTACGGCGCGCTCAAGTTCGAGGGCGGCGTGCACCGGGTGCAGCGCGTTCCGGTGACCGAGTCGCAGGGGCGGATCCATACCTCGGCGGCCGGCGTGCTGGTGATGCCGGAGGTCGAGGAGACCGAGGTCGAGATCGACGAGAACGACCTGCGGATCGACGTCTTCCGATCCTCCGGGCCCGGCGGCCAGGGGGTGAACACCACCGACTCCGCGGTCCGGATCACCCACCTGCCGACCGGCATCGTGGTGTCCTGCCAGAACGAGCGCAGCCAGCTGCAGAACCGTGAGCAGGCGATGCGGATGCTGCGCGCCCGGCTGACCGCGGCGGCCGAGGAGGCCGCGGCCGACGCGGCCTCGGCCGCCCGGCGCAGCCAGGTGCGCACCGTCGACCGATCCGAGCGGATCCGGACGTACAACTTCCCGGAGAACCGGATCTCCGACCACCGGATCGGTTACAAGGCCTACAACCTGGACCAGGTGCTGGCCGGGGATCTGGGCGCGGTCGTCGCCGCGCTGCAGGACGCGGACCTGAGCGAGCGGCTCGCGCACGTCGGCCAGCCGACCTGACGGCGACGTGAGTGCCATTCGGGTGGACCGATGAGTGCCACGCGAGCCGGTGATCTCGTCCGGAGTGCCGCCGCCGAGCTCGCCGCGGCCGGGGTTGAGTCGCCGGCCGTCGACGCGCGGCTGCTGCTGGCTCACGTGCTCGACCTCGATCCGGGCCGGCTGCTGCTGGACCCGGCGGTTGAGGAGGACGATCGCGCCGTCTTCGAGGCCCTGATCGCTCGCCGCGCGGGCCGGGAGCCGCTGCAGCACCTGACCGGCAAGGCGTACTTCCGGCATCACGAGCTGGCGGTGGGTCCCGGCGTGTTCGTGCCGCGGCCGGAGACCGAGGTGATGACCGGCTGGGCGATCGAGCGGCTGCGGGAACTGATCGCGGCCGGACGGGTGCCCCGGGCGGTGGACCTGTGTAGCGGCTCGGGCGCGATCGCGGCGTCGCTGGCCACCGAGGCGGCGCCGACCCGGGTGATCGCCGTCGAGCTCTCCACCGAGGCGGCGACGTACGCCCGGGCCAACCTGGCCGGCACCGGCGCCGAACTGGTGGTGGCGGACATGGCCGCGGCGCTGCCGGGGGAGACCGGCACGGTCGACCTGGTGATCGCCAACCCGCCGTACATCCCGCTGGACGCCTATGCCAGCGTCGCGCCGGAGGCCCGCGACCACGACCCGACCGTGGCGCTGTTCTCCGGCGACGACGGGCTGGACGCGATCCGGGTGCTGGTGGACGTCGCCGCCCGGCTGCTCGTTGACGGCGGGCTGCTCTGCTTCGAGCACGCGGACGCACAAGGCGAGGCCGCGCCGGGCGTGGTGCTCGCCTCGACCGAGTTCCACACCGTCCGCGACCGGAGGGACCTGAGCGGGCGACCACGCTTCGTCACGGCCGTACGTCGGGCGCGGGCACGGTGACGGGCGGCACGTTTCGCCTGACCACGTCCCCGCCGACTTGCTGGCAGGATGGGTCGAGTGAGTGAGGAGGACGCCGGGGACGGCGATGCGGGATACCGGCGCTTCGACTGCACCGACGACGACCCGGGCGTGATCGAGGTGGCGGCCGAGACGGCCCGCCAGGCGATCGAGCGTGGCGACTGCATCGTGCTGCCGACGGACACCGTCTACGGGATCGGGGCGGACGCCTTCTCGGCCGACGCCGTGCAGCGGCTGCTGAACGCGAAGGGTCGGGGGCGGGACATGCCGCCGCCGGTGCTGATCGCGGACACGTCGCTGCTGCGGGCACTGACCGTGGACGTGCCACAGGCGGCTCGGGACCTGGTCCAGAAGCACTGGCCGGGGGCGCTGACCATCATCTGCAAGGCGCAGCCGAGCCTGCGGATGGACCTCGGCGAGACCGAGGGCACCATCGCACTGCGGGTGCCCGACGACATGCTGGCCCGGGAGGTGCTGCGCCGGACCGGCCCGATGGCGGTCAGCAGCGCCAACATCTCCGGCCGCAAGGCCGCCACCACCTGCGACCAGGCGGTCGACCAGCTGGGCGACCGGGTCGCGGTCTATCTGGACGGCGGCGCCCGGCCCTGGCACGGCGAGCCGTCCACCATCGTCGACTTCGCCTCCTCCGACGCCGGAGTCGTGCTCCGCAAGGGCGCCCTCGGGGTGACCACCATCCGGCAGATCTGTCCCGACGTGGTGGATCCGGACGAGCCGGTGGCCGAGCCCGAGGTGGAGGAAAGCCCTTCGACCGGCTCAGGGCACGACGTGGAGGAGAGCCCGTCGACCGGCGCCGAGCCCGAGGAGGCGCCGCGGGTGGTGTCGATGACGCCGCCGCCGGCGGAGCCGGCGCCGGTCTGGTCGAAGGACGCCGGCTACGCCCGTGCCGAGGAGCCGGCGCCGGTGGAAACCGGACCGGGCGCCGCCGACCACGAACCGACCACGGACGAGCTGGGCATCACCCATCCCGACGTCGACCCGGACCAGCCCTCGCTGTTCGAGCGCGACAGTCCCGATCCCGATCGACCGGGCACGGAGAACTGAGTGCGCGAGTACCTGCTGGTGATGCTGATCGCCGCGGCCGTCACCTTCATCACCAGCGGGTTGTGCCGCCGGCTCGCGTTCAAGACCGGCGCACTGGCCAAGGTCCGCGACCGCGACGTGCACACCATCGAGATGCCCTATCTCGGTGGACTCGCGATGCTGGTCGGCGTCGCCGCGGCGATCCTGCTCTCCTGGCAGCTGCCCTTCCTCGGCCGGCAGGCCCTGGTCCAGCAGGACTCCCGGGCCGTGCTGGTCGCCGCCGCCGTGATCTGCGTCGTCGGCGTGCTGGACGACATGTTCGACCTGCCGCCGCTGCCGAAGTTCGCCGGCCAGGTGCTGGCCGCCGGGCTGGCGGTCGGGCTGGGGGTCCGGATGCTCTGGATCCCGCTGCCCGGGCAGACCGTCTCCCTGGACGGCACCGCGTCGATCGCGATCACGGTCTTCTTCATCGTGCTCTGCTCGAACGCGGTGAACTTCGTCGACGGGTTGGACGGCCTCGCCACCGGCGTGGTCGGGATCGGCGCGCTGGCCTTCTTCGCGTACTCCTACCTGCTGACCGTGACCCAGGACCTCACCCGGGCCACCACGGCCAGCCTGATCACCGTCGCCATCGCCGGCGCCTGCCTCGGCTTCCTGCCGCACAACTTCTTCCCGGCCCGGATGTTCATGGGCGACTCGGGCGCGATGCTGCTCGGGCTGCTGCTCGCCACCTCGACGATCAGCCTCACCGGCCAGATCGACACCTCTCAGCTCGCCGACGGCAGCGGTCGGCTGCTGCCGACCGTGCTGCCGCTGATCCTGCCGCTGGCGATCCTCGCGCTGCCGTTCCTGGATCTGGTGCTGGCCTTCGTCCGCCGGACGTACGCGGGCAAGTGGTGGTTCGTGGCCGACAAGCAGCACCTGCATCACCGGCTGCTGGAGCGCGGCCACAGCCAGCGCCGCGCGGTGCTGCTGATGTACGGCTGGTCGGCGCTGGTCTCCTTCGGCGTGATCGCGCTCGGTCTGGTCGGTCGCAGCGACTGGCAGCCGCTGGCGGTGGCCGCTCTACTGCTGCTCTTCGCCGCGATCCTGCTGGTGATCACGCTGGGCAAGCCCGTGGACCCGAAGTCCCGCACCCGGCGGGGCGACGTCTGACCGATCGGCCGGACCCGCGGTGGAATGCGTCACAAGTGTGCCTCCGAGGCGGGACGGCGCGGCAGCCTGAGTGTCACTTGTGTTAACTTTCATCTCTGCCCAGGACCGGATTCGTCCGGGCAGGTCAGCGCCCGATCCGCCCCGGAACCACCTCGACGGAAAGCTTCCCCTGACATGACCACCGCCCGCCACGAGCCCGCTCAGGCCGAGCGCGCGCCCGGGCCGAGCATCCATGTCGTCCGGGCGCGCAAACTGCTCTACGGCGGCCTCGTCGGCGGCCTGGTGGCTACCGCGATCTGCCTGCTGATCTTCGGCCTGCTGGCCGGCGCCAAGGGCCTGATCTCGGCCGCCCTCGGTGCGGCCATGGTGCTGTTCTTCTACGTCGTCGGGCAGTTGGTGATGGTGCACTTCGCCGACGCCGGCGCGCGCACCCTGCTGACCGTCTCGATGGCCAGCTACACCGGCCGCGTGGTCGCCCTCGGCCTGGTTCTGCTGGCCTACGGCAAGAACCGTGCCGACTGGCCGGCACTGATGCCGATGGCGGTTTTCGTCAGCACGATCGCGGTGGTGGCGGGCTGGCTCGCGGTCGAGATCTACGTCTTCTCCCGGCTGAGGATCAATGTCTACGACACCCCGTACGAACCCCCGTCGACACCCGTGGACGAGCAGTGACCGGCGCGGGAGCCGACTGCTACCGTGTGACTCGCCATGAGGGAGCAAGGCACGTCGTCGAAGGCGGAGCGGTCGCAACGCAGCGTCAAGGCTCACGCCGTGGATCAGGGCGTCATGGTGCTCTCGTATCTCATCGGTGGTGTGTTGGTCTACGGTGGCCTCGGCTGGCTGGGCGATCACTTCCTGGGCACGGGCTTCCTGCTTCCGCTGGGGATCGTGCTCGGCGCGGCCCTTGCCGTCTACACGATCATCAAGCGCTTCGGCGGTGCCGACGGTGGCCCGCTGCGACCTGCACGCAGAGACGCGGGCGCCGACGATGATCACTGACCGTCCGACCAGATCGAAGGGAGGCCCCGCGTGGGTCTGCTGATCCCGCTGGAGACCGGGGGCTTCGAAGCGCCCGGTGTCAGCAGCTTCGACTTCCCGCCGCCCTTCCCGAACGTGCCGTGGCTGGACAAGTACATGCTCCAGGCGCTGCTGTCGCTGGTCATCGTGCTGGCCTTCTGGCTGATCATGGCCCGGAAGAACAAGCTCGTCCCGACCAAGGGTCAATACATCGGCGAGACGGCGTACTTCTTCGTTCGCAACGGCATCGCGCGCGACATGCTCGGCCACGACTTCAGGCGCTACCTGCCGCTGCTGATCGCGTTGTTCTCCTTCATCCTGGTCAACAACCTGTTCGGCGTCTTCCCGCTGACCCTGTTGCCGACCTTCGCCCACGTCGGCTGGGCGTACGGCCTCGCCGGCCTGGTCTGGATCGTCTACAACGCGGCCGGCATCGGCCGGCACGGCCCGTGGGGATATCTGAAGCGGACCTGCCTGCCCTCGGGTGTGCCCTGGTACATGTGGTGGCTGATCATTCCGCTGGAGTTCATCTCCAACATCATCGTCCGGCCGATCACGCTCTCCTTGCGTCTCTTCGCCAACATGTTCGCCGGCCACCTGCTGGTGCTGGTGTTCGTGCTCGGCGGCGAGTACCTGCTGTTCGAGTCCACCTCGTTCGTGAACAAGTTCTTCGGCGCGGTCTCCCTGGTCTTCAGCATGGCGATCTTCGCGCTGGAGCTCTTCGTGCAGTCGCTGCAGGCCTTCATCTTCACCGTGCTCACCGCCCAATACATCTCCTCGGCAATCGCCGAGGAGCACTGACCCATCGACTTCCCTCGACCCACACCAGGGAAAGCCTGAAAGGAAGCAGTACATGCTCACTGCACTTGAGCTCACCGGCTCGCTCGGCATCGTCGGCTACGGCCTCGGCGCCATCGGGCCCGGCATCGGCGTCGGTCTGATCTTCGCCTCCGTCATCCAGGGCACCGCCCGACAGCCCGAGGCCCGCGGCGCCATGATGGGTACGGCCTGGATCGGCTTCGCCGTGACCGAGGCGCTGGCGATCATCGGCATCGCGCTCGCCTTCGTCTTCGGCGGGCTGTGATCGAGGTCGCAATGACCGCCCTCGTCATCCCACTGGCGGCGGAGAACCCGCTGATCCCGAACCTGTCGGAGATCATCGCCTCGGTGGTCTTCGCCCTCCTGCTGACGTTCGTCATCTGGAAGTTCGTCGTGCCCCGCTTCGAGCAGACCTATGCGGAGCGCACGGCGGCTATCCAGGGCGGCATCGAGAAGGCCGAGCACGCTCAGGCCGAGGCGGCGGCGGCGTTGGAGAAATACAACGCCCAGCTCGCCGAGGCTCGCGGCGAGGCCGCGAAGATCCGCGAGGACGCCAAGACCCAGGGCAGCCAGATCCTGGCCGACATGCGCGAGCAGGCCCAGGCCGAGGCGAACCGGATCAGGGCAGCCGCGGAGGCACAGTTGCAGGCCGAGCGAGCCCAGGTGGTCGCCCAGCTGCGCGGCGAGATCGGTGGCCTGGCCACCACCCTGGCCGGCCGGATCGTGGGCGAGTCGCTGGAGGACGACGAGCGTGCTCGTCGCACCATCGACCGCTTCATCGCGGATCTGGAGAGCCAGGACGAGTCGAGCACCGCGGGAACGTCGTGAGCGGGCTCGAAGCGCCGGGCGCGAGCGAACAGGACAGATCGTGAGCGAGCGTCGGGTAGGCGCGCCGCTCTTCCGTGGCCGTGGGACGGAAGGCAAGGCGATGCGAGGTCAGCTGGGTGAGGCGAGTGGGCCTTCCGGACCGCGTCCGCGGATGAGCGGGCTCGAAGCGCCGGGCGCGAGCGAACAGGATGAGTCGTGAGCGGTTCGCAGGAAGCCCGGATCAGCTCGCTGGACGCGGTGCTGGACCAGACGCCGGGCGGCGATCAGATCTCGGCCGAGCTGTTCGCCGTGGTCGACGCGCTGGACTCCTCGTCCATGCTGCGCCGCTCGCTGACGGACCCGAACGTCGCGGACAGCGATCGCCAGGCGCTGGCGTCCCGGCTGCTCGAGGGTCGGGTGTCGGAGGCGACCCTCAAGATCGTGCACGAGGCGGTGGCCGACCGCTGGCCGGGCGGGCGTACCCTCGCCGCGGCGCTGGAACGGCAGGCCGTGCGCGCGGAGCTGGCGCGGGCACAGGCCGCCGGCGAGCTGGACGAGACCGAGGACTCGCTGTTCCGGTTCTCCCGGCTGGTGGAGTCCAACCCGGAACTGCGCAATGCGCTGGCGGATCGCCGGATCTCTGTCGCCGATCGGCAGACCCTGGTCACCGCTCTGCTCCAGAGCAGGGCCGGCGGTGCGACCGAGGCGCTGGCCAGGCGTGCCGTGGTCGCCCGGGAGCGGACATTCGACAACACCATCGAGGGCTATGTCACCCTGGCCGCGGCCCAGCAGAATCGTCTGTTGGCGACGGTCCGGGTCGCCCGGCCGTTGAGCGCCGAGCAGTCCCAGCGGCTGCGGGCGGCGCTGTCCAAGCAGGCCGGACGCGACGTCGCCATCCAGGAGATCGTCGAGCCGGACCTGCTCGGCGGGATCCGGGTCGAGCTGGGCGACCAGGTCATCGAAGGCACGGTCGCGTCGAGACTCGACGACGCCAAGCGGCTCTTCGGCTGAGAGCACTCGGCCCGGACACAGCGCTGCGAACACTGAAGAACAACGGAGAGCAAGGGACAACGATGGCGGAACTGACGATCCGACCCGAAGAGATCCGGGAAGCCCTGGACAACTTCGTCAAGACCTATACCCCCACGACGGCCAGCCGCGAAGAGGTCGGCACCGTGGTGACCTCCGGCGACGGCATCGCCCGGGTCGAGGGACTGCCGTCGGCGATGGCCAACGAGCTGCTGGAATTCGAGAACGGCACGCTCGGCATCGCGCTGAACCTCGACGTCCGCGAGATCGGCGTCGTGGTGATGGGCGACTCCGAGGGGATCGAGGAGGGCCAGCCGGTCAAGCGGACCGGCGAGGTGCTGTCGGTCCCGGTCGGCGACGGCTACCTCGGACGGGTGGTTGACGCGCTCGGCCGGCCGATCGACGGGCTCGGCGACGTCAGCCCGCTGGACGAGCGCCGCCCGCTCGAGCTGCAGGCGGCCGGCGTGATGGACCGCCAAGAGGTCCGCCAGCCGCTGCAGACCGGGATCAAGGCCATCGACGCCATGATCCCGATCGGCCGCGGCCAGCGGCAGCTGATCATCGGCGACCGCAAGACCGGCAAGACCGCGATCGCCGTCGACACCATCATCAACCAGAAGCAGTTCTGGGATACCGGCGATCCGGAGCAGCAGGTGCGCTGCATCTACGTCGGCATCGGGCAGAAGAACACCACCATCGCCGCCCTCCGCGGGACCCTGGAGGAGGCGGGGGCGATGGAATACACCACCATCGTCAACGCCCCGGCGTCCGACCCGGCCGGCTACAAGTACGTCGCGCCCTACACCGGCTCGGCCATCGGCCAGCACTGGATGTATCAGGGCAAGCACGTGCTGATCGTGTTCGACGACCTGACCAAGCAGGCCGAGGCCTACCGGGCGATGTCGCTGCTGCTCCGCCGCCCGCCGGGCCGTGAAGCCTACCCCGGCGACGTCTTCTACCTGCACAGCCGGCTGCTGGAGCGCTGCGCGAAGCTGTCCAACGAGCTCGGCGCCGGCTCGATGACCGGCCTGCCGATCATCGAGACCAAGGCGAACGACGTGTCGGCCTACATCCCGACCAACGTCATCTCGATCACCGACGGCCAGATCTTCCTCCAGTCCGACCTGTTCAACGCCAACCAGCGACCGGCCATCGACGTCGGCGTCTCGGTCTCCCGGGTCGGCGGCGCCGCCCAGATCAAGGCGATGAAGAACGTCTCGGGCTCGCTGAAGATCAACCTGGCGCAATACCGGGACATGCAGGCGTTCGCCATGTTCGCCTCCGATCTCGACGCCACCTCGCGCCGCCAGCTGGACCGCGGCGGCCGGCTGACCGAGCTGCTCCGGCAGCCGCAGTACACCCCGTACCCGGTCGAGGAGCAGGTCGTCAGCGTCTGGGCCGGCCTCAACGGCGAGTTCGACGAGGTGCCGATCGACGACGTGCTGCGGTTCGAGCAGGAGCTGCTGGAATACCTGCGGCACAACGGCGACGTGCTGCGCAACATCCGCGAGACGAAGACCTTCGACGACGATTCGGCCGAGGCGCTGAAGAAGCTGATCGCCGACTTCAAGAAGAGCTTCCAGACCTCCGAGGGCAAGCTCCTGGTCGGGCGCGAGGAGCACGAGCCGCTCGACGAGGAGTCCGTGGAGCAGGAGCAGATCGTCAAGCAGAAGCGATGACTCGGCGTCGCGCTCGAGCCGGAGGTAGGTAGCAATGGCGGCATCCCTGCGGGAGCTGCGACAGCGCCGGAACTCGGTGACCACGATCAAGAAGGTCACCCGGGCGATGGAGCTGATCGCCTCGTCCCGGATCATCAAGGCCCAGCAGCGGGCGCACGCGGCGGCGCCGTTCGCCCGCGAGCTGACCCGGGCGGTGTCGGCGGTGGCGACGTTCTCCAACGTCGACCACCCGCTGACCACGGAGTCGCCCGATCCGAAGCGGGCCGCGATGCTGCTGGTCACCTCCGACCGCGGTCTCGCGGGCGCGTACTCCTCGTCGGTGATCAAGGAAGGTGAGCAGCTGACCAAGCTGCTGACCGACTCCGGCAAGGCGGTCGTGCCCTACGTCGCCGGACGCAAGGCCGCGGCGTTCTACAACTTCCGGCAGCGCACCGTGGCCGGCAGTTGGGACGGCTTCTCCGAGGCACCGACGTACGCCCACGCGCGCGAGATCGCCGACCGGCTGATCGAGGCGTTCCTGACCCCGACCGAGGACGGCGGCGTGGACGAGATCCACATCGTCTTCACCCGGTTCGTCTCGATGCTCACCCAGCGGGTCGACGTGATCCGGCTCCTTCCGCTGGAGGTGGTCGAGGGCGCCGAGCCCGCCCAGCCGGGCGAGCTGCACCCGCTGTACGAGTTCGAGCCGGACCCGGAGACGGTGCTGGACACGCTGCTGCCGATCTATGTCGCCAGCCGCATCCAGTACTGCTTCCTGCAGTCGGCGGCGTCGGAGCTCGCCAGCCGGCAGCGGGCGATGAAGTCGGCCACCGACAACGCCCAGCAGCTGATCGAACGGCTCACCCGCGAGGCCAACCAGGCTCGGCAGGCCGAGATCACCCAGGAGATCAGCGAGATCGTCGGTGGCGCGGCGGCCCTGGCCGAAGCGAGCGCGAGCGCCGAATGAGCAGCACCTTGATCATCGAACGACAGAACGAAGCGAGGACACGATGACCGCAACGATCGAAGAGACCAGCACCGAGGAGACGTCGGGCGGCCTCGGCCGGGTGGCCCGGGTGATCGGCCCGGTCGTGGACGTGGAGTTCCCGCCGGATGCGATGCCGGACATCTACAACGCGCTCCTGGTGGACACCACCGTCGGTGGCGAGACCCGGACGATGACCATGGAGGTCGCCCTGCAGGTGGGCGACAACATGGTCCGGGCGATCGCGCTGAAGCCGACCGACGGCATGGTCCGGGGCGCGGAGGTCCGCGACACCGGCGCGCCGATCTCGGTGCCGGTGGGCGATGTCACCAAGGGCCATGTCTGGAGCGTGACCGGCGACGTGCTGAACGCCGACCCGTCGACGGTCGAGATCACCGAGCGGTGGCCGATCCACCGCCAGCCGCCGCGATTCGACGAGCTGGAGTCCAAGACCGAGATGTTGCAGACCGGCATCAAGGTGCTGGATCTGCTGACACCGTACGTCCAGGGCGGCAAGATCGGTCTGTTCGGTGGCGCGGGCGTCGGCAAGACCGTGCTGATCCAGGAGATGATCTATCGGATCGCGCACAACTTCGGCGGCACCTCGGTGTTCGCCGGGGTGGGGGAGCGGACCCGTGAGGGCAACGACCTGATCAACGAGATGGACGAGGCCGGCGTCTTCGGCGACACCGCGCTGGTGTTCGGGCAGATGGACGAGCCACCGGGCACCCGGCTCCGGGTCGCGTTGTCGGCGCTGACGATGGCGGAGTACTTCCGCGACGTGCAGAACCAGGACGTGCTGCTCTTCATCGACAACATCTTCCGGTTCACCCAAGCCGGCTCGGAGGTGTCCACCCTGCTCGGCCGGATGCCCTCGGCGGTGGGCTACCAGCCGAACCTGGCCGACGAGATGGGCCAGCTGCAGGAGCGGATCACCTCGACCCGGGGTCACTCGATCACCTCGATGCAGGCGATCTACGTGCCCGCCGACGACTACACCGACCCGGCCCCGGCGACCACGTTCGCCCATCTGGATGCGACCACCGAGCTCTCCCGCGAGATCGCCTCGCGCGGTCTGTATCCGGCGGTCGACCCGCTGTCCTCGACGTCGCGGATTCTGGACCCGCAATACATCGGGCAGGAGCACTACGACGTCGCGGTGCGGGTGAAGCAGATCCTGCAGCGCAACAAGGAACTGCAGGACATCATCGCCATCCTCGGCATCGACGAGTTGTCCGAAGAGGACAAGATCATGGTCAACCGGGCCCGCCGGATCCAGCAGTTCTTGTCCCAGAACACCTATATGGCGACGAAGTTCACCAACATCCCGGGCTCGACGGTGCCGCTGTCGGAGACCATCGAGGCGTTCAAGATGATCTGTCAGGGCGAGGTGGACCACATCGCCGAGCAGGCCTTCTTCAACGTCGGCGGCATGGAGGACGTGCACCGCCGCTGGGACGAGCTGCAGAAGGAAGGCTGAGCCCTGATGGCAGATCCGATGGACGTCCAGGTGGTGTCCGCGGAGCGAGTGGTGTGGTCCGGGCAGGCGAGCAACATCATCGCCCGGACCACCGACGGGGACATCGGCATCCTGCCGGGTCACGAGCCGGTACTCGCGATCCTGGTGCCGAGCGGTGTGGAGATCTATTCCGTCGACAATCATCGCGAGATCGTCGCGGTGGACGGCGGGTTCATCTCGGTCGGTCAGGGTCGGGTGTCGATCCTGTCGGAGTATGCCCGGATGGCCGATGACATCGACCTGCCCCGGGCGGAGAAGGAACTCGCCGAAGCGCAGTCCCGCCTCGACGACGGCGAGGACGACGAGGACACCCGGAAGCACTTCAGCCGGGCCCAGGCTCAGGTCCGGGCGGCGCAGAAGGTTCAATAGGCCGGGTGAGATCGGCGCCAGCGGGGTGTACGCGTACCGCCCGGGGGGAACACTAGGTCATGCCTGCCTGGCTCGGGGTGCTCGAGGCCGTCGTCGCGGCCCTGGTGTTAGTCGTGCTCGCCATCTTGCTGCTTGCCGTCCGGCGCCGCTGGCTGGCTCGGCAGGGCGGCACCTTCGAGTGCAGCGCGCGGCTGCGCGCCTCGCACCCGAGCGGCGGCTGGGCCCTCGGCGTGGCCCGCTACAACGGCGAGATGCTGGAGTGGTTCCGCTTTTTCTCCTACGCCTTCCGACCGCGGTTGTCGCTGCGGCGGACCGACGTCCGGGTGCTGGAGAGCCGTGACCCCGACCCGGTCGAGGCGCTCGCGCTGTACGAGGGCCAGCGGGTGCTGACCCTCACCGGCCGCGAGCCTGCCGGGCCGGCTGGGCGGTGGGAACTCGCGATGGACCCGGACTCGATGACCGGGCTGCTCGCCTGGCTGGAAGCCGCGCCGCCCGGCCTGGCGCCCAGCCCGTATTGACGCCCTGGGCCCGCGCCGTCCCCAGCACGTCGGATCCCCTGTGACGATTCGGATCGGCTGCACGGGATCCGAAGCGTCACAGGGGATCCGAGCTGCGGCGGCTGGGCCCGGTGCTGACATAGTGGCCCGGTGAACAGGCCGCTGCGTGGCGTCAACCTCGGTGGCTGGCTGGTGCTCGAGCGGTGGATGACGCCGTCGCTGTTCGCGGGCACGGACGCCATCGACGAATACACGTTCATGGCGACCCCGGACGCCGCGGCACGGCTGCGCCGGCACCGGGAGACCTGGATCACCGAGGCGGACATCGCCTGGATCGCCGAGCGCGGACTGGATCTGATCCGGCTGCCGGTCGGGCACTGGGTGCTCGGCGACGACGAACCGTACCTCGGTGCCGTCGACCTGCTGGACGCGGCGATGGACTGGGCGGCGACGTACAAGGTGGCCGTCCTGCTGGACCTGCACGCGGCGTCGGGCTCGCAGAACGGCCAGGACCACAGCGGGCGGGTCGGCCCACGTCGCTGGTATCGCGAGCGGCACCATCGCGAACACACCCACGGCGCGCTGGCCGCACTGGCGGCGCGCTATGCCGAGCACCCGGCGCTGTGGGGGCTGGAGCTGGTCAACGAGCCGATGGACTGGCGGATCTGGCGGCTGCGGCACTTCCATCGCGATGCGTACCGGCGGCTGGCCTCGCAGCTCGCCCCGGGCACCCGGGTGGTCTTCTCCGACGCCTTCGTGCCGTGGATCCAGCGCGGCAGTCTCCGCGGCAGCGCCGACCTGCCGACGGTGATCGACAGCCACTTCTATCAGGCGTTCTATCCCTGGGACGTCCATCGCTCGATCGAGAGCCACATCGCCAAGGCGCGTCGTCGCGCCGGGCTGGTCCGCTGGCTCAGCCGCTGGCAGCCGGTGCTGATCGGTGAGTGGAGTGCCGGTCTGCCGGACCGGGCCTATCGCGGACGTACGGCCGATGAGCGCCCGGCCCTGACCAGGGCCTACCTGGAGGCGCAGCAAGAGGGATTCTCGGCGGCGCTCGGCTGGTGTTTCTGGAGCTACAAGACCGAGGATCGCAACGACTGGAACTTCCGCTTCCTGGTGGAGAGCGGCCTGCTCACCCTGTAATCCCACCCACCCATCCCGGAAACTGTGCAGGTCTCGCAGTGCGCACCGGCGTGTCGGTGCGAGAGCTGCACAGTTTCCGGGGAGTGGTGGCCCTACTTCTGGGCGAAGGCGGCGTCGAAGGCGGCGGTCGGCGGGGTGATGGCGTTCAGGTTCCGGATGAAGTCCAGCGCCTCGGGCGCCCCGGCGAGCCGGTCCATGCCCGCGTCCTCCCACTCGATCGAGATCGGGCCGTCGTAGCCGATGTGGTTGAGCATCCGGAAGATGTCCTCCCACCGGGTGTCGCCGTGCCCGGTGGAGATGAAGTCCCAGCCGCGGCGGGGATCTGCCCACGGCAGGTGTGAGCTCAGGATGCCGTTGCGGCCGTTGTGCATCCGCAGCTTCGTGTCCTTGCAGTCGACGTGGTAGATCCGGTCGGAGAAGTCCCACAGGAAACCGACGTAGTCCAGTCCCTGCCAGACCATGTGCGACGGGTCGTAGTTGAGCCCGAAGCCCGGCCGGTTGCCGATCGCCTCCAGCGTCGCCACCGTGGACCAGTAGTCGTACGCGATCTCGCTCGGGTGCACCTCGTGCGCGAACCGCACTCCGACCTCGTCGAACACGTCGATGATCGGGTTCCAGCGGTCGGCGAAGTCGGCGTACCCGGCCTGGATTACGTCGTCGCCCACCGGCGGGAACATCGCGACGTAGTGCCAGACCGACGAGCCGGTGAAGCCGACCACGGTGTCCACCCCGAACGCCGCCGCGGCCCGGGCGGTGGTCTTCATCTCCTCGGCCGCCCGCTGCCGCACGCCCTCGGGGTCGCCGTCGCCCCAGACCCGCGGGTTGACCATGTTGTGGTACCGGTCGTCGATGATCGCCTCGCAGACGGCCTGGCCGTTGAGGTGGTTGGAGATCGCCCAGCAGCCGAGCCCGTGCTTCTCCAAGATGTCGCGGCGATTCTGGACGTAGCTGTCGTCCTCGGCGGCCTTCGCCACGTCGAAGTGGTCGCCCCAGCAGGCGATCTCGAGCCCGTCGTAGCCCCACTCCGAGGCCAGCCGGCACATCTCCTCGAACGGCAGGTCGGCCCACTGGCCGGTGAACAACGTGACCGGCCGGTCCTGCTGGGCGGTCGCCTTGCCGGTGGCTTCCTTCGGTGTCATCGATCCTCCTGATCGGCTCGGATTTCGGGTTGCTCGCGGTCGCCGCCGGGGACCCACAGCACCTCCGCGTCGGCGCTGCCGGCCCGGACATTGACCACGCGGGTGAGGATGAACAGCAGGTCCGACAGCCGGTTCAGATAGCTCAGGGCTAGCGGGCTCACGCCGCCGGGACTCTCCGTCCCGTGTTCGGCCACCGCCTGCCAGCCGGCGCGCTCGGCCCGGCGGACGACCGTCCGCGCGACGTGCAGATGGGCGGCGCCGAGGGTGCCGCCGGGTAGCACGAACGAGCGTAGGTTCGGCAGCGGGTCGCCGTAGCCGTCGCACTCGGCCTCCAGCCGCTCGACGTAGTCGGCGGTGATCCGCAGCGGCGGGTACTCGGGGTCGTCCGCGAGCGGCGTGCTCAGGTCTGCGCCGCAGTCGAACAGTTCGTTCTGGATCCGGCCCAGCGTGACGGCCACGTCCTCGGGCAGGCCGCCCGCCGCCAGCGCGACGCCGATCAGCGAGTTGGCCTCGTCCACGTCGCCGTATGCCTCGACCCGGGCGTCGGTCTTGACGGTCACGCTCAGATCGGCGAGCCGGGTCCGCCCGCCGTCGCCGGTCCGGGTGTAGATCCGGGTCAGGTGGACCATGACGATCCGTCTTCCCGGCCCCGGCGCATGGTGAAAACCCTATCCGGGCAGCGTTTCGCTGCGACACGGTCCCTCCCCGCTGTGGCAGGGTGGCCGGGTGAGGCGATGGATCGGCGTGGCGGCGGCGGCAGCGCTGGCGCTCACCACGGCGTGCGGGACGACGCCGACGACCGACCCGCTGGCATCCGGGAAGGACGCGACCGCGACCGCCTCGCCGACCCCCACGGGCCCGAAGGACTGCGAGTTCGTGGACACCGGTGACCCGGCCCGCCCGGTCAAGCCGCCGAGCGAGTACGGCGTGCCGAAGACCGGCACCGTCCGTTACGTGATGAAGACCAACGAGGGCGACGTCACGCTGACGATGGACCGGAGCAAGACACCGTGCACGGTGGCGTCGTTCACCTCGTTGGCCGACCAGGGATTCTTCGACAAGACGACCTGCCCCCGAATGGTGGACAAGGGCATGTTCATCCTGCAGTGCGGGGACCCGACCGGTACGACGAGCGGAGGACCGGGCTACACGTTCGCCGACGAGCTCACCGGCAAGGAGCAGTACAAGGCGGGCACGGTGGCGATGGCCAACAGCGGACCCAACACCAACGGGTCTCAGTTCTTCCTCGTCTTCGGCGACTCGCCGCTGCAGCCGAACTACACGATCTTCGCCACCATGGATGCCGGCTCGGTCGCCGTGGTGAAAAAGATCGCCGCCGACGGCGATGACGGCAGCAACCCGTACGGCGGCGGCAAGCCGAAGAACCCGGCCCAGATCATCTCGGTGAAGCCGGCCTGACCGCGTCGGCGGGGATCGGCCGGCCGCGAACCAGCGCGGGCGCCATCAGCAGCGCCAGCAGCACGGGGAACTCGAGATAGGCGTGGTAGGACGCCAAGGCGGCATAGATCGCCTTGCCCTGGACGTAGTCGCTGACGAAGACGGCAGCCAGCACGGCGCCGCCGCCGAGCCCGAGGGCCCATGCTCGCCGGCCGCGGAGCCAGGGCACCCGTGCCTCGAACGACGCGGTGGCGTCCGCGCCGAACCGAGGCAGGAAGCCCACCCAGACCACGTAATGCATGGTCTGCATGAAGGCGAACACCACCAGGAAGCGCAGTCCCAGCTGGTCCAGCAGCGCCGGCGGGGTGGCCGAGGAGATCACCGCCGAACCGCTGCCGACGAAGCGCTGGACGACGCCGGGGCCGTCGGCGACGTACCGGTCGAGCGCGCCGGCCAGGATGACCAGCGGCAGCAGCACGATCCACAGCACCTGGGTGAGCCGGAAGGCGGTCCGCGCGCCGCGGTGCGGGATCCGGCGGGCCCACTCCCACAAGAAGACCAGCGGTACGAGGTTGTGCAGGTGGGTCAGCACGACGAAGTAGTACGCCGGGAAGGCCAGCGAGGCGATCGCGCCGGCCGCCAGCAGCGTCAGGATGCCGGAGACGATCAGCCCGCCGCGAAGGGAGCGGGTCCCGGGCAGCGTCCGCAGGCCGAACACGCCGCCCACCGCGAGCACCACGAAGCCGAGCATGATCTCGGCCTGGCGGGCGCCGCTCGGCCAGTACGCGGTCAGCAGCCGGCAGATCACGATGCCGGTGATCAGCGCGAGCAGCAGGCCGAGGAAGCGGCCGGACAGCACGGGCGCGAACCGGCCGGCGACGTACCTGATCTCGAGCACGTTGTGCAGCACGCCGAACAGGATCAGGCCGAGCACCGTCGTCGCGAGCGGGGCCCGGGTGGCCAGCACCAGGGCGAGCGCGGCGACGGCCAGCATGCCGCCGACCAGCAGCGCGACGGATGGAAGGCTGGTGGTCGTGGACGCGCTGCGCGGGGTGCTGACCTGGTGGGGCGGCTGGCTGCCCGCGTTCGTGCTGACCTGTGCCATCGAGCTGCCGGTCTACCTGATCATGTTCGAGCTGTGCGGCCTGACCGGGTCCGGTCCGGGCGGAACCACGACCGGGCGCCGGCTCGGCAGGGGCCGCGCCGCGGCGCTGGTGCTGCTGCTGAACGCCGTCTCCCACCCGATCTTCTGGTCGGTCGCGCTCGGCTTCGACGGCGGTCGACAGCTGCTGGCCGGTGAGCTGGCCGTGGTCGCCGTCGAGGGCCTGATCGTCTGGCTGGTGGTCCGCCGCCGGCCGCTGGCCTGCCTGGGCTGCGCGCTCGTCGCCAACGCCGCCTCGGCCGTGCTGGGGTCGGCACTGCTGGAGACGCTCACCGCTTTGGTTTCCTAGGCTTCGACGACGTCCACTTCGCCAGGATGATCAACAGCCCGATCGCGACGAACGCGACCACGATCGAGGCGGCGAACCCGTTGCTGCCCTGGGGTGCGGCGTCCATCGGCGGCAGCGCAAGCAGCGCGAGCACGGTTGCCGGGCTCACCGCCGGCCCCGGAGCCGGCGCAGCACCACGATCACGACCGCCGCGGCGATCACCGCGAGGATGACCACGACGATCACCGGCCCGGCCTGCTCGGTCGGACTGGGGGCTATGTCGAACGGGGTCATGGACCTATCCTTACCCACCCGAGTTGTCAGCATTTCAGCACGCTCCGACGTGCTGAGATGCTGACAACTCGGGGTCAGAGCCCGGCGAAGCGGCGCAGGGCGGTGAGGAAGACGTCCGGGCGGTCGGCGTGCACCCAGTGGCCGGCGCCCTTGATCGTGACCAGCTGGGTGCGGGGGAAGAGCGCGCGCATGACGTCGGCGTACTCGGGCCGGATGTAGCGCGACTCGGCCCCGGCGAGCCAGAGCACCGGCCCGGGGTAGGGCGCCACCTCGCCCTCGGGCCAACCACCGATCTCGACGAGATGGTCGCCGAGCAGCCGGAGGTTCATCTGCCACTGCCAGCCCGGTCCGGTGCCGTCGGTGCTCCGGCGCAGGTTCTGCAGCAGGAAGCCGCGGATGGTCGGGTCCTCGACGTACGGCGTCAGCTCCCGGTCCGCGCTCGCGCGGTCGGGCAGGGTGGCGAGATCGAGCGCACGCATGCCCTCGACGTACGTCCCGAACTGGCGGAGGCTGCCCGCACCCTCCGCCGGGTAGGCAACCGGTGACACGTCCACCACACACAGCCGCTCGACCAGGTCCGGGTGCTCGAGGGCCAGCATCATGGCCACCTTGCCGCCCATCGAGTGGCCGACCAGGACGTACGGATCGCCCTGGCCCCGGCTGCGGAGCAGGTCGGCGACCGCCGCAGCCATGGCGGAGTAGCTGAAGGTGTCGCTCCAGGCCGAGCGGCCGTGGTTGGGCAGGTCGACCAGCAGCGGGCGCGCCTGGCCGACCAGCGCCTTCGCGATGCCGGTCCAGTTCTTGCCCTGGCCGAACAGGCCGTGCAGGAAGCAGATCCGCGGGCCGGCGGTGCTCGAACCGTCGGGTCCCGGCTCGATCGCGAAGACGGGACCCTCGATCGTGCGTGCCATCAGGGCCGGCGCTGCCAGCAGGCGGTGTGCCAGTGCCGGCGGTAGGCCACCGCGGAGTCGCTGCCCGGCGGCGGCTCCTTCGGCCACGCCACGACGTGCGGGGTGCCCGGGGGAATGATCTGGTTGCAGGAGGGGCAGCGGTAGGACTTGTGGGTCGCCTGGCCGCTGATCGCGCGCACCACCCAGGCGCCGTCGTGCTTGACCGCGGACGTACCCAGGCTCGGGTTCAGTGGCCTCGGCGGGCGGAGGTGCTTGTTGTGCCGCCGGACCACTACAACACCTCGCGGAGCGCGACCAGCGCGGTCGCCGGGTCGTCGGCGGCCGCGAGCCGCTCCAGCAACAGGGCCGGGCGGTCCCCGGGCTCGGCGGACTCGGCGAAGATCTGCTGCTGGGCGGCGAGCACCTCCCGCGGTCCGAGCTGGGCCAGCACGTCGAACGGCTTGGGCATCCGGCAGCCGAGGCTCATCCCGGTGTCGATCTGGTCCGGGGTGGCATACCAGCTCCCGACCATCTTCAGGCAGGAGTTGAGGTACGGCGCGAGCAGCGCCATCGGCAGCTCGCCGGCCCGGCTGGCCCGTGCCTTGGGGCCCGGGCCGGGAGCGTCGGTGACACCGTCGGGACCGTAGCCGTAGAAGCCGCGTCCGGTCTTGCGGCCCAGCCAGCCGGCCTCGACCAGCTGGGTGAGGACCGGCGTCGGGGCGACGAGCCGGTCCTTGGTCTCGTCGTACATCCGGTGCAGCACGGCGAGGCTGACGTCGTGGCCGACCAGGTCCATCAGGGTGAGCGGGCCCATCGGATTGCCGGCCTCGACCATCGCGGCGTCGATCTCCTCCCGGCTGGCGAATCCCTCGCCGTAGAGCCGGGCGGCCCGGTTGAGGTAGCCCACCAGCAGCGTGTTGACGACGAAGCCGGCGCGATCGGCACAGGTGATGGTGGTCTTGCCGAGGTCGTCCAGCAACTGCTGGGCGCGCTCGATCGTCTCGGGCGCAGTCAGTACGGTGCTGATCAGCTCGACCAGGCGCTGGACCGGTGCGGGGTTGAAGAAGTGCACGCCGACCACGCGCTCGGGATGCTCGGTCGCCGCCGCGATCGCGGTGATCGACAGCGACGAGGTGTTGGTCGCGAGCAGGGCATCGGGCCGGGTGCGCCGGTCGAGGTCGGCGAACAGGTTCCGCTTCGTCGCCAGGTCCTCGAAGACGGCCTCCACCACGACGTCGGCGTCGGCCACGGCGGCGAGGTCGCCGCCGAATTCGATCCGGCCCACCAGGTCGTCGCGGTCGGCCGTGCTCAGCTTGCCGGTCTCGACCGCTCGATCGGTCGACCTGACGAGGATCGACTTCCCCCGCTCCAGCGCCGCGTCGGTGACCTCGATCCCGCTGACCTGCCAGCCGTTGCGGGCGAACACCTCCGCGATGCCGGCTCCCATCGTGCCGAGCCCGACCACCGCTGCTCGTCCCACTGAGGTTCCACTCTGCTCGTTCACGCGCCGAGTCTTCCATGCCCGCGCGAACACGTACGAGGGCAGCGGTCGGGTCGTCCCGGCGCCGGAGCCGTCCTCGGATCCCCTGGAGCGGTTCGGATCCCGTGCAGGGGATCCGGGGTTGCGCAGGGGATCCGAGCCGTCTTCGGATCCCTTGGAGCAGTTTGGATCGCGTACAAGGGATCCGAGAAGCCATAGGGGATCCGGGATCGTACGAGGCGCTGGGGAGTCGGCTAGGTTGGGCGACCGTGCGATTGGTGATTGCCGAGTGCCAGGTGGACTACGCGGGACGGCTGACGGCGCATCTGCCGATGGCCAAGCGGCTCATCCTGGTCAAGGCGGACGGCTCGGTGTCGATCCATGCCGACGATCGCGCCTACAAGCCGCTGAACTGGATGAGCCCGCCCTGCTCGGTGACCGAGCGGCCGGCCGAGGGGGCCGAGACCGAGGCGGGGCTGACCGAGGTCTGGGAGGTCCGCGGCCGCGACGGCGACACGCTGCAGATCTCGCTGGCCGCGATCCACCACGACTCCAGTCACGAGCTCGGCATCGACCCGGGGCTGGTCAAGGACGGCGTCGAGGCCCATCTGCAGGCGCTGCTGGCCGAGCATCCGGAGACGCTCGGGGACGGCTGGTCGCTGGTCCGGCGCGAGTATCCCACCGCGATCGGCCCGGTCGACCTGCTCTGCCGTGACCCGGCCGGCGCGTACGTCGCGGTCGAGGTCAAGCGCCGGGGCGAGATCGACGGGGTCGAGCAGTTGACCCGCTATCTGGATCTGCTCCGCCGCGACCCACTGCTGGGCGACGTCCAGGGGGTGTTCGCCGCCCAGCAGATCAAGCCACAGGCACGGGTGCTGGCGCTGGACAGGGGGATCGCCTGCGTCACGGTCGACTACGACGCGCTGCGGGGGATGGACAGGTCCGAGGACCGGCTGTTCTGATCCGCCGTGCCGGCCCGGTCGTCAGCGATCGGTTCCCCGGGCCTGCCTCGCCTGACCAGCGCGAGGACGACGACGGCGAGTACCGCCGTGACGATGACGGACTGCTCGACGATGCCGGGTACGCCGAACGGGACCGCGGCGATCATGCCGACCCAGCCGTAGGTCAGCGCCGCGCCGGCCGCCAGACCGGTCACGTCCAGCCGGAGCACGGCCGCCAGGACGATCGCCAGCGCCAGCACCGCGATCATCACCAGCGTGGTGACCCAGGCGTCGACGTGCCCCGGCAGGTAGTAGCGCAGCAACTGGTAGCCGGTGCTCAGCACGAGACCGGCCAGCAGCGCCGGCGGCCAGGGCCGGACCGGACGTACGGCCCGCGGGCGGAGCAGGAACGCGATCGTGACGACGATCGCGGCCAGCAGCGCGGCCCCGGCCAGTTGGGCCGGGTGGGCCAGGAAGTGGCCGCCCATCGCCCAGCTGATCGCGAACGTCGCCGCCCCGCCGAGCAGCATGACTGCCGCGACGATCCCGAGCCCGACCCGGCCGAGCCACGGGGTCGGGTGACCGGTGAGATCGGGATGGCTGGCTCGGAAGCGCTCGGGTGCAGGGCCGGTGACCGGACCGGAGAAGATGGCCTCGATCAGGGCGATCGGAGTGGCGATGCTCCAGACCACGTGGATGGACAGCACGAAGATCGCCCAGGGCAGCGCGGTGCCGAGCCAGCCGACATGGCCGTACGAGATCAGGTCCAGGCCGAGATAGTGCGGGTTGAACAGCGACTGGGTCAGCAGACCCTCCTCGACCAGCGCGAAACCGAGCCCGAGCAGCAGGATGGTCGGCCAGCCGCGGCCGGTGCGGCGAGCGAGCTCGCGAATCAGGACGGCGCCGGCTCCGTACCAGAGCACGAACAGTACGAACTCGCCGATCTGCTGACCGGGGTTCATGGTGCCGGACAGGTACTGGTCGCCGAGCACGAACTCGGCCATCAGCGGTGAGAACAGCGCCAGGGTGGCGACCGGCAGGAGGCGGGGAGTGCGGGATGCGGAGCTCATGCCCCTACGGTCACGCCGCGCGCAGGCCACTGCCTAGCGCGACCGTCACCTCCTGCCCGTGACAACTGTCAGGCTGCGCGGTTGCCGAGCCGTCACCGTCTCCGGAAAGTGTGCAGGTACGACAATCCGAAGCGCTTCACCACTGCCGGAACCGCACACTTTCCCCGGGAGCGGGTCGGGTCAGGAGGCGGCCTGGTCGATCAGGTCGTCGTCCAGCATGAACTCGACGGCCGGAGCGGCGGTGGCCTGTTGCAGCGCGAGTGCGCTGAGCGCGTTCAGCTGCTCCTTGAGCTGAACCCGCTGCCGGTTGATCCGCTCCTGCTCGAGCCGGAGCTCGTCGGCGTCGGCCTGCAGCTGGCGGCGGCGCCAGAAGAACTCCTGGCGGGCCCGCTCGTCGACCACGGCCGCGGCGTGCCGGGCCCGGCCGAGCACCGCCTCGGTCTCGGTCCGGGCCTGCTGGTTCAGCCGCTCGGCGTCGGTCTGCGCCTTGAGCCGGATCTGTGCCGCCTCCCGGCGAGCCGCCGCGAGCAGCTCCTCGGCCTGCCGCTTCGCGTCGACCACCAGGTCGGACGCGACCAGGTCGGGCCTGGCCTGCCGGGCAGCCGCCTGTAGCTCGGCCTGGGCGGCGGCGAGAGCGGCCTCCCGGTCGGCGAGCGCGGACTCGGTCTCGGCAGCCCGGGCGTCCGCCGCGCGAACCCGTCCGGCGAGCTGGGCGAGGTGGCGATCGACCGACTCCGGCTCGTAGCCGGCGCGGACGCGGCGGAACACCGGTGCGGGACTCGTCATGCCGACGTACGCCCCCTGCTCAGCGGCTCGAACCGGCAGCGGCCGGCTCGGTCGGGGCGTCGAGCTTGTCGTCCAGCTCCTGGTCGGTCTCTGCGTCCTTCGGTTCCGCGTTCTGCTTCGGCATCACCACGGTCGCGTCGGCCGGGGCAGCGGCGGACGAGTCCTGGTCGAGGTCCTCGAGGTCGGGGAACGACTCGGCGGTTTCCTCCGCCATCGCCGACAGGCTGGCGAGCTGAGTGAGTACGGCCTGCTTGCGCCGGCCGAGCCGCTCGGTCTCGCGCTTGAGCTGCTCCTTGCGCCAGGTGAACTCCTGCTGGGTCCGCTCCGAGATCGCGGTCGCCTCGGCCTTGGCCGCGCTCAGCCGCTCCTCGGCCTCCTTGATGGCGGCGAGCTTGACCTGCTGCGCCTCGGCGAGGGCCTCGGTCCGGATCCGGGCCGCCTCGGCGATGTCGGACTCGAGCCGGGCCGAGGAGTCGGCGTTGTGCTGCTCCGCGTCGGCGAGCATGGCGTCGATCTTCGCCTTGTGCTCGTCGTGCAGCCGCTGCAGGGTGTCCAGCGCGGCCTCCTGCTCGGCGGCGACGTCGGCCCGCAGCCGCGCGGCCTCGCTCTCGGTGTGCCGGCGCAGGTTCTCGGTCTCGATGTACGCGCTCTGCCGCACCGTCTGCGCCTCGTGCTCGGCGCTGCCGCTCAGCGCCTCGGCCTGACGGCGGGCGGAGGCGATGATCGCGGCGGACTCGGCCGCGGTCTTCTCGTTGGCGTTGCGGGTGTCCTCCTCGAGCTGGCGGCGCAGCCGCTCGATCTCGGCGATACCGCTGTTCTTCAACTCGCCGGACTCACGCTGCGCGTTGGTCCGCAGCTGGTCGGCCTCGCGCTGGGCCGCCTCCTTGGCCTGCTCGGCCTGAGCGACCGCGGAGTCGATGATCTCCTGGGCCTTCTCCTCGGCCAGCGACAAGATCTCACCGGTGCGACCGCCGACCTTCGCCACCGCGTCGTCCGGCACCGACTGGTCGCGCAGCCGGGCGACCTCCTCCTGGAGAGCCCGGACCTGCTGCTCCAGCCCGCTGGTGTGGCGACGCCGCTGGACGGCGTCGGCCTCGAGCTGGCGGACGTAGTCGTCGACCGCCGTCCGGTCGTATCCGCGAAGAGCGGTAGGGAAGTTGCCGGCCGCGCTGGCCGCATCCTCGAAGAGCCCCAGCCCGTCGTTTCCTGCCTGTGCCACGCCTTGTCCTCTCGGGTCCTGCTCGCTGCCGGACTACTCGGTGTCGTCCGAGGAGCCGGTGGCCTGGACGAGCTCGATGAGCACTCCGCCGGCGTCCTTGGGGTGTACGAAGTTGATCATGGAATTTGCTGTTCCCCGTCTCGCTGCATCATAAAGCAGCCGGATCCCCTTTCCCCGCAGGACGCCCGCGGCGTGGTCCACATTGTCGACCCGGCAGGCGAGTTGCTGTAGGCCCGGCCCGGAGCGGTCCAGGAAGCGCGCGATGGTCGAGGTCGGGCCCAGCGGGGCGAGAAGCTGGAGCTGGGTCGCGCCGGCCGGCGCCGAGGCAGGGGCGAGCATCGCCTCGACCACGCCCTGCTCCTCGTTAACCTCCCGGTGCCGGACCACCAGTCCGAGCGTGCCGGTGTAGAACGCGATCGCCGCGTCCAGGTCCGGCACCGCGACACCGACGTGGTCGATGGCGAGGACGAGCTCGCCGAGCAGGCCGCCGGCCGGGTGGTCGATGGGATGGTCGGCCGTGTGGTCGCTCGGAGGGGGGGAGGTCACGCCGTCCAGCGTGCCAGACTGGCCTGAGAGGTCGGGGTGGCCTGAGAGGTCGGGCTGGACGCAGGGAGGCGGCACGGGCATGGGATCGGTCATCGTCGGCGGGGCGCGGACCCCGATCGGGAAGTTGCTCGGCGCGTTCGCCGGTCTGTCCGCGACCGACCTCGGCGGTATCGCTATCGCCGGCGCGCTGCAGCGGGCAGGTCTGGACGCGCAGCAGGTCGACTCGGTGGTGATGGGCCAGGTGCTGCAGGCCGGCTGCGGGCAGATCCCGGCCCGGCAGGCCGCGATCAAGGGCGGCATCGCCATGTCGGTCGATGCGCTGACCGTTAACAAGGTCTGCCTGTCGGGTCTCAACGCGGTCGCGGTGGCCGACCTGATGATCCGGGCCGGCGACGCCGACGTCGTGGTGGCCGGCGGGATGGAGTCGATGACGAACGCGCCGCACCTGCTGCCGAAGTCGCGTCAGGGTTTCAAGTACGGCGACGTGACGATGCTGGACCACATGGCGTACGACGGGTTGTGGGACGCCTTCACCGACCAGCCCATGGGCGCGCTCACCGACTCCTGCAACACCGGAGCGAACCTGGTCAGCCGCGCCGACCAGGACGCGTTCGCCGCCCGCTCCCACCAGCGGGCCGAGGCGGCCAGCACCGACGGCGTCTTCGCCCGCGAGATCGTCGAGGTGCCGGTGCCGCAGCGCAAGGGCGACCCGGTGCCGGTGAGCCGGGACGAGGGCATCCGGTCCGGGGTGACCGCGGAGTCGCTGGCGGGCCTTCGACCGGCGTTCGGCAAGGGCGGCACCATCACCGCCGCCTCGTCCTCGCCCATCTCCGACGGCGCGGCGGCGGTGATCGTCGCCAGCCGGGCCGCGGCCGAGCGGCTGGGCCTCACGGTGTGGGCCGAGATCGGCGCCTACGGGACGGTGGCCGGTCCGGACTCGTCGCTACAGCTGCAGCCGGCGAACGCGATCGAAACCGCCGTGAAGAAGCAGCAGATCGAGGTCGCCGACCTGAACCTGATCGAGATCAACGAGGCGTTCGCGGCGGTCGGCGTGGCCAGCGCCCGGGCCTTGGGCCTGAGCGACAGCCAGATCGATGAGCGGGTCAACGTCAACGGTGGCGCGATCGCGCTCGGTCACCCGATCGGCGCCTCCGGCGCGCGGTTGGTGCTGCACCTGGCAGCCGCGCTGCACCACCGTGGCGGGGGTACGGCGGTGGCCTCGCTCTGCGGCGGCGGGGGGCAGGGCGACGCCCTGATCCTCACCGCCGGCTGAGCGGCGCCGATGGCCCAGCCCTCGCGACCCGTGACGCGCACGGCGTCCGACGTCGCTGCCCTGGTCGAGGGGGCCCGGGCGGGCAGGCCGCGAGCCGTGGCCCGGCTGATCACGCTAATCGAAAACGGCTCACCGCAGCTGCGTGAGGTGCTCCGCGCGCTGGCGCCCGACACCGGCCGCGCGATCGTGATCGGGCTGACCGGATCGCCGGGGGTGGGCAAGTCGACCACGACCACAGCGCTCGTCAGCGCGCTGCGCGAGCGGGGTGAGCGGGTCGGGGTGCTCGCGGTCGACCCGAGCTCGCCGTTCACCGGCGGCGCGCTGCTCGGCGACCGGATCCGGATGCAGCAGCACACGCTCGATCCGGAGGTCTTCATCCGGTCGATGGCGACCCGCGGCCACCTCGGCGGGCTGGCCGCCGCGGCACCCCAGGCGCTGCGCGTGTTCGACGCCGCCGGCTGCGGCGTGGTGGTGGTGGAGACGGTCGGAGTCGGCCAGTCCGAGGTGGAGATCGCCGGCCTGGCGGACGTCACCCTGGTGCTGGTCGCGCCCGGGATGGGCGACGGGATCCAGGCCGCGAAGGCCGGCATCCTCGAGGTCGGTGACGTGTTCGTGGTGAACAAGGCCGACCGGGACGGCGCGCAGGCGGTGGTCCGCGACCTGCGGAACATGGTGGCGATGGCCGACCGAGCCGCGACCGAATGGAAGCCGCCGGTGCTCACCACGGTGGCGTCCCGGGGCGAGGGGACCGATGCGCTGCTCGGGGCGATCGACCGGTTCGTCGAGCACGCTCGCGCCGATGGCAACTGGCAGCGCCGGCGGACCGCCCGGGCCGCCCGCGAGGTGGAGGCGATCGCCCTCGGCGAGTTGCGCAGCCGGTTCCGGGTCGACGGGCATGCGGGCCTGGCCTCACTGGCCGAGGCCGTCCGCGACGGCCGGCTGGACCCGTACAGCGCCTCGGACGAGCTGGTCGCCCAGCTGGGCGAACCCTGATTGCTCGAGACGGCTGCTTCGATCACAGTGCAGGCCCCAGATTCCGGCCGCGGCGGGATTTTCGGGGCCCATCGACCGTTTCGGGCCCGATTTTCCCGCCGCGGCGGGGTTTTCTGGTCATGTGGCGCGGCTGTGGATCGGACGCTGGCCGGGGGTGCGCTCGGAGGAAGTCTGGCGGGGCGCCTCGGGCGGACGAGTCACGTACGCGGCCCGGCGGGCAACTTCGCGCGGCTTCGACCTAGTTCGCGCGTGAAGGACGTCGAGCGGGCGGTCTCCAGTAGTCATCGCAACACCTCGGCGTTGGGAGGTTGTGGTGGTGGGTGCGG
>NZ_BAABAB010000015.1:73104-198776 GCF_039537205.1 Microlunatus ginsengisoli | reverse complement strand
ACCACCTGCCCTACGACGAAACCGTTGCCTGGCCACGCGAACATCACGCCGCGGCTTGACCCGTAGCAACGTGGGATGTCTCTTCGTTTCACCGATCGCGACGAACGAGCCGGCCTGGAGCGCAGCGGAGCGCGGAGCGAGGGCTTGCCCGAGTGGAGCAAAAAGAACAGGGCCCGGCCCGCCGAAGCGGACCGGGCCCTGCGTGGTCCCAGAGTTACTCAGTGAGCGTGGTTACTCAGTGAGCGTGCGAGTGACCGTGACCGGCCGCCGCCTCCTCCTCCTCGGGCTTCTCCACCACCAGGGTCTCGGTGGTGAGCAGCAGCGAGGCGATCGAAGCAGCGTTGGCCAGCGCCGACCGGGTGACCTTGACCGGGTCGATGACGCCGGCCGCGATCAGGTCGCCGTATTCACCGGTGGCGGCGTTGTAGCCCTGGCCCACCGGCAGCTCGGCCACCTTGGCGGTGATCACGTAGCCCTGCTCGCCGCCGTTCTCGGCGATCCAGCGCAGCGGCTCGACGACCGACTTCCGGACGATCTGCACGCCGGCCTTCTCGTCGCCGGTCAGGCCCAGGTCGCCGTCGAGCACCTTGGCCGCGTGGATGAGCGCAGAGCCGCCGCCGGCGACGATGCCCTCCTCGATCGCGGCCCGGGTCGCGGACACGGCGTCCTCGATCCGGTGCTTCTTCTCCTTGAGCTCGACCTCGGTGGCCGCGCCGACCTTGATCACACAGACGCCGCCGGCGAGCTTGGCGACCCGCTCCTGCAGCTTCTCCCGATCCCAGTCGGAGTCGGTCCGCTCGATCTCGGCCTGCAGCTGGGCGACCCGGCCCTTGACGGCGTCGGTGTCGCCGGCGCCGTCGACGATGGTGGTGTTGTCCTTGGTCACCACGATCCGGCGAGCCTTGCCCAGCACCTCCAGGCCGACCTGGTCGAGCTTCAGCCCGACCTCGGGCGCGACGACGGTGCCACCGGTCAGGGTGGCGATGTCCTCGAGCATGGCCTTGCGGCGGTCACCGAACGCCGGCGCCTTGACGGCGACGGAGGTGAAGGTGCCGCGGATCTTGTTCACCACGAGGGTGGACAGCGCCTCCCCGTCGACGTCCTCGGCCACGATGAACAAGGTGCCGGAGGCGCCGATGACCTTCTCCAGCAGCGGGAGCAGGTCATTCATCGAGCTGATCTTGCCGGAGTTGATCAGGATGTAGGGGTCGTCCAGGACCGCTTCCATCCGCTCCGGGTCGGTGACGAAGTACGGCGACAGGTAGCCCTTGTCGAACTGCATGCCCTCGGTGAACTCGAGCTCGGTGCCGAAGGTGTTGCTCTCGTCGACGGTGATCACGCCGTCCTTGCCGACCTTGTCGAAGGCGTCGGCGATCAGGGCGCCGATCTCGGCGTCACGCGCGGAGATGGTGGCCACGTTGGACATGTCCTCGGTGGTCTCGACCTCGCGGGCGATCTCGGCGAGCTTCTCCTCGACCGCGTCGACGGCCTTGTCGATGCCCCGCTTGAGGGCGATCGGGTTGACGCCGGCGGCGACGGCCCGCAGGCCCTCGTGCACCAGCGCCTGGGCCAGCACCGTCGCCGTGGTGGTGCCGTCACCGGCCACGTCGTTGGTCTTGGTGGCGACCTCCTTGGCCAGCTGGGCGCCGAGGTTCTCGTACGGGTCCTCGAGGTCCACGTCGCGGGCCACGGTGACGCCGTCGTTGGTGATGGTCGGCGCGCCCCACTTCTTGTCGAGCACGACGTAACGGCCCTTGGGGCCGAGCGTGACCTTCACGGTGTTGGCGAGGGTGTCCACGCCGCGCTCCAGCGAGCGCCGCGCCTCCTCGTCGAACTGAAGGATCTTTGCCATGTTGAGTCCTCCGGACTACTTGGAGACGACGGCGAGGATGTCGCGCGCGTTCAGGAGCAGGTACTCCTTGCCGTCGTACTTGACCTCGGTGCCGCCGTACTTGCTGAAGATGACGACGTCGTCGACCGCCACGTCCAGCGGGACGCGGTTGCCGTTGTCGTCGATCCGGCCCGGGCCGGTCGCGACGACCTTGCCCTCCTGCGGCTTCTCCTTGGCGGTGTCCGGGATGACCAGGCCGGACTTGGTGACCTGCTCGGCATCCTGCGGCTCAACGAGGATGCGGTCCTCGAGCGGCTTGATCGTGACTGCCACGTCAAACCCCTTTCACGGTTGTGTCGTTTTGTACGTGGGGACCGGCCGTACGACGTCGTCGCGGTGCCGTCGTCGACCGCTAGCACACTCTAGGTGAGAGTGCTAAACCGACATTAGCACTCGGTCCTAATGAGTGCCAGAACCAGGGTCACTCGCACCCCCGCCAGCCGCCTTTCGACCTCACCCAGCCCGCGGAAACTGTGCAGCTGTTGCAGGTCCCGCCGGCGTGTCGCTGCAGGAACTGCATAGTTTCCGGGTTCGGGGACTCGAGGGCGTACGGCCTCAGCCGCTGCCGCGAACGCGGGTCAGCGCTTCCTGGGCGACCCAGTGCGGACTCGCATCGGGCGCGGTGATCCGGCAGACGAGGGTGTTGTCGATGACGGTGGTGGCCCGGACGACCGTCACGTGCGACGGGGGGATCTTGCTGCCGTCGTCCAGGGTGATCGGCGCGGCCGGGCGGACCGGAGTGCCGACGGCCAGCGGCTTGGGCTTCAAGAACCACATCACGATCAGCAGCAGCGGCCCGAAGACGATGCCGAGAACGAGGAAGACCCGGTCGTCGTAACCCTTGCGACGGGCGTCCCAGGCGGCCACGATGCCGGCGGTGACGTATAAGACGACGAGCAGGACGTCGGTCACGGCCGGCGCCTCTCGGGAGTGCGAAACGTCACGGCCGGCGCGCCACGGGGGTCACGGATGAGGAAGCCATCGGCTAACCGGACATGATCAGGCAGCTGCCGCTGGCGGTGGCCAGCACCTTGCCGTCGGCAGCACGGACATCGGCGTCGGCGAAGGCGACCCGGCGGCCCGGTTTGGTCACCCACCCGCGCGCGGTCAGCTCGCCACTTCCGGCGGTGACCGGGCGCAGGTAGTTCACCTTGATCTCGATCGAGGTATAGCCGACACCGGCCGGCAGCGTGGTGTGCACCGCGCAGCCGAGCGCGGAGTCGAGCAGGGTGCAGACGAACCCTCCGTGCACCACACCTATCGGGTTGTAGACCGATTCGTCCGGCGTGCCGACGAAGGTTGCCTCGCCCGGCCCCACCGACGCGAGCAGGAACCCCATCGTGGCCGCGATCGGTGGCGGCGGCAGCCGGCCGTCGAGCATCGACTGCAGGTAGTCCAGCCCGCTCATCGTGGCGCCCGCGCCGGCCCCCACCAAGGGATCGTGCCAGCGGACGGTCCGCTCCCGCGCCTCACCCCACTCCGCCGACCCGGTCACCGAGTCCGGGTCAGGTTCGGGGGCATACACGTCGTCGTAGGGAACCACAGCCGTGAGCGTACGTGCCGCTGGCCGGCGGGCCCAACCGCTGGGTTTTGCCGGACTCGGCTACTTCACGAAGGACATGCTCTTCAGCGAGACCGTCCAGTTCGGGTAGGAGGTCTTGTCGTAGGGGGCATATACCCAGGTCTTCAGGGTTCCCGCCACCGGGTCGATCTGGATCAGCCGCACCGGGTTCGTGGTGCCGGAGTGGACGGTCAGCATGAAGGTGTCGATCCGGTTCTTGCCGACCCCGTAGTCGACCCGGTGAGCCTGCTGACCGACGTGGCCGCAGAGCACCATCTTGATGTTGGCGTACTTCGAGATCAGGTTGTCGTACAGATATTGCGGGCTGGTAGCGCCGTAATCGCTCTTGGTGTAGATCGCGCCTGAGGACGTCAGATAGGAATGCGTCGCCACGATCACGTTGTAATCGGGGTGTGCGGCCACCACCTGCCGCGCCCAGGAAACCACGCCCTCGCGCGGCCAGAGTTCCAGATTCAGCATCAGCCACTTGCGATCGCCGGCGGTGAAGGTCGAGAAGATGTTGTCGAGCTTGCCGGCTTCGTAGCGACCCGCCAGATCCGCGACGCCACCGTGCAGATACTTGTTGAACGCGCTGGTGTCACGCACGGTTGCCCGGGTGTTGGCCCCGGGACAGGCGCTGCCGCCTTTGCAGACCGCTGCCGTGTCGTGATTGCCGATCGTCAGCGAATAAGGGATGCCGTTCTTGGCCAGCAGGTCGAACGACGGCGCCGCGACCGCGAACTGGCTCGGGTCGACCGAACCCCAGTTGACGATGTCCCCGGTATGGGTGACGTAAGCGAGCTTCAGCGACTTCGCGTTGTCGACCAACCACTGCGAGCGGTTCATCATCCGCTTGTCGCCGGGATAGGTGACCTCGTTCTGGGTGTCCGGCATCACCGCGAGGGTGAAGCTGTGATCTCCCGCCGGCGGCTTGGGGGCAGTCGGCGGCTTGGACGCGGCCGGCGCCTTGACCACCGAGGCCGGCTTGGACAGCCAGTACACCTTGCTCTGCTCGATCCAGCCCTGCTTCTTCAACGCCGCCCGGTCCGAGGACGTGCCGACGTAGCGGTGCAGCGCGCCCTTGTGGAATCGATACACGGGATACAGACAGGATGCGGACTTGCCGTAGACGTAGAAACCGACCCCGTTGTCGACGTACCCCTTCTTCTTGATGCCTTTGATCTCGCTCGCGCTGGTGGTGTAGATGCGGTCCCCGGTGCGCTTGTTGTACATCACATGGACGGCCTTCAGGCCCGTCTTCTTCGAACTGGCCTTGAAGATGACGCCGAGATCGGCATATCCGGACTTCTTCAGGCCGGCGAAGCGCGCGGAGTTGTAGGTGTAGACACTCACCCCGCGTTTCGCGTTGTAGAAGTGATGCACCTTCTTCGTCAGCGTTGCGCATTTCGAGGCGGCGGCGGCCGGCGCCGGAGACATCAAGACGACGTTCGCCAAGCTGGCCAGGAGAGCCGCTACGATGACCGCCGCCACGCGTCCCCGGAGCCCGGTGATGGATCTCATCGGTGCTCCAAGCTTGCAGTGGTCGGTGACTCCCCCGAGCCTCGGTCAGTCTAAGCAGCGGGTCGACATCCGCAAAGCAATCGTCGAAAAGATGTCACACGGCCGAAACACGCCGTACCACGAGCACCCGTGCTCCGTGCGGGGTGCGGGTGATGAGAAACGTCGCGGTTGCGGGTCCGCGCAGACCGAGCCGGCGCCGCAGCCGCGCCGGATCCTCCTCGATCCCGCGCTGCTTGATCTCCAACGAGCCGACGCCACGGTCGCGCAGCCAGCGGCGCAGCGCCGAGGTGGTGTGCGGCAGCTGCTCGAGCACCTCGTACGCCCGGGCGAACGGGGTGTCGACGAGCCGGTCGGCGCTGAGGTAGGCGATTCGCGGCTCGACCAGGGTGGCACCGAGCCCGGCGGCGAGCTGGGCGATCCCGCCGGCCCGGATGACCGCACCGTCGGGCTCGTAGACATAGCGGCCGATCGGGCCGGTCGGCGGCTCGGCCGCCGCGTCGTCGGCAACGAGGGTCGCCGATCCGCCCGGGGCGTCGAGGATCGTCGCCCGGCGTCGCCCGGGCAGCGCGCCCCCGCCGGCCCACAGCGCCGCCTCGACCGTGCTGCCGCGGTGGGTGATCCACTCCGCCTCCACCCCGGGCGGGATAGCGGCGTGCGGTAGCGCCGGACCGAGCTTGACCCCGGCGACCCGGCTGCCGTCCAGCAGCCGCAGCACGAACTCCCAGGACGGCGAGAAGTCGGCGAGGCTCCAGACCCGGCCGGTCCGGTCCCGGCGGGCCGGGTCGGCGAACCAGCCGTACGCCGAACCGGGGTCATCCGGGTCGAGCGAGTGTCGCTCGGCGTCCGCGACGCGTACGTCCTCGACCAGCGCCGGCGCGCGGGCCAGCAGGTTCGCCCGGGCCACCTCCGCGGTCGCAGGGTCGAGCTCGACCGCGCGCACGGCGAGCCCTGCGTCGACGAAGGCCAGCGCGTCCGCGCCGATGCCGCAGCCGAGGTCGACGACCCCCGCCACCCCGGCGGCCGCGAACCGCGCGGCGTGATGGGCGGCGACCGCGGGCCGGGTCGCCTGCTCCAGCCCATCACGGGTGAAGAACATGGTCGCGGCGGCGTCGCCGAACTTCGCGATCGCCCGCCGGCGCAGTGCGACCTGGCTCAGCGCGGCCGCGGCGAGGTCGGGTTCGAAGCGTGCCCGCAGCCGTTGTGCGGCGCCGAGCGAACCGGGGTCGGCCTCCGCCTCGGCCGCGGCGAGGGCCTCCGCGGTCAGCCCGAGAGGAAGCATGCCGGCCGGCCCGTCAGACCAGAATCCGACCGACCGGCAGCGACGGGTCCGCGCCGATGTCGAGCGCGGACGGCGCGCCACCCGCCTCGATCACCTCGGCGCCGAGCACGGCGATCATCGCGCCGTTGTCGGTGCACAGCCCAGGCCGCGGGGTGCGCAGCGCGATCCCGGCGGCGCTCGCCCGCTCCGCCAGCAGCGTCCGGAGGCGTCCGTTGGCCGCGACACCGCCGCCGATCAGCAGGCTCTCCGCCCCGGTCGCCCGGCAGGCGTCGATCGCCTTCCCGGTCAACACGTCGCAGACCGCCTCCTGGAACGACGCGGCCACGTCGGCCACCGGGATCGCCTCGCCGTCGCGCTCACGGGTCTCCACCCACCGCGCAACGGCCGTCTTCAGGCCGGAGAAGGAGAAGTCGAACCGGTGCTTCACCAGGTCCTTCGGTGCGGTCAGGCCGCGCGGGAAGGCGATCGCCGCCGGGTCGCCCGTGGCCGCCCGGTCGATGTGCGGGCCGCCGGGATACGGCAGGCCGAGCAGCCGGGCGACCTTGTCGTACGCCTCCCCCGCCGCGTCGTCGATAGTGGCGCCCAGCTCCGTGATCGAGGTAGCGATGTCATCGACCTCGAGCAGCGAGGTATGCCCTCCGGAGACCAGCAGGGCGACGCACGGGGTCGGCAGCGGGCCGTGCTCGAGCAGGTCGACGGCGACGTGCCCGGCGAGGTGGTTGACGCCGTACAACGGCTTGTCCAGCGCAACCGCGAGCGCCTTCGCGGCGGCCAGTCCCACGACCAGGGCGCCCATCAGTCCCGGGCCGGCGGTGACGGCGATGCCGTCGATCTCGGTCAGGTCGACGTCGGCGGTCGCGCAGGCCCGGCGCAGCGTGGGCACCATCGCCTCCAGGTGCGCGCGGCTGGCGACCTCGGGCACCACCCCACCGAAGCGGACGTGCTGCTCGACACTGGAGGCGACCTCGTTGGCCAGCAGCTCGGTGCCCCGGACGATGCCGATCCCGGTCTCGTCGCAGGACGACTCGATGCCGAGCACCAACGGCCCGCTCACTCGAGCTCCTCCCGTCCGTCGCCGGACTCGGCGGCCAGCTGGCTCTCCGCCCAGCGCGGCAGGTCCCAGAACTTCAGGATCAGGGCGTGCCGGCCGGGGCCGTAGTAGTTCTCCCGCGCGGCGAGCTGCTCGAAGCCGAACCGCTGGTACGTCGCGATGGCCGCCTCGTTGTCGTACGCCACCTCCAGCAGCACCGACCGCGCGCCGTGGTGGGACACCGCCAGCAACCCGGCGCGGATCAGGGCGGTCGCGATCCCGCGCCGGCGGTGCTGCTCGGCGACCACCAGCCGGTGCAGGTCGGCGCTGCGGTCCGTGGTCTGCAGCGTGATCACGCCGACCGGGTGGTGGGCGCGGGCGATCAGCACGGTCCGCCGCTCGCCGAGCAGCTCGCCTTGCCAGCTGCGTTCGCTCCACTGCTCCTCGGCGGGGAAACCGGCGCGCTCCAGCGCCATGATGGCCGCCAGGTCGTCCCGCCGGGCGGGCAGCACGCTGATCTCCGGTGCGCTCATCGGGCCCGCCCGCTCCGGTCGGGTCGGCGCAACAGCACCGACTTGCGGCGGGTGGGCTCGACCGCGTCGGGCCGGCGGAGATAGAGCGGCGCCGTGCCGAGATCGGGAAGGCCCGGGCCGTGGCGGACCAGCGCCGCCGGATCCAGCCGGCGCGGTCCCGGCACCGCCGGCAGCCGGGGATGGATGTCGACGCCCGGGCCGATCGTGGCCAGGTCCGGCAGGTCGTCGGGCCGGCCGACCTCCGGTCCCCGAACTCGGGCACCGGTCGGTGCATAGCTGGCCCAGTAGAGCTCGCGCCGGCGCGCGTCGGCGGCGACCACGAACTCCTCGGTCGGTCGGCTCTCCGCGGCGTGCTGCGCCGCGATCGCGTCCAGGCTGCAGATGCCGTGTAGGGCTGCGCCGGTGGTCAGGGCCAGGATCTGGGCGCTGACCACGCCGACCCGGAGCCCGGTGAACGGGCCCGGACCGAGGCCGACCACGATCCGGCCGATGTCGGAGACGCTCGCGCCCGCGTCGTCGAGCACCCGGTTGATCGTCGGCATCAATTGCTCGACGTGGGCCATCCGATCCTCGACCACCGCCCCGCCGAGGAACCGGCCGTCGTCGGCGAGCCCGACCGTGACCAGGCTGGCCGTGTCCAGGCCGAGCACCAGACGGCGGTCAGCCACGATCGGCTCCCTCGAACGTCGCGACGTACGTCCCCAGCGCGGAGGTCAGGTCGACCGCGCGCCAGCGCTCGCCGACCGCGGAGATGATCACCGTCCGAGGGTCGTCCGGCTCGTCGGGATCCGCGGTGCCGCCGGTCCGGACGATGTCGATCTGCAGCCGGTCCTCGGCTAGCCCCTCGGCGATCCCCTCGCCCCACTCCACCACTGTCACGGAGCGCTCCAGCGTGGCGTCCAGGTCGAGGTCGTCGAGCTCGGCCGCATCCCCCAGCCGGTAGGCGTCGACGTGCACCAGGTGCGGCCGGCCGCCCGGCGCCGGATGGATCCGGGACAGCACGAAGGTCGGCGAGATCACCTGGCCGCTCACCCCGAGTCCGGCGGCGATGCCCTGGGTCAGGGTCGTCTTCCCGGCCCCGAGCTCGCCGCTGGCGATCACCACGTCGCCCGGGCGCAGTACGGCCGCGAGCCGGCTGCCGACGGCCTGCATCGCCGCGGCGGTCGGCACGACCAGGGCGGTCGGCAGATCGCGGCCGAGGATGACGCCGTGCGGCTGCGGACGTACCGGCTCGAAGCCGCGATGCTGCCAGAACGCGATCAGCTCGTCGAACTCGATCCGGGCGAACAGCTCGACCCGGCGGAACCCCAGCTCGGCCGCGTAGGCCAGGGCGGCGTCCACCATCGCCGAGGCAACGCCGTGGCGCTGGAAGTCGGGATGGACGCTGACCCGCTGGAAGGTGGCGAGCGTGTCGCTGAGCGGGCTGATCACGATCGATCCCGCCGGCTGCCCGTCGACCTCGGCGTAGATGCCGCCGCCGGCGGCGAGCAGCTCCGCGATCGAGTCCGCCGTCTCGTCCACCGCAGTCGACGGCGGATCGAGCGGCGGGCGCGCGCCGAACGCAGCGTGGATGACCTCGACCATCGCCGGCGCGTCGTCGAAGGACGCCACGGCGATGACCAGAGCGGATACGGAGGCGTTCACCAGCGGCAATGGTAGTGACGCGCGGCCGGTCGCCCGCCCGCGAGCCGGCTCACGGACGCGGACCGCTGCTGCGCCGACCCTTCCGGTCGCGGCCGGGACCGTCGCCACGGCGGGCACGTCCGGATCGGCCGGCGTGCTCGGCCCGCGGACGGCGGGTCGGCCGGGGCGCGATCACCTTGTCGTAGTCGGCGCGGCTGATGGCCACCCCGGACGGCGCCTTGGCGCCGGTCACCGCGGCCAGCTCGTAGTCGCCGGGGCGGACCACCATCGGCGCGGAGCTGACCCCGGCCTGGGCGGCCAGCCGGGTGACCTCGCGTCGCTGCTGCGGCAGCACCAGGGTCACCACCACCCCGGTGCCACCGGCCCGCGCGGTCCGTCCGGCGCGGTGCAGGTATTCCTTCGGACCGGCCGGCGGGTCGACCTGCAGCACGAGGCCGACCTCGTCGACGTGGATGCCGCGCGCGGCGACATCGGTGGCCACCAGCACCGGCAGCTCGCCGGCCTTGAAGGCAGCCAGGATCCGGGTCCGGATCGACTGGGTCAGCCCGCCGTGCAGCGCACCGGCCAGCACGCCGCTGTCACGCAGCTGCTCGGCCACCCGTTCGGCCCCCAGCTGGGTCCGGACGAAGATCACGGTACGGCCGTCGCGGCCCGCGATCTCGCTGGTCAGCGACTGCTTGTCCTTGGGCTGGATGTGGATCAGCCGGTGTTCCATCGTGGTCACGCTGGCCCGCCCGCTGTCCACCTCGTGGGTCACCGGGTCGGTCAGATAGCTCCGGACCAGCTGGCCGATGGCGTTGTCGAGGGTGGCGGAGAACAGCAACCGCTGACCGGCCGCGGGGACCGTGTCGAGCACGGTGGTGACCGCGGGCAGGAAACCCAGGTCGGCCATGTGGTCGGCCTCGTCGAGCACGGTGACCTGGACCGCCCGCAGGTCCGCCGCGCCGCGCTCCATCAGGTCGAGCAGCCGGCCCGGCGTGGCGATGACGACGTCCACGCCGCGTTCGAACGACTTCAGCTGCGGGGTGTAGCTCATCCCGCCGGCGACCAGGCTCAGGCTCAGGCCGACCGCCCGGGCCAGCGGGGCGAGCGCGTCGTGCACCTGCATGGCCAGCTCGCGGGTCGGCAGCAAGACGACGCCGCGCGGGCGCCGATCCTTGGTCGCCGGGTCGGCGAGCCGGGCCAGCATCGGCAGACCGAACGCCAGCGTCTTGCCGGAGCCGGTCTGGCCGCGGCCCAGCACGTCGCGGCCGGCCAGCGCGTCGGGGATGGTCGCGCTCTGGATCGCGAAGGTGGTGGTGATGCCGGACTCGGCCAGCGCCGCCACCATCGGCTGCGGCAGGCCGAGCTCGGAGAAGGCGACCGGCGCGGCGACCGGCGCCGGGGTGGCCGGCTGAACCGTCGGCTCGGCGGCGCTCTCGGGTGCGACCGGGTGCGGTCGCCGGGCCGCCGGACGCTCGCTGCGCCACGGACGGTCGTCCCGCTGGAAACGCTCACCGCGCGGCGCGCTGTCGCTGCGCCGGGGACGGTCGCTCTGCTGGGGACGGTCGCTGCGCTGGGCAGGCTCACTGTGCTGGGGACGGTCGCGCTGGGGACGGTCACTGCGTGAGGAGCGGTCGTCCCGGCCGGACCGGCCAGCGCGCTCCGGGCGGTCGCTCCAGCCGGCCCGCTCCGAGCTCGGACGCTCGCTGCGCGGACGCTCGCTCCAGGTGCTGCGTTCCCGATCGCTGCGCTGGGAGCGGTCGTTCCAGGTGCTGCGTTCGCGATCGCCGCGCTCAGAGCGGTCGGTCCAGGTGCTGCGTTCGCGATCGCCGCGCTCGGAGCGGTCGGTCCAGGTGGTGCGCTCGCGATCACTGCGCTGGGGCCGATCGTTCCGCTCGGTCCGCTCGCTGTTCCAGCCGGCGCGATCGGAGCGCTGCGCCTTGGCGCTGCGCTGGGCCTTCTCGGCGGCGGTCCAGCGGCGCTTGGGGTTGGTGTTCTGACGGCGGGCGCGCGACGGCGCCGGCTGCCGGTGAGGCATGTCGTTCTCTCGGTTCTGCCCCGGTTCGGGGGCGGTCTGCGGGCGGCGTCAGCACCCGGCCGCAGAATCTCGAGGCAGGAAGACGAGCCCAGGCGTCGGACATCGGTGGCGATCGACGCGGGTGGCCCGGACGGCGCTGCGCCGCCGGAAGTGACAACGATACCAGCGCGTGCCCTCGTACCCCAATCCTCGCGCCCGCTCGCGCCTGCGCTTCACACCCCCGGCGGTCGCTTCACACCCCTGACTGTCGCCCCGCACCCCGCGGACACAGGGTGTGGGGCAGCAGCCAGGGGTTTGAAGCGTGGTCGGCTGGGGCCGAGCGCAGCGGGAGGACCCTGTGCCGGGAGTGGTCCGAGCGGTGACGGGGCGGGCGGGATCAGAGCTGGGCGCGGACGCGGGCGAGCAGGTGCTCGACGACGGCGTTGAACTGGTCGTGGTGCTCGATCATGCCGAGGTGGCCGCACTCGGGCAGGATGTGCGCGTCGGCGGTCGGCAGCAGGTCGATGATCCGCTCGGTGTGCTCGACCGGAGTGATCACGTCGTCCTCGCCGCCGACGACCGCGGTCGGGATGTGCGCCAGCGAGGCCATCGCCTCGTACTCGTCCAGCTCGGCGAACGCCGGATAGAAGTCGGCGACCACGTCGAGAGACGTCTCGGCCAGCATCTGGGTGGCGAACTCGACGTAGCTGTTCGGCACGTCCGAGCCGTACGCCATCCGCCGGGTCACGACGAACCCGAGGTCCGAGCCGGCGCTGCGGGCCTTGCTGACCACCTCCGGGATCCGGTTCAGGGTGGCCATCAGCGGCGGGGCGAGGCGGGAGAAGGTCCGGCCGGGCAGTCCCCGGATCGGTGAGTGGTCGGCCATCTCGCCGGCGGAGGTGCAGAAGAAGCCGACACCGCGGATCCGGCTGCCGAACAGCTCCGGATGCGCCCGGGCCAGCTCCATCACGGTCATTCCGCCCATCGAGTGCCCGACGAGCACCAGCGGGCCGTCGCCGGCGATCTCGTCCAGCACCTGCAGCAGGTCCTCGCCGAGCTGGGTGATCCGGCAGTGCTCCGGAGCGGACCGGCCGGAGCGGCCGTGCGAGCGTTGGTCGTACAGCACCTGGCGCACCGGTCGATCGGTGCCGGGGCCGCGGAAGTGCTTGCGCTGGAAGTGCCAGCAGTCCAGGCTCAGCGCATAGCCGTGCACCCAGACGACGGTCAGGTCGGAGTCCGGTACGTCGTCGACCTCGGTATGCAGCACCACCCCGTCGGCGGTGGTGACGTCGGGTCCGGCCGAACGCAGCCCGAAGAACTGCTCGTCGTCGGCGTCGTCGCGCGCCTGGATCCGCTTGTTGACCAGCCGCCGCTCCAGCTCCAGCCCGACCGCGACGCCACCGGCGGCCAGTGCGGCGATTCCGGCCACCAAGCCGACACCGGCGCCCCATCGGCTCGCCATCAGCCCTCCTCCGTTCGATCGGACCCGTGCCGATCGACCCCGTCGCGATAGACCCGCGGCACTCGTGCCCCGATCCGGGTGACGATCTCATAGCCGATCGTGCCCGCGTGAGCGGCCCAGTCTTCCGCAGTCGGCCCGCCGTCGTCGCCGGGTCCGAAGACGACGACCTCCTCGCCGATCTCCGCGTCCGCGCCCGGGCCGAGCTCGACCACGAACTGGTCCATGCAGATCTGACCACGAACCGGCACCCGCTGCCCGCGCCAGCCGACCTCGGCGCGGTTGCCCGCCTGGCGCGGGATGCCGTCGGCATAGCCCAGCGGGACCAGCCCGACCACGGTGTCCCGCGGCGCGGTCCAGATCCAGCCGTAGGAGACCCCGCTGCCGGCCGGGATCCGCTTCACGTTCGCCAGCCGGGCGCGGAGGCGCATCACCGGCCGGAGCGAGACGCCGGCCAGCGCGGCAACCCCCGGCGCGGGGTCGATGCCGTACGCGGCGATGCCGATCCGGACCAGGTCGAGCCGTGCGTCGGGCACGATCAGCGCGCCGGCCGAGTTGGCCAGATGCCGCAGCTCCGGATCGAGGCCGGCGTCTGCGGCGACCCGCTCCGCGATCCGGAAGTTCTCCTGCTGAAGCGCGATCGAGGGATGCCCGGGCTCGTCGGCGGCGGCGAAGTGGGACCAGAGGCCGGTCACCCGCGCCCGCCCGGATCGCTCGGCGGCAGCGGCGACCCGGCAGAGCTCGGGCCAGGCCGCCGGCGGCGCACCGTTGCGGGACAGTCCGGTGTCGGCCTTGAGCTGCAGCCGGGCCACGATCCCGGCCGACCTCGCCGCCCGGGCCAGCTGGTCGACCTGCTCCGGTGTCGAGGCCGTGACGTCGATGTCCGCCGCCACCACGGGCACCAGGTCCTCCTCCGGCCCGTACAGCCACGTCAGCACCCGGCCGGTGTCGCCGCCGGCCCGCAGCGCGAGGGCCTCGGCCGGCGTCGCCACGCCGAGCCAGCTCGCCCCCGCCTGCCGGGCCGCGACGGCGCAGGGCAGCATGCCGTGGCCGTACGCGTCGGCCTTCACCACCACCATCACCTGCGCACCGGTGGCCACCTCCGCGACCGCGCCGATGTTGGCCCGGAACGCGGCCAGGTCGATCTGCGCGCTCGCCGTGCCCGGATCGATCAGCCCGTCCACTCGGACCGCCGGATCTCGTCGAGCTGCCGGGTTCGCCGGGACTGGAGCCGGGCGATCGCGGCCGGCATCAGCTCCGCCAGCCGCTGCGGAGGAACCGGCCCTGGGTTCCGGTGCGCTGCGTACGCCTGCAGGGAGGCGGCGGCCGCGGCCGCCCGCGGGGTGCGTACGCCCGCGGCCAGCAGGGTGGCGCAGATGCCGGCGAGCACATCGCCGGATCCGGCCTGAGCCGTCCACGCCGGGCCGGGCAGGGCCACGTCGATCCAGGGCTGGTCCGGCGTGCAGACCAGCTGGGTCGCACCCTTGAGCAGCACGGTTGCGCCGGTCTTCTCCACCCCGGCCCGGACGGCCCGGACCGGATCCTCGGTCACCCAGGACCGGTCCTCGCCGAGCAGCCGGGCCAGCTCCCCCGCATGAGGTGTCAGCAGCCACGTCGCGGGCACCCGCGCGGGCAGATGACCGAGCCCGTCGGCGTCGACGACGGTCGGCAGGCCGTCGCCCAGCAGCCGGGCCAGCACCGCCGCGCCATCTGGCCGGTCGCCCCAGCCGGAGCCCACCAGATGCGCCTGCACCCGGCCGGGCGAGAACACCACGTTCGGCAGCCGCTCCCGGATCAGCGCCCTCGGCACATCCGCGCCGAGATAACGGACCATCCCCGCACCGGAGTGCACCGCACCGTAGGTCGACAACACCCCGGCACCCGGATACGTGTCGGAGCCGGTGTCGATCCCGACCACTCCGCGGGCGTACTTGTCGCTGCCGGCGTCGGGATAGGGCAGGTACGCCGCCAGCTGATCCGTCTGCACCTGGCGCAACCAGCGTCCCGAACCGGAGCCGGCCCGGTCATCCTCGCTCGGCGCCGGATCGAGTCCGATGTCGACGACCTCGATCTCGCCACACCGGCCGCGGGCCGGCTCGATCAGATGGCAGGGCTTCGCGACCCCGAACGTGACGGTCCGGGTGGCCGCGAAGGCGTCGCCGGCCACCGCTCCGGTGTCGGCCGCCACCCCGGACGGCAGGTCGACGGCGATCGTGGTCACCAACCAGTCCCGGCAGGCGCGGGCCAGCAGCGCCACCGGTTCCGGCAGACCCGGTCGCCCACCGATGCCGAGCACCCCGTCCACCACGATGTCGGCGGCCGGCCGTTGCTGGATCCGAGCGGCCGGATCGAGACCGAGGTCGTCCAGATCGATCAGCCGGCCACCCGCGGCGCGGAGCGCGGCCAGCCCGCGGGCGTGCGGCGTACCCAGACAGCGGACGGCCGTCACCCTCGCGCCGCGTCGGGCCAGCCGGGCGCCGGCGAACAGCGCATCTCCCCCGTTGTTGCCCGGACCGACAAGGATGATGATCGTCGAGCCGTACACGCCGCCACACAGGCTGACGGCCTCGCGGGCGACCGCCAGGGCGAGCGCGTGGGCAGCCCGCTGCATCAAGGCGTCGGCCCCGACGGTGTCGAACGCCCGCTCCTCCAGCGCCCGGACGGTGCCGACGTCGTAGGCGTCGTAGATCTCCACGAGGCTCAAGCCTCACAGACGACGACGGCGGACGCGATCCCGGCGTCGTGGGACAGCGAGACGTGGACCGTACCGATGCCGAGCTCGCGGGCCCGCTCGGCGACCGTGCCGGTGATCGCGAACCACGGTCGTCCGCTCGCGTCGGTCCGGATCTCGGCGTCCTGCCAGGACATCCCGCTCGGCGCGCCGAGCGCCTTGGCCAGCGCCTCCTTGGCAGCGAAGCGGGCCGCCAGCGAGGCGATCGGGCGCTCCGCCTCGGCGGGGGTGAACAGGCGCGTGACCATCCCCGGCCGCCGTGCGATCGACGCGGCGAAGCGCTCCACGTCGCAGACGTCGATCCCGATCCCGACGATCATCCGCGACCCCTCACCGGATCGCCCGCCCAATGCGACCGGGGATCACTCGACCGTGACCGACTTCGCGAGGTTCCGCGGCTGGTCGACATCGTGACCCTTCCGGGTGGCCAGCTCGCAGGCGAACACCTGCAGCGGCACGGTCGCGACCAGCGGCTGCAGCAGGGTGGACACCTTCGGCAACCGGATCAGCACGTCGGCGAACGCGTCCACCTCGTGGTCGTCGGCCTCGGCCAGCACGATCGTGCGGGCACCGCGGGCCCGGATCTCCTGGATGTTGGAGACCACCTTGTCGTGCAGCATGTCGCGGCCCTGCGGCGGCACCACCACGAACACCGGCAGGTCGTCCTCGATCAGCGCGATCGGCCCGTGCTTGAGTTCGCCGGCCGCAAAGCCCTCGGCATGGATGTACGCCAGCTCCTTGAGCTTCAGCGCCCCCTCCAGTGCCACCGGGTAGCCCACGTGGCGGCCGAGGAACAGCACCACCCGCTCGTCGGCGAAATCGGCGGCCAGCTTCAGCACCGGGTCCATCTCGGTCAGCAGGCCGGAGATGGCGGCCGGGACCGCGGCCAGCTCCTCCATCACTAGCGCAATCTCGTCGCCGAACTTCGTCCCGCGTACCTGGGCCAGATACAGCCCGAGCAGATAGCAGGCCACCAGCTGGGTCAGGAAGCCCTTGGTGGAGGCGACCCCGATCTCCGGGCCGGCGTGGGTGTAGATCACCGCGTCCGACTCGCGCGGGATGGTCGAGCCGTTCGTGTTGCAGATGGCTAGCACCCGGGCCCGCTGCTCCCGGGCGTGCCGGATTGCCATCAGCGTGTCGGCGGTCTCGCCGGACTGGCTGATCGCGACCACCAGTGTGGTCGGACCCACGATCGGGTCGCGATAGCGGAACTCGCTGGCCAGTTCCACCTCGCACGGGATCCGGGTCCAGTGCTCGATCGCGTACTTGGCGACCAGGCCGGAATAGAACGCGGTGCCGCAGGCGATGATCACGATCTTGTCGATCCGGCGCAGTTCGGCGGCCGAGATCCGGATCTCGTCCAGCGTCAGCGCGCCGTCTGCGTCGTAGCGCCCCAGCAGGGTGTCGGCCACCGCCTTCGGCTGCTCGAAGATCTCCTTCCGCATGAACCAGTCGTAGCCGCCCTTCTCGGCGGCGGTGAGGTCCCAGTCGACGTGGAACGGCCGGACCTTCGTGGGGTGGCCGTCGAAGTCGGTCACCTCCACGGTGTCGGCAGTGATGGTGACGACCTGGTCCTGGCCCAGCTCGATCGCCTCGCGGGTGTGCTCGATGAAGGCAGCGACGTCGGAGGCGACGAAGTTCTCCCCCTGCCCGACGCCGACCACCAGCGGTGAGTTGCGGCGGGCGGCGACCACCCGGCTCGGGTCCTCGGCGTCCACCGCGACCAGGGTGAACGCACCGTGCAACCGGTGACAGACGGCGCGCATCGCCGACGGCAGCTCGACCCCCAGTGCGACCTCCCGGCCGAGCAGGTGCGCGACGATCTCGGTGTCGGTCTGGGAGGTCATCGAGATGCCGTCGGCCTCGAGCTCGTCGCGGAGCACGACGAAGTTCTCGATGATCCCGTTGTGGACGACCGCCACCCGACCGTTGAACGACACGTGCGGGTGCGCGTTGGCATCCGTCGGGCCGCCGTGGGTGGCCCAGCGGGTGTGGCCGATGCCGGTGCCGGTGACGGGTAGTGGGTGGGCGGCGAGCTCGGCGTCCAGGTTGCCGATCTTGCCGGCCTTCTTCGCGGTGACGACCGCACCGTCGGCCACCACCGCGACGCCGGCTGAGTCATAGCCCCGATACTCCAACCGCCGCAACCCCTCGACCACGACAGCGAGAGCAGACTGCGGGCCGACGTACCCGACGATTCCACACATGGCGAGAAGGCTAGTAGGGATCCTCGCCGAGCGGCCGTCCTTTCGGCGAGGTGGCGCCGACTCGCCGAAATGGCCGATCGCTCACCGCGCGGCCGATGCCGGCCCGTCGCCGGGCCGACTACTACTGTTTTCCCATGCCGCCCGACGCGCAGCTGCTGGGACCCTTCGTGGAGCTGAGCCGCGCCGACTGGGCGAACCTCGCCGAGACCACTGCCTTGCCGCTGGACGCGGCGACCCTGGAGAAACTCCGCGGGCTGTCCGACCCGACCTCGCTGACCGACGTCCGCGAGGTCTACCTGCCGCTGTCGGCCCTGCTCAGCCGGTACGTCCGGATCACCCGCGAGCTGCACCAGTCGACCAACGCGTTTCTCGGCCGGGCAACCACCAGGACCCCGTTCGTGATCGGCATCGCGGGCTCGGTCGCCGTCGGCAAGTCGACCACCGCCCGCCTGCTCCGCGAGCTGCTCGCCGCGTGGCCGGAGCACCCCAGGGTGGAGCTGATCACCACCGACGGCTTCCTGTTCCCCAACGCCGAGCTCGACCGGCGCGGGCTGATGCACCGCAAGGGCTTCCCGGAGTCCTACGACCGGCGCGCCCTGCTGAAGTTCGTGATGGACGTGAAGTCCGGTGACGAGGAGGTCAGCGCGCCGGTCTACAGCCACCTGGTCTACGACATCGTGCCCGACGTCTCCGTCGCGGTCCGCCGGCCCGACATCTTGATCGTCGAGGGGCTGAACGTCCTGCAGCCGGCCCGGATCCGGCTCGACGGCCGGGCCGGCCTGGCCGTCAGCGACTTCTTCGACTTCTCGGTCTACGTCGATGCCGCGGCCGACGACATCCGCGACTGGTACGTCAGCCGGTTCCTGTCGCTGCGCGACACCGCCTTCCGCGACCCGCGGTCCTATTTCACCCGGTATGCCGACCTGACCCACGATCAGGCGGTGACCCAGGCCGAGCAGCTCTGGGACACCATCAACGGGCCCAATCTGGATCGCAACATCCTGCCTACCCGCGACCGCGCCACCGCGATCCTGCGCAAGGACCGCGAGCACCACGTGCAGTGGGTCAGAATTCGCAAGGTCTGACGGACTCGATAATCCACCCCTCGTCGACGACGGGCGTGGCCGCGCAGGCGTGGCCAAACGCCGCCCGCGGCAACGAGGTGCGGATTCTCGGGTTTCGCCCGTCGGCGTCCATGTCAGGACAAATGTGCGAGACTGCGCTGCCATGAAGAGATTCGTGCTCCTGGGTGCCGGATTCATCGGCGCCGCCCACGCCCGCAGCCTGGCCGGGCATCGTGGCGTCGACTTCGTCGGCGTGTACGACATCGACCCGGCTCGCGCGCGGGCGCTGGCGGCTGAGCACGGCTGCGAGGTCCTGACCGACGTCTCGGCCGCCTTCGACCCCGACCGGGTCGACGCCGTGCTGATCGCGTCCTCGACCGACACCCACGCCGAGCACCTCCGGCGCGCCGCCGACACCGGCATCGCCGTGCTCTGCGAGAAGCCGATCGACGCCGACCTGGCTGCGGCGACGGAGATCGCCCGCCATGTCGAGGCGGCCGGCATCCCCGCGATGGTCGATTTCAACCGTCGCTACGACCGGGACAACGCCGAGCTGCGGCGGCTGGTGGCGGCGGGCGAGGTCGGCGCGATCGAGCTGATCCAGCTCACCTCGCGCGGGCCGGTGGTGCCGCCGCTGTCCTACGTCGCCGTCTCGGGCGGCCAGCTGCGCGACCAGACCGTGCACTTCTTCGACCTGGCCCGCTGGATCGCCGCTGCCGACCCGGTCGAGGTCTATGCCACCGGGTCGCCGCTGGCCGAACCACGGCTGGCCGACTACGGCGACATCGACACCTCCGTCGCGGTACTGAAACTGCCGTCCGGCGCGCTGGTGCAGATCGACAGCGTCCGCCGCACCGGGTACGGGTACGACGAGCGGATCGAGGTGCACGGCTCGACCGGTCTGGTCGAGGCGCGCCGGCAGCAGACCGGCGGCGTGCTGAGGTACCGGGCCGGCGGCGTGGTCGGCGACGCGCTGCATCCGGGCTGGTTCGATCGGGTGGCGCTGACGTACCCCGCCGCCCTGGACGCGTTCGTGACCGCCCTCGAGGGCGGCCCGGCGACGTATCCCACCCTGGCCGACGGGCTCAAGGCCCAGGCCGTCGCGGAGGCGGCGACCCGCTCGCTGACCTCCGGCCGGACCGAGCCGATCACCTACCCGTAGCCGCTCTCACCGGCGTGCCGACCCCGACCCGAGAAATACTTCGCGAAGTCGGTATCAGGGCGCATCGGCGCTTCTCTTGGTTGTCGAGTCCGCTCACCCGAGGCCAGGCACCCGTTGCGCACCTGACCAGTCGATGCGGGGCGGACTCGCGCAACGATCTCGGCGGCCACTGGGGGGCGGCCGTCGAGCACAAGATCGCAGGTCGCGGCCGGGAGCCATTGGGGGAATTCCGCCGAGGACCCGGGGAGGCGTGCGGCGCGACGACACCGCATGGAGAAGAGCGACGAGGGCCGGTTTGCTGGGGGGCGACCGGCCCTCGTTGCGCTCTGTGTTGTCTCGGCTCGCGCAGGCCGAGCGCCCAGCTGACTCCGTCTTCCTCACTCACTCGCAGCACGACATCCTGCCGCTGCCGCCATCAGGCCACGCTGCTCGTTCGATCGTCCAGACAGAGCCAGGCGCTCCCCTAACGACGCTCGCCGAGGGTTGTCCCGGCTCACGCACACGGGACGCCACAACGACTGGCCCACGAGACGAGATATGCGCGCTGAGCCTGTCGAAGCGCCGGCTCAGGGCACGATCAGAGGGCCAGCGACCGCTGGACCACGGAGGCGAGGCGCTCGGCGGCCGAGCGAGCGTCCTCCGACGTGGTCGCCTCCACCATGACCCGAACCAGGGGTTCGGTGCCGGACGGGCGGAGCAGCACCCGGCCGTTGTCCCCGAGCCGGGCGGCTTCGGCGGCGACCGCCTCGGTCAGCGCCGGGTCGGTCGAGGCGCGGGACTTGTCCACTCCCTTGACGTTGATCAGCACCTGCGGCAGCCGGGTCATCACCGCGGCGAGATCGGCGAGCGGGCGGCCGGTCTGCACCATCCGGCTCATCAGGTGCAGTGCGGTGAGCACCCCGTCACCGGTGGTGGCGTGCTCGGCCATCACCACGTGGCCGGACTGCTCGCCACCGAGGACGTACCCGCCGGCGTTCATCTCCTCCAGCACATAGCGGTCGCCGACCTTGGTCTGCAGCACCCGGAGGCCGTGCGCGCCCATCGCCTGGAGGAAGCCGAGATTGCTCATCACGGTGGCTACCACCGTGTCGTGGGCCAGCCGGCCCTGCTCGGCCAGCGAGGTCGCCAGCACGGCCAGGATCTGGTCGCCGTCCACCAGCTCGCCGGACGCGTCCACGGCGAGGCAACGGTCGGCATCCCCGTCCAGTGCGATGCCGATGTCGGCGCGATGGGCCAGCACGGCCGCCTGGAGATGCTCGATATGGGTGGAACCGCAGTCGTCGTTGATGTTCAGCCCGTCGGGCCGCGCGAAGATCGGGACGACCGCGGCACCCTGCACGCCGAACGCGGAGGGTGCTGTCCGGTAGGCCGCGCCGTTCGCGCAGTCGACCACCACCTTGAGCCCCTCCAGGCTCACCGGCTGCCCCAGACTGGCGACCAGGTGGGCGACGTAGGACTCGACCAGGGCCGGGTTGTCGCTGACCCGACCGACGTCCGCCCCCACCGGACGCGTCCAGACCTCGCCCATCCGCGCCTCAATGGCGTCCTCGAGCGTGTCGTCGAGCTTGGTGCCGCCGCGCGCGAAGAACTTGATCCCGTTGTCCGGCATCGGGTTGTGGCTGGCGGACAGCATCACGCCCAGATCCGCCTTGGTGTGGTTGGTCAGGTACGCCACCCCGGGCGTTGGCAAGACGCCCAGACGGATCACGTTGACCCCGGCGCTGGCCAGCCCGGCCACCACCGCCGCCTCCAGGAACTCACCCGACGCACGCGGGTCCCGGCCGACCACCGCCGTCGGCACATGGCCGCTGAAGGCGCCGGCCTCACCGAGAATGTGCGCGGCGGCCACCGAGAGATCGAGAGCCAGCTCCGCGGTCAGTTCCTCGTTGGCGCGACCCCGCACCCCGTCCGTACCGAACAGACGACCCATGCCCAGATCCGCCGATCCTGGCGCGGATCAGCGCTTGCTGTACTGCGGAGCCTTACGGGCCTTCTTCAGACCGGCCTTCTTGCGTTCCTTCACCCGGGCGTCGCGGGTCAGCATGCCGGCCTTCTTCAGCGCCGGGCGGCTGGCCTCGGCGTCCACGGCGTTCAGCGCACGGGCCACGCCGAGCCGCAGCGCGCCGGCCTGGCCGGTCACCCCGCCGCCGTGGATCCGGGCGATGACGTCGTACGAACCGGCGACCGCGGCGGTCGCGAACGGCTCGGACACGATCTGCTGGTGCACCTTGTTCGGGAAGTAGTCGTCCAGGGTGCGACCGTTGATGGTCCACTGACCGCTGCCGGGCACGATCCGGACGCGGGCGACGGCCTCCTTGCGGCGGCCGGTGGCACCCGCCGGGGCCACGACGGCCGGGCGACCGGCCGGCCCCTGGGCGACGGACGGGCTGGCCTCGGAACGGTAGGCGATCTCACGGTCACCCTCGGTGAACGGGGCGACCTCGCTGTCCTCGACGGCGGTTTCGACGATGTCGGTCATCTGCTGGTGAATCCTCGGTGTTTCGGAAGACGGATCTGCGGGCGACTACTGGGAGACCTGGGTGATCTCGTACGGCTGCGGCTTCTGCGCTGCGTGCGGGTGCTCCGGGCCGGCGTACACCTTCAGCTTGGAGATCACCTTCCGGCTCAGCTTGTTCTTCGGCAGCATGCCCCAGACCGCCTTCTCCACCGCCTGCCGCGGATCGGAGTCCAGCAGCTCGCCGTAGCTGACCGACTTCAGGCCGCCGGGGCGGCCGGAGTGCCGGTAGGCGAGCTTGTCGGTGCGCTTCTTGCCGGTCAGCGCCACCTTCGAGGCGTTGACGACGATGACGAAGTCACCGCCGTCGACGTGCGGGGCGTACGTCGGCTTGTGCTTTCCGCGCAGCAGCGTGGCGGCCGTGACCGCGAGCCGGCCCAGGACAATGTCCTCGGCATCGATGACATGCCAAGCTCGGGTGACGTCGCCTGGCTTCGGGCTGAAAGTAGACACGCTCGTCGACTGCTTCCTGAAGTGATCCTCAACAATTGGCTCGTCGCGCGGCACACAGCGCAGCGTCAACTGGCCGCGCGAACGCAACAGCCGACCAGAATACCGGCCGCGCACCCTCGGAGCAAAACGCTCGCCGGAGAGCTCCTCACGACAGGGGCTCGGTCCCCCAGCGCAGCCCGTCACCGAAGCTACGCGCCGGGGAGTGCAGGAGCGATCCGTGAAACACGCCTTTCCGTTTCACGGATCGCGACGAACGAGCCGGCCTGAAGCGCAGCGAGCGCGGAGCGAGGCTTGCCGAGTGACGCCGGAGATACCGTCACCCGGCTGGGCAGGTGCTGGCCCACCCGCGTAGTTTGTCGCCATGACAGATACGTCCACGGCGGATTCGACCGACGTCGACACCTCCAGCCCAGAAACTGACAGGGCCGACACGCTGACCATCCGGGACAACCGGACCGGCCAAGAATATGAGGTGCCGATCACCGACGGCACCATCCGCGCAGCGGACCTGAAGAAGCTCGCCGTGGACGGCGAGCCCGGCGGCCTGGCGACGTACGACCCCGGCTTCGTCAACACCGCCTCCTGCCGCAGCGCGATCACCTTCATCGACGGTGACGAGGGCATCCTGGAGTACCGCGGCTACCCGATCGAGCAGTTGGCCGAGCACTCCACCTATCTGGAGGTCGCCTATCTGCTGCTGAACGGCGAGCTGCCCGACCGCGAGCAGCTCGACGACTGGGTGCACGAGGTCACCTACCACACCTTCCTGCACGAGAACCTGAAACAGTTCATCCAGGGTTTCCGCTACGACGCCCATCCGATGGGCATGCTGATGGCCTCGGTCAGCGCGCTGTCCACCTTCTATCCCGATGCCCGCGACGTGCTCGACGCGGACGCCCGCAAGCTGCAGATCACCCGGATGATCGCGAAGATGCCCACCCTGGGCGCGTTCGCGTTCCGGCACGGGATGGGCCGGCCGTACGTCTATCCCGACAACGACCTCTCCTACACCGAGAACTTCCTCGCCATGTTGTTCAAGATGAGCGAGCGCAAGTACAACGCCGACCCGCGGCTGGTGAAGGCGCTGGAGGTGCTCTTCATCCTGCACGCCGACCACGAGCAGAACTGCTCGACCAATGCGGTGCGCTCGGTCGGCTCGTCGCAGGTCGACCCGTACTCGGCGGTCGGCGCCGGCATCGGCGCGCTCTACGGCCCGCTGCACGGCGGCGCCAACGAGGCCGTGCTGCGGATGCTGCGCGAAGTGAAGACCGTCGACCGGATCCCCGAGTTCATCGACGGGGTGAAGAACGGCAAGGAAAAGCTGATGGGCTTCGGCCACCGGGTCTACAAGAACTACGACCCGCGGGCCAAGATCATCAAGAAGGCCTGCGACGACGTCTTCGAGGTGACCGGGGTCAACCCGCTGCTCGAGATCGCCATGGAGCTGGAGAAGATCGCGCTGGAGGACGAGTACTTCGTCAAGCGCCGGCTCTATCCCAACGTGGACTTCTACTCCGGCCTGATCTATGAGGCGCTCGGCTTCTCCCCGGAGATGTTCACCGTGCTGTTCGCGATCCCGCGCACCTCGGGTTGGCTCGCCCAGTGGGAGGAGCTGATCACCGACAAGGAGCAGAAGATCGCCCGGCCGAAGCAGATCTACACCGGCTATCGGACCCGGGACTTCGTGCCGCTCGACCAGCGATAGTCCCCGACCGCCGTGGCAGGGGCCCGGCGCGCGATTCTGTGGTCCGGATCGCACGCCGGGCCTCTGTGCGTCCGGTGGCGATCGGCGTAGCCTTGATCACAAGCAGCCTGGCCCCGGGCTGACCGCACGAATCGGGCGGGCACGCCGCCTCGATCCCCTTCCCCCACGAGTGCGTCGCCGTCGACACTCGGTCGTTCCCGCACGAACAGGCATGATCGCCATGGCGAACCCGAGTTCCTCCATCGCTCCCCGCGGCTCGGCCGCGCGACGGCTGAACAGCGGCGAGTGCCGCAGCTGGCTGGCCGGGCATCATGAGGGCCGGCTGGATTATCGCACCGGACGAGGTCCGCGCTCGCTTGTCGTGCGGTACGCGGTCCAGGCCGACGCCGTCCTGGTCAGGGTGCCGACGTACAACGACTTGCTGCAGTACGCGCCGGGTGAGTCCGTGACCCTGGAGGTCGAGGAGCGGTGCGCGCCCGACACGTTCGAGATCGTGACGGTCACCGGAACCGCCAGCCTGGTGGATCCGGGCGTCGGTGCCCTCGCCGACGACTGGCCGCCGGAGCTGCCGACCGATGTGATCCGCGTGCCGATCCAGCGGATCGACGGCTTCCTGGCCGAGGCCGGCTGAGCCGCCGGGCTCTCGGCTTGCCGCTTGATCACGGTGTGGTGAACCCTCGCTGAGTCCCGACGACGGGCAGCGGCCGCGCTGCTACGGTTCGGCCGTGGTCAGGTTCTTGATTCGGGTCGTCGTGTTCATCGTCTCGGCGACCCTCGGTCTGCTGATCACCAGCCTGGTCGTCGACGGCTTCACCATCCACGCCAGCGGGTTCGTCACCTCGGTGCTGGTCTTCGCCGTGCTGCAGAGCGTGCTCAGCCCGTTCCTGGCCAAGGTCGCGCACAGGCACGCCCGGGCGCTGCTCGGCGGGGTCGGCCTGCTCTCCACCTTCGTCGCCTTGGTGGTGGCCCACTTCTTCACCGACGGGCTGCAGATCACCGGCGCCACCGCCTGGATCGCGGCGACGGTGGTGGTCTGGCTGGTCACCGCGCTCGCCACCTGGCTGCTGCCCTTCCTGTTCGTGAAGAAGAAGGTCGAGCAGAAGCGCGCGAACAACCCGTCCACCTAGCAGCGGGGCATCGACTTCAAGAACCCTTCGCGCCGGCCGAGCCCGTGTGGGTCTCAGCCCGATCAGGCCAGGGGGAACCGCAGATGCGCGAGCGCCGGACCGCCGTCCCAGATCCGGGCGCTGACCTCGTCGGAGCGGACCGCGATGGCCTCTCCCCCGGCCTGCAGGGTGGACACCGCGATCCGTGACAGCAGGTCATAGCCGCGAGCGTCGTCGCCGGCGTAGCTGATCTCGCCGGTCCCGCCGTCCAGCGTGCCGAAGACGTCGACGGTGAAGTCGTAGACCAGCGTCGCGATCGCGCCGGACGCCGAGGCCCGGGCGATGTCGCCCAGCTCGGTCAGCACCAGGCCGGCGGACACGTCGTTGCCGATCTTCTCCAGCCGGGCGTCGACGCGCTCGGCGTTCAGCTCGGCCAGCGACGCGCGGATCGGCTCGTCGATCTGGTCCGGCCGCAGCTCGTCCGGCGCGCCGGGGACCGTGACGATCCGCCGGCGCGGATCCGCGGAGCGGTACAAGTCGAGCAGCGGGTCGGTGGCGAACAGGAACAGTGGCCGCTCGTCGTTGGGGTCGACCCGGGCCAGCTCCGCCCGAACGGCGTCGGCCACCCGCTTGGCGTACGCCTCCAGCAGGGTCTTGCGGCCTTCGTCGCCGACCAGCCGGTTGGCGTGCCCGCGACCGCGGATGGTTGCCTTGTTGGTCGCGTCGGCGGCGTCGGTGGGATGGTCGCCGACCAGCTCCAGCTCACTGGCCCGCGAGGTCGGCGTCGCCACCCACAGGTTCCACCCATTGGCGGACAGGGTGAGGGCGTACGCCTCCTGCGGCGTGGTGACGGCCCGGACCAGCTGGCCGAGATCGAAGTAGTCGGCGGCCTGCTGCTGGTTCTCCAACCGGTTCGGCAGGACGTACACATCGCTGTCGGTCGGTGAGATGAAGATCGCCAACGACGCCGACAGCCGGTTCCAGGGCTCGATCCCGTCGGCGATCGCCGACCACTGGTCCCGGAGCGCGGACTCGGTCGCGTGCGACAGGCCGGCGGTGCGCAGCGTGGTGATCGCGGTGTCGAAGCCGCTCTTGGCGTTGAGAAAGCTGCCCTGGCGCTCGGACACGATCGGCGACGTCTGGGCATAGATCGAGATGGCCTGCTCGCGCCGCTCACCGAGCCGGTTCAGGTCCTCGACGGTGGGCAACTCGTACCGCGTGACCATGCTCGGCTCCTCGACCGACGGCTGGAGGCCAGTGGGTCGAGAGGGAGCGCCGTCGGTCCTCCGCCCTCGAAGACACCCCACCTTAATGACGCGGATCGCCGGCCCCACAGCGGCCTCGCCGTTCACAGCTGGCTCCTAGGTCGGGCCAAGCATACGGACAGACCGCGTCACGATGCTCGCCCTGACCGGACCGGAGAGTCCGGCACCGGGTCGTGGGAGGCGCACACCATGGGGACGAAGACCGGGAGCGACCCCGACGCGGCGCCCGTGTCACACAAGCGCCGGCGGCGCTGGGGGATCGTCTCGGCCATCGGCGTGGTGGTGCTCGCGCTGGCCGGGTTCGGCCTGTACCAGCTCGTCCTGAAGCCCGATGCCGGCGCGACCGCGTTCACCCGGACGGCGACGGCCAGCACCCAGACCGTGCAGACCACTGTCGGCACGACCGGCACGCTCGAGCCCGCCCGCCAGGCCGACCTGTCGTTCACCAGCAGCGGCACGGTCACCAAGGTCGCGGTCAAGGTCGGCGACAAGGTCGCCAAGGGCGAGGTCCTGGCCACCATCGACGACGCCGCGCTGAAGGCCGACGTGGCGGCCGCGCAGGCGGACCTGACCGCCGCCGAGAGCAACCTGACCGACCTCGAGGACGCCGACAGCTCCACCAGCACCGCGATCGCGTCGGCGACCGCACAGGTGAAGCTCAAGGCCAGCGCGCTGAGCCAGGCCAAGAGCGCGCTGAAGGCGGCCGCGCTGCGCTCGACCATCACCGGCACGGTAGCGGCGGTCGACATCGCCAAGGGCGATCAGGTGGGTTCGAGCTCGGGCGGGGGCGGCGGCACCGGAAGCTCGGCGTCGAGCTCGAGCTCGGCGGCCGTGACGGTGATCTCGACCGACCGGTACGTCGTCGACACCTCGGTCGGTAGCGCCGACCTGGCCAAGCTCAAGGTCGGGCTGCAGGCCGTGATCACCCCGAGCGGCGCGACCGAGCCGATCTACGGCACCGTGGCCACCGTCGGCGTGATGGCCTCCAGCTCCTCCGGCAGCTCGGGCACGACCGGCGGCAGTGGCACGGGTGGCGGCGGCACGGGCGGCAGCGGCGCGGGCGCCGCGACCTTCCCGGTCACCATCGACGTCACCGAGGCGCAGAAGGACGTCTTCGCCGGCGCGTCGGCGTCGGTCTCCATCATCGTGGAGCAGCGCGACAACGTCCTGGTGGTGCCGACCGCCGCCGTCACCACGGTCGACGGCAAGACCGTCGTGCAGAAGCTGGTCAACGGCTCCCCGGTGCAGACCCAGGTGAGCATCGGGTCGACGTACGGCAATCTGACCGAGATCACCAAGGGCCTGGCCAACGGCGACGAGGTGCAGATCTCGTTCGCCCGGCAAACCGGCACGGGGACCGGGACGGGAACCCGGACGGGCACCGGCAGCGGGCAGAACGGCGGCGGCTTCCGCGGCGGCAGCGGCTTGGGCGGTGGCGGCGGCGGGGGCTTCGGCGGCGGCGGGTTCTCCGGTGGGGGCTTCGGCGGCGGAACCGGACAGGGCGGAAACCGGTGAGCGGGCCGACGCTGATCGATCGCCCGGCGGCCGGGCCGGGACCGCGGCCTGGGGAGGTGATCCTCCAGCTCGACCACGTGAGCAAGACGTACGCGTCGGGGGTGCTGGAGGTGCACGCCCTGCAAGACGTGTCGCTGAGGGTGGCCCGGGGTGAGTACGTCTCGATCGTCGGCCCGTCCGGCTCGGGCAAGTCGACCCTGATGAACATCATCGGCTGCCTCGACGTGGCGACCGCCGGGGCGTACCTGCTCGGCGGCACCGACGTCGAGCAGATGAACGAAACCCAGCTCGCCGAGGTGCGGAACCGGCAGATCGGGTTCGTCTTCCAGCAGTTCAACCTGCTGCCGTCGCTGACCGCGTTGCGGAACGTTGAGCTGCCGCTGTGCTACGCCGGCGTTCGCAAGGACGTACGCCGGCAGCGGGCGCGGGACGCACTCGGCCGGGTCGGCCTGGCCGACCGAGTGGACCACCGGCCGAACGAGCTGTCCGGCGGGCAGCAGCAGCGGGTGGCGGTGGCCCGCGCCCTGGTCGGCGACCCGACCCTGATCCTGGCCGACGAGCCGACCGGCAACCTGGATTCGCACTCGACTGCCGACGTCCTCGCCCTGCTGGACGAGCTGCACGCCTCCGGCCGGACGATCGTGCTGATCACCCACGAGCCGGACGTCGCCCATCGTGCGCAGCGCACCATCCACGTCCGTGACGGCCGGATCTTCGGCGACCTCGAACCGGCACCGGGACCGGTGGACGGATGAGGTGGACCGAGACCTGGCGGATCGCGCTCGAGGCGGTCCGTACGCACCGGCTGCGGTCGCTGCTGACCGTGCTCGGCATCTTCATCGGGATCGCGTCGGTGACGCTGACCGTCGGCCTCGGCCAGGGCGCCCAGCAGTCGGTCGAGGCACGGATCAACAGCCTGGGCAGCAACCTGCTGATCGTGTCCCCGGGCAGCTCGACCACCGGCGGCGTACGTGGCGGGCTCGGTTCGGCGACGACCTTGACCAAGGCGGACGCGACGGCGCTGGCCGATCCCGCGGTCGCTCCGGACATCGCCAAGGTCGCCCCCGTGAGCACCAGCTCCAAGGTGCTGACCGTCGGCACCACCACCTGGACCACGTCGGTGATCGGGACGACCCCGGACTGGGTCGACGTGCGGGCCCGGACCCTGGCCCAGGGCCGGTTCTTCACCCAGACGGAGCTGGACTCGGCGGCGAACGTGATGGTGCTGGGCGCATCGACCGCGGAGGAACTCCTCACCAGTCCGGTCGTGGTCGGTTCCACGGTGACGGTCAACGGCACCGCGTTCACCGTCATCGGCGTGCTCGCCTCGAACGGTTCGTCGGGCACCACCAACGAGGACGACCAGGCGCTGATCCCGTACACCACCGCCCAGCAGACACTCGGCACCTCGGCCCCCGGGACGGTCTCCTCGATCTATCTGGAGGCCGTCTCCTCCGACCGGCTGTCGGCGGCCTATCAGCAGGCCTACAACGCATTGCTGACCAGGCACGACGTCACCGCGACCACGGCCGACTTCTCGATCTCCAGCCAGCAGTCCCTGGTCGAGACCGCGACGGCAACGACCGAGACGCTGACCATCCTGCTGGGCGGGATCGCCGCGATCTCGCTGCTGGTCGGCGGGATCGGGGTGATGAACATCATGCTGGTCTCGGTGACCGAGCGGATCCGCGAGATCGGGCTGCGCAAGGCGCTCGGAGCGACGCCGCGGGTGATCCGCTCCCAGTTCTTGATGGAAGCCAGCACGCTCAGCCTGGCCGGCGGCGTGCTGGGCCTCGCGGTCGGCTACGCCGGGTCGCTGGCGCTGCCGAAGCTGATCAACCAGCCGGTCACGATGTCGGTGGCCGCCTCGATCGCCGCGCTCGGCGTCTCGCTGGCCGTCGGGCTGATCGCCGGGGTCTATCCGGCCACCCGGGCCGCCCGCCTCGCCCCCATCGACGCCCTCCGGAGCGAGTGATGGCCCTGCTCCCCACCTCCACCCACCTCCCTCGGAAACTGTGCGGCTGTTGCAGCGACACGCCGGTCGACGCTGCATCAACAGCACAGCTTCCGGGACGGGAACGACTCGAAACGAGAAGCGCATGATCAACAACCAGCACCGACTCGCGACCCTGCTGGTCGGCGGACTCGCCGTCGTCACGCTGGCCGCCTGCGGTCCCAGCGCGAGCAGTGCGGGCAGCAATCCGAGCGCGCCGAGCGGAAACGCGTCCGGCCAGCCGGGCCGCGGATTCCCGGGTGTGTCCGGACTGATCGTCGCGCTGTCGGGCAAGACGATGCAGGTCCGTACCATCTCGGGCCAGTCCGCGGTCACGTACACCGGCAAGACCACGGTCACCGAGCAGCAGAGTACGAAGGCATCGGCGGCGAGGGTCGGGATGTGCGCGACGGTCCGCAGCACCGACCAGTCGTCCGCCGGGGCGAGCCAAGGCTCGTCGATCACGGCGCGCACCGTCAGCCTCAGCGATCAGGTCGACGGCAGCTGCCAGGTCGGCTTCGGCGGTTTCGGCGGTCGGGGCAACCGGCCCGGCGGGCTACCGTCGGGCGGCCCCGGCGGCGAGCTGCCCAGCGGCATGCCCTCGGGGGCGATTCCGAGCGGTGCGCCCCGCGGCGGGTTCGGGGGTGCGAGCGGCAAGATCACCGCGGTCAGCGGCTCGACGCTCACGATCGAGCAGACCAGGGGCACCGAGAAGTCCACGGTGGCGGTGAACCTGACCGGCGACACCACCTACACCGAGCAGGTGAAGACCGGCACCAGTGCGATCGCCACGAACCGGTGCGTGCTCGCGACGGGCAAGTCCGACTCCACCGGGGCGCTGGCGGCGACGGCGATCCGGCTGTCGGCCCCGGTGAACGGCGAGTGCGGTTTCGGCGGCGGGCGACGGGCGAGCGGGAGCCAGAGCGGTGGCTAGAACGAGATCGAGGGCGGCGACGACCGGCCCCGGCACGAACCGCAACAGCGCCAAGCCCGGTGGATCAGCGAAGGGTACGCGCCGACGTACGGTCGTGCGGCGGGCCGGCATCGGCCTGATCGCGCTCGCGGTCGCCGGCGGCGGCACCTGGATCGGCATCCAGGCGATGGCCGCGCAGAAGGAGGCCGACCGCTACACGACGACCACGGTCGGCACCGGATCGGTGACCCAGACGTTGTCGGCCGGCGGCACGATCGCCAAGGTGAATCAGGCGACCGCCTCGTTTCCCGCGTCGGGCACCATCACCTCGGTGAAGGTCGCCGTCGGCGACTCCGTCGAGGCCGGCCAGACACTGGCCACGATGGACACCACCGACCTCGAGGCGGCGGTGATCCAGGCCAAGGCCGACCTGGCGTCGGCCGAGGAAGACCTCGCCAACGCCGAGGACGCAGCCTCGGCGAGCGCATCGGCGAGTACGTCGGCCAGCGCGTCGGCCGGCGCCGGCGCGGCGAAGAGCGCTTCCACCGCACGCTCCTCCGGCTCGGCGGGCTCCTCCCGGTCGGCCGGCTCGTCCGCGCAGCCGTCGTCGAGGACGTCGAGCGGCAGCCCGTCGTCCGGGTCGCCGACCCGACCCGGCGAACCGGGTACGTCCGACACGGCCCGGCTGCTGAAGGCCGTCCAGGGCGCGCAGCAGGAGCTGACCAAGCGCCAGGCAGCGGCGACCGCCGCGCTCACCGCCCAGGGCGCGGCCTGCTCGCCGTTGACCGGGGTCACCCCGACGCCCACGCCGTCGGGCAGCAGGACGCCGAGTCCGTCGACCAGACCGAGTTCGTCCGCCGGCGCCAGCTCGTCCGCCGGCGCGACGCCCTCGGCCAGCGCATCGCCGTCGGCCGCCCCCAGCTCTACCGCCGGCGCGACCCCCAGTGCGAGCAGGACCGGCCAGTCCGCGACTCCGACGCCGTCGGCCACCACCGGTTCGGGTACGGCCAAGCCGGTCGACTACCCGGTCAGCACCGGCGACGAGCTGCAGAAGTGCATCGATGCGCTGACCGCCGCCCAGACGGCTCAGCAGGCGGTCACGGATGAGCAGGCCGTCCTCTCGACCGCGCTCACCCGGCTGGCAACCGCGCTGACGCAGGCCGGCGGGAACGGATCAGGCGGCGCGAGCGGCTCGGGCTCGGGCGGCTCGGGCTCGGGCAAAACCTCGGGTGGTTCCGGAGGTACGAGCACCCGGACGGGCGGCTCGGGCTCGGGTGGCTCGGGTTCGGGTGGCTTGGGTTCGAGCGGCTTGGGTTCGAGCGGCTTGGGTGGCTCGGGTTCGGGCGGCTCCGGGTCGAGTGGCTCGGGCTCGCCCGGTACCGGCTCGACCGGCGGCGGAGGCGGCCAAGGTGGCACGACCACGGTCGGTACCGCTGAGGCGGTCGTCACCAAGGCCCAGCTGGCGCTGACCACCGCGGAGGACAACCTGGACGCCGCAACGCTGCGCAGCCCGCTGACGGGCGTGGTTGCGGAGCTTCCGTTCACCAAGGGCGCGACCGCGAGCACGAGCGACCAGGCCGTCGTCATCGGCAAGGGCTCGACCCAGGTCGACCTGCAGGTCAGCGAAGCCACGTTCCGGCAGCTGAAGGTCGGACAGAAGGCGCAGATCAACCAGGCCGGCCAGGCTCCGGTGGCGGGCACCGTCTCGGCCAAGGCCCTGCTGCCGACCTCGTCGGCGAGCGGCTCCAGCACCTTCGGGGTGACCGTCGCCGCGCCCGCCTCGACCTCGACGACGTTGCGGGCCGGAGCGACCGCCTCCGTCACCGTGACGATCGCCTCCGTCGACCATGCCGTCGTCGTCCCGGTGTCGGCGATCACCCGGGAGAGCACCACCAGCGGCACCGTGTCGGTGCTCGCGAACGGGGTCGCCACCACCACCCGAGTGAGCCTGGGGGTGGTCGGCGACACCACCGCGCAGATCACCGAGGGCGTCCAGGCGGGTGCCGTGGTCATCCTTGCCGACCGGACGGCCGCCGTGCCGAGCAACAGCACCAACTCCGTACGCCAGTTCGCCGGTGGAGGTGGCGGCTTCGGCGGGGCCCCGCCCGGCGGGGTTCCGGCCGGCGGCGCAGGCGGAGCGGGCCGCGGCACCGGCCCGCGCTGACCTTCGCCCCGTCCCTCGCCCTCCCCAGCCCGTGCAGCTCTTGCAGTCGCCGTCGGCGTGTCGCTGCAGGAGCTGCACAGTTTCCGGCGGGGCTCTCGGCACCCCGGGGGCGAGAAGTGGGTACTCAGCGGGCGCGTTGGACCCGGGTCTCGTCCCAGACCGGCTCGTCCGACTCGTACACGCTGCCGTCGGCGCCGAAGACCAGAAAACGGTCGAAGCCGCGGGCGAACCAGCGGTCGTGGGTGACCGCGACGACCGTCCCCTCGAACGACTCGAGGCCGTGCTCCAGGGCCTCCGCCGACTCGATGTCGAGGTTGTCGGTCGGCTCGTCGAGCAGCAGCAGGGTCGCCCCGGACAGCTCCAGCAGCAGGATCTGGAAGCGCGCCTGCTGGCCGCCGGAGAGGGTGTCGAAACGCTGCTCGGCGGCGTACGCCAGCTCGTAGCGGTCCAGCTTGCGCGACGCCTCCTCCCGGCCCATGCCGGTGCGATGGTCGTTGCCGCGGTGCAGGATCTCCAGCAGCGTACGGCCGACCAGCTCCGGGTGGTGATGGGTCTGGGCGAACCACCCCGGCCGGACCCGGGCACCGAGCCGCGCGCTCCCGGTGTGCGCGACCTCGCCGATCCGCAGGTCGTCCACCGGCAGGTGCTCGATGTCCGGGTGCGAGCCGCCGCGCGCCAGCAGCCGCAAGAAGTGCGACTTGCCCGACCCGTTCGAGCCGAGCACGGCGACCCGGTCGCCGAACCAGATCTCCGCGCTGAACGGCTTCATCAACCCGGTCAGCTCCAGCCGGTCGACGACGATCGCCCGCTTGCCCGTCCGTCCTCCGGTCAGCCTCATCTTCACGTGCTGCTCGCGCGGCAGCTCCTGCGGCGGGCCGGCCTCCTCGAACTTGGCCAGCCGGGTCTGCGCCGCGCGGTAACGCGAGGCCATGCCGGAGTTGTATGCGGCCTTGTTCTTGTACATCAGCATCAGCTGGCGCAGCTTCTCGTGCTCCTCGTCCCAGCGCCGGCGAAGCTCGTCGAGGCGGTCGAAGCGCTCCCGGCGCGCCTCGCCGAACGTCGCATAGCCGCCGCCGTGCACCCAGACGGTGTTGCCGGCCGCGCCGAGCTCGAGCGCGGCGATCCGGGTCGCCGCCTGGGCCAGCAGCTCGCGGTCGTGGCTGACCAGCAGCACCGACTTCTGGGTGCCGGCCAGCTGCTCCTCCAGCCAGCGTTTGCCGGGCACGTCCAGGTAGTTGTCGGGCTCGTCCAGCAGCAGCACCTCGTCCGGACCGCGGAGCAGAGCCTCCAGCGCCAGCCGCTTCTGCTCGCCGCCGGACAGCGTGTTCACCTCGCGCCACTTGGCCCGGTCGTACGGGATGCCGATCGCGGCGGTCGTACACACGTCGAAGGTGACCTCGGCGTCGTACCCACCCGCATCGGCGTAGTCGGCCAAGGCCTGCGCGTAGCGCAGCTGCACCGGCTCGCTGTCGTCCTCCATCAGCGCCAGCTCGAGCGCGTCCATCTCGGCGACGGCGTGCTGCAGCCGCGGCGGCGCGAGCGAGAACAGCAGATCGCGGACCGTCGAGTGATCGCGGATGCTGCCGATGAACTGGCGCATCACCCCCAGCCCGCCGGAACGCGAGACCGAGCCGGACGTCGGCGCCAGGTCGCCGGCGATGATCTTGAGCAACGTCGTCTTGCCGGACCCGTTGGCCCCGACCAGCGCCACCACTGCGCCCTCACCGACCCGGAACGAGATGTCGTCCAGCAGCACCCGCCCGTCCGGCAGGTGATAGCTGATCGCGGACAGGTCGACGTGTCCCATGACCGTCGATGCTAGGCGTCGCTGCCCCGGCTCGCGACTGGTTTCCCGCCCTGCCCCTCGCCCGGAAACTGTGCAGCTCTTGCAGCGACACGCCGGCCGATGCTGCAACACCTGCACACTTTTCGGGGTTGGACCGGGCCGCGAAGGCCGGATCTCTTAGACGCGCCTGCGTGCGCGAGCCCACCAGGAGCCCGTGGGCGAGCGTCGTTAGCGGCGCGCCCGATCCGGTCTGGACTGAGGAGTGAACGCGGCACTCACGGGCAGCTGACTGCACAACCCTATGGACGAGTGCCGCGCGAACGACGAGGGAAGGCCGGATCTCTCAGGCGCGTCGCGTGCGCGAGCCCACCAGGAAAATCACGCCGCGAGGAGCATCGCCAGGGCGGCTGTGTCGGCGTCGCCGGACGGGTCCACGCCGGCCCGGCTGACCAGCTGGGTGACCGTGCCCTCACGGTCGGCCTCGACCCAGGCGGCCCGATGATCCAGGCCGAGGTGCGGCAGGCCCGGCAGGAACAGGCAGCCGGAGGCGACCTCGTACTCCGGAACCGAGCGCAGCGTGCTCGACGGTGGATGCAACACGACCAGCCCGGGCGGCTGCGGGTTGCCGAACTGACCGGGCAGCAGCGGGTGCTCCCCCATCAGCTGGCCCTCCTTGACCACCAGCCCGACCGCGCCGGCATGCGGCTCGTCGGGCAGGTCCTCGCTCACCCGGAAGACGGTGGAGAGCGGCAACAGGCCGGGTACGGCCGCCATCCGGACGGCCAGCACGAGGAACTTCGCCCACTCGACCGTGTCCTGCGGCCACCGCCCCAGGAGCATGAATCCGTACAGCGTCCCCTCCGACTGCAGGGGCGCGACCTCGACTGCCGATGGCCGAAAGCCATCCATGATGACCTCCCTCGACGTGCACCAATCACCAGACCGGTTGATCATGTCCACTGACACACCTGGTGGGCACATCGTGACCGGGATTGCCCTTAGCACTCAAGAGTGCACGAGTGCCAGGCCGGATACGCCTCGCAGCGCCGAAACGTAACGAACTCGCGAGATTCGTAACGAACCCGTCTCCGCACGTGTGGGCCCGCTCACTCGACCGGGCCGAGCCGGCGGAGCTGCCCAGCGAGCAGAGCCGGTACGTCCACGGCGCCCCGGTCGTACAGCCACTGGAACTGCAGCCCCTCCCACAGTGCGACGAACGACGTGGCGGCACTGCGCTGCCTGCCGTCCCGAAGTGCGGCGCGGGCCAACTCCGCGGCGACGTACGTCCGTGTGCCGGAGAGCCGGTCGCGGAAGTACTGGTGCGCCGGGTGGTCGGGCGCGGTCGCCTCGCAGCAGAGCACCGCGTGTGCCTCGATCAGTCCCGGCGCATCGCGGACCGTGCCGGCGAGACCCTCGACCGCCGCCCCGAGGTCGGCGGGTCCGGAGCCGTCTCCCGGTCCGGGGAGGCCGCCGGCGTCGCGCCGGCGCAGCACCGCCTCCAGCAGCGCCTCCTTGGTCGGGAAGTGATAGAGCAGGCCGGACTTGGAACTGCCGACCGCGTCGGCGACATCCTGCAGGCTGGTCTCGTGGAACCCGCGGCTGGCGAAGAGCTCGGTCGCCCGGTCGATGATCAACGCCTTCTTCGCACCGGCCGCGGGGCTGCCGACGCGGGCCGGCTCGGTCCCCACAGAACCGCGGACGGGTGCCCCTGTCACCGAGTCCGCCCGCGCGAGGCGCCCGCTCGAACGCGAGGCCCGGCCGCCACCGAGCAGGGCCTCGAGCCAGCGGGCCAGCTCACTCGGCACGTCGATCGAGGGATCGTACAGCGACAGCAGCTGCAGCCCGTCCCAGACCGCGGCCAGCCGGGTCGCCTCGGTCCGCGGATCCTCGACGTGGCGCCCCAGCACGGCCGCGTTCTGCTCACGCAGCCACTCGTAGCGTCGGCGCATCCGATCGTGGGCCGGGTGGTGGGCGCTGCTCGCCTCGCCGGCGAGCATCGTGAACAGCGCGACGTAGCCCGGGATGGTCGCGTTGTGCTCGGCCAGCTCGACCATCGACGCCGGCGCCAGCGGTCCACCCTGCCGGTCGATCCAGACATGGTTGGCCCGCTCGAGATCGTCCACGACTGCGTCGAGGATCGCCTCCTTGCCGGCGAAGTGCCGGAGCAGTCCCGGGTGAGTGAGACCGGCGGCCGCGGCGATGTCGCGTAGCGACACCGCCCGATAGCCCTCCGTCACGAACAGCTGCCGTGCGGCATCGACGATCTGCTCCCGCCGGCGGGTGCCACGGACGTACGGGCCGCGAACGTACGGGCCGCGGGGGGCGCCGGCCTCTGCCATCGCACCCTCCGTCACCATGATCGACTTGAATTGTTACCACTCGGTCTGATTGACTGTAGCAGCCGACGACGCCGGCCGCCAGATCCTCAGTCAGCAAGGGAGTTGCGTGATCATGACCAGCGAAACCACGACCGACCTCGACACCAGCTACCGGGATCCGGCGCTGCCGGTGGCGGATCGGGTCGAGCGGTTGCTGGCCCAGATGACGGTGCCGGAGAAGGCCGGCCTGTTCTTCCAGTGCATGATCAGCATCGGCCCGGACGGCGAGCTCGGCGACGGCAACCCGGCGTTCAGCATCCCGTCCCCGGACGAGCTGGTCGCCGGGCGGCACCTGAACCACTTCAACCTGCTCGGTCCGCTGGCGGACCCGGCGGTCGCGGCTCGCTGGCAGAACAAGCTCCAGGAGCTCGCAGCCTCCACCCGACTGGGCATCCCGGTCACTCTGTCCACCGATCCGCGACACTCCTTCACCGACAACCCGGGAGCGGCGTTCAACGCCGCCGCGTTCTCGGAGTGGCCGGAGACGATGGGACTGGCCGCGATCGGCGACGAGGATCTGGTCGAGCGGTTCGCCGACATCGCCCGCCAGGAGTACGTCGCGGTCGGCCTGCGTTGCGCCCTGCACCCGCAGGTGGATCTGGCCACCGAGCCCCGCTGGGCGCGGGGATTCGCGACGTTCGGTGAGGACGCGGACCTGACCAGCCGGCTCGGCGCGGCGTACATCCGCGGCTTCCAGCGCGGCGATCAGGACGGCGCGTTCGGTCCCGGCTCGGTCTCCACCATGACCAAGCACTTCCCCGGCGGCGGCCCGCAGCAAGACGGCGAGGACCCGCACTTCGCGTACGGCCGCGAGCAGATCTATCCCGGCGGCCAGTTCGAGCTCCACCTGAAGCCGTTCGAGGCGGCGCTGGCGGTCGGCGCCCGGCAGATGATGCCCTATTACGGGATGCCGGTCGGCACCGAGTTCGAGGAGGTCGGCTTCGGCTTCAACAAGGGCGTGATCACCGGCCTGCTGCGCGAGCGCTACGGCTTCGACGGCATCGTCTGCACCGACTGGGGTTTGATCACCGGGCACATGATCATCGACGCGTTCCATCCCGCCCGGGCCTGGGGGGTGGAACACCTGTCCGAGCGCGAGCGGATGATCAAGTGCCTGGAGGCGGGCGTCGACCAGTTCGGCGGCGAATACGGCGCCGACCTGCTCGTCGACATCATCACCGCCGGCGAGGTGAGCGAGGACCGGATCGATGTGTCGGTCCGCCGGTTGCTGCGGGAGAAGTTCGAGCTCGGCCTCTTCGACGATCCGTACGTCGATCCGGACCGGGCGGCGGCGACCGTCGGCAACGCCGACTTCCGGGCGGCCGGCGAGGCAGCCCAGCGCGCCTCGCTGACCCTGATCACGAACTCCGCCGGCGCCGACGGCACGCCGACCTTGCCGCTGCGGCCGGGGCTCGCGCTCTATGTCGAGGGGATCGATCCCGATGTCGCCGCGGCGTACGGCACTGTGGTCGGCTCCCCCGCCGAGGCCGACGTCGCCGTGCTCCGGTTGAAGGCGCCGTACGAGACCCGGGCGACCGCGTTCGAGAACTTCTTCCATGCCGGCTCGCTGGAGTTCCCGGCCGACGTCGTCGCCCACGTGACCGAGGTGGCCGCGCAGGTCCCGACCGTGCTCGACGTGTTCTGCGACCGGCCGGCGATCCTGACCCCGTTCGTCGACGCCGCGGCCGCGATCGTGCTGGACTTCGGCGCCAGCGGTGCCGCGCTGCTCGACGTGCTGTCCGGTCGAGCCCGGCCGCAGGGACGGTTGCCGTTCGATCTGCCCTCCAGCATGGCGGCGGTCGTGGCCAGCCGGCCGGACGTACCGTTCGACACCGCGGACCCGCTCTTCCGGTTCGGTCACGGGCTGAGCTATCCCGAGAGCTGACGACGCCCGGCACGAGCGCGTCCCGCCGGCCTCGCCTCCGTTCCCCCCACCCACCTCAGCGCATTTTCCGTCCATGGCTGGGTTTTCGGGGTGCTCCGTGCCCGAGGACACCCGAATTTCCCGCCGCGGTCGGAATTTGCGCGGGGGTCGCTCGAGCGCGCACGGCCGGAGCCGCCAACGGGTGGTCGGGCCGGCGCTGACCTAGGGTGGGCGGCGTGCGCGCATCGAAGAGCGGCCCCAAGCCACCCGAGATCGTCGCCCCGCGGCTGGGCGCCCATCTCGGCGATGCGATCGCGGAGGACGCGATCGACGCGGAGCTGCATTCCGACGAGCGCTACGTCGACGCCGACTTCACCGGTCTGAACCTGACCTCGACGTCGTTCATCGGCTGTTCCTTCGAGCGGGCCCGGCTGCTGGACACCGTGCTGCGTGGCGCCCAGTTCTCCGATTGTGTGCTGGACGAGCTGGACGCGCCGACCCTGTCGGCACCCCGATCGTCCTGGCGGAGCACCACCGTGGCGGGGTCGCGGATCGGCTCCGGTGAGCTGTACGAGAGCACCTGGCGCTCGGTGGTGATCGAGGGCGGCAAGATCAACTATCTGAACGCCCGGTCGGCGGCCTGGCGCGACGTCGCGTTCCGGGACTGCGTGATCGACGAACTGGATCTGTCCTACGGCAAGATCAGCCGGCTGGTGCTGGACGGCTGCCGGATCGGCACGCTGGACGTCTCGAACGCCTCCCTGACCGACGTCGACCTGCGCGGCGCCCGGCTGAGCACGGTGAACGGGCTCGGCGGGCTCGCCGGCGCCTGGATCACCGAGACCCAGCTGTTCGAGTTCGCTCCGCTGCTGGCCACCCAGCTGGGCATCCATATCGCCGTGTGACGTCGCAAAACCGACACTCGATGCCCGAAATCGGCGTTCTGCCGCGGATCCGGACGATCGAGCGCCCGATTTGCGTCAGTCGCGGCTTGCAGGCAGCCGGATCTCGGCCCGCGACACATTCGGCTCGGTGCCGAAGCCGACCGAGCCGCCCGCCCGGCGGACCAGCTCGCGGACGATCGGCAGGCCGAGCCCGGTGCCGCCGGCGTCCCGGTCGCGGGCATCGTCCAGCCGGGTGAAGCGATCGAACACCCGCTCGCGGTCGGCCGGCGCGATGCCCGGACCGTCGTCGGCGACGGCGATCAGCACGTCGCCACCGTCGGCGACCACCGACAGCGTCACCGCCGAGCGGGCATGGCGCACCGCGTTGTCGACGAGGTTCGTCACCGCTCGGCGGAGTTCGTCGACCGAGGCGGTCACCCTCGCGGCCGGGTCCAGCCGGTCGGTGCGGACCGCGACCCTTGCCTCGGCGTAACTCTCCGCGATCGCGGTCAGCAGCGCGGCGACCTCGACCCGGTCGACCCGTGCCGGCAGTGGCGCGTCCGCGTCGGCACGGGCCAGCAACAGCAGATCCTCTACCAGTGCGGACAGTCGGTCCACCTCGGGCAGTAGGTCCGCCGGGAGCCGACCGGCCTCGCCGAGGTGCTGGGCCACCTCGAGCTGGGTCCGCATGCTGGCCAGCGGACTACGCAGCTCGTGCGCCGCGTCGGCCACGAACGTCCGCTGCCGGGCCCGGCCGGCGGCGAGCCTGCCCAGCATGTCGTTCAGGGTGAGCGCGAGCGCCTGGATCTCGTCCCGCGCCGGCGGCACGGGCAGCCGTTCGGGAGGTGGAAGCGGTCCGCGAGCACCGGCCCCGCCTTCCACGCTGGCCCCGATCCGCTCGGCACCGAGTCGCAGTTGCTCCACCGGCCGCAGAGTCCAGCCGATCACGTACCAGGCGATCACCGCGAGCCCGGCCACCAGCAGCGGGATGGCGATCATCAGCGACGTCCGCAGCACGAACTGGCTGGTCAGCACGTCCCCCACCTGCACCGCGACCAGCACACTGACCGGGTTGTCCGCCGGTCCGGCGCGGATGGCCCGAACCCGCAGTGGCCCGACGGTGCCGGCGCGCGAGCCGGGCACGGTCACCGTGCCACCGGCGAGCGCCCGGGCCAGCTCGGCCGGGCGCAGCAGCGGAACCAGCCGGTCGGCGGTCGCTGACCCGCTGACCACCCGTCCCTGGGTGTCGATCACCTGGATCACCTGGGCGCCGCTGACCGGCACCGGGTTCGGCAGCCGCTGCTGGTCGACCATCGCGGCCACGTCCCGGGCGGCCGCCGATGCCTCGTTGTCCAGCGTCCGATTGACCGCGTACGCCAGGGTCGCGTACAACACGAACGCACCGCCGGTGAGGCCGACCAACATCCCGACCACGCCGATGGTGATCAGCCGCCAGCGCAGGCTCAGATTGCGCATGCGTCCACCGCCGGCGTCCGGCGGGCCGGGGCGATCACGTGTCGGCCAGCCGGTAACCGGCCCCGCGGACGGTGAGCAGGCGCTCGGCACCGACCTTGCGCCGCAGATAGCCGACGTACACCTCGACGGCGTTGGCCGCGACCTCCGCCGCGTTGTCCCAGACGTGGTCGAGCAGCTCGGCCTTGCTGATCACCCGGTCCGGGTTGCGCATCAGGTACTCCAGCAGCACGAACTCGCGCTGGGTCAGCGACACCGGCGCGCCGTCGACGGCGACCTCGCGCCGGGCGGGGTCGAGCGAGATCTCGCCGACCTGCAGCACGGCCGGCCGGGCGACGACGCCGCGGCGCAGGAGTGCCCTGATCCGGGCCAGCAGCACGACGTAGCTGAACGGCTTGGTCAGATAGTCGTCCGCGCCGTCATCGAGGGCGTCGGCCTGGTCGTACTCCCCGTCCTTGGCCGACAGCATCAAGATCGGCACCCAGTTGTCCTCGGCGCGGAGCCGGCGGACGATCTCGAAGCCCGACATCCCCGGCAGCATCACGTCGAGCACCACCGCGTCGAAGTCGCCGAAGCTCGCCTGCCGCAGTCCCTCCGGACCGGTGTGCGCGACCTCGACCGCGAAACCCTCGGCGACCAGCCCGCGGCGCAGCGCCTCGACCATCCGTTCCTCGTCGTCGACCAGCAGCAAGCGCACGACGGCAAGCCTACGGACGCCGGCCCGACGCGTCGGGGACGACAGGCGAGCCGGCCGAGCAGAGCCGCCACTCGGCGGCAAGACCGCACACCCCCGCACCCATGGGCTACTCCGCGCGGGTTCGACCTTGTCCGCGCGACCCCCTTCACGCGCGAAGCACGTCAAACCCGAGCGAAGACCACACGGCGCAGTATCCCGACCGGCGGAGCGACGCTTGCCGAGCGAAGCAATCAAGCCCGACGCTGCGCGCCGGGGAGTGCAGGAGTGTTCGGTGAGACACGCCTTTCCGTCTCACCGAACGCGACGAACGACCCGGCCTGAAGCGCAGCGGAGCGCTGGAGCGAGGCTTGCCGAGCGAAGCAATCAAAGGCGCTGCGCGCCGGCAAGTGCAGGAGCGTTCGGTGAGACACGCCTTTCCGTCTCACCGAACGCGACGAACGAGCCGGCCTGAAGCGCAGCGGAGCGCGGGAGCGAGGCTTGCCGAGCGAAGCAATCTAACGGGGCGTGCGAGCCGCGGCTTCGCAGGCCAGCGGCATGACCTGCGAAGCCTAGGTGCGACTCGAACCGCGCGCGCGAGGTTGCACCATACGGGGTCCTATCCGCCTCGCCCGCGCCCAAACGCGGCTCAGCAACCTCACAGCGGCTTCGAGCCAGAATGAAGCCCATGCGGATCTTCCAGTCCCACCCCGCCCTGCGCTGGGCCGTGCCCGCGATCGTCGTCGGCGTGGTCGGCGGCACGAGCCTGATCGCGGTCAGCGCGAGCGCCGATGCCGCCCTGCCGGACGAGACACCCCAGCAGCTGCTCGTCGACCTGCAGAACTCCCATGTGGACAGCTTCAGCGGGACCGTCGTGCAGACCTCCGACCTCGGGCTGCCGCAGCTGCCGGGCATCGGCGGCGACTACGACACCAGTCTGACCTCGCTGATCTCCGGTACGCACACGCTGCAGGTCTGGTCGTCGGGCGAGGACAAGCAGCGGCTCGCGATCCACGGCACGCTCGGCGAGACCGACATCATCCGCAACGGCACCGACGTCTGGAACTGGTCCAGCCGGGACAACGCGGCGACCCACACGAAGCTGAGCTCGGACACCGCCGAGCCGGAGCACGCGGTCCCGTCGGACGCGCCGAAGACGCCGCAGGAGGCGGCCGCCAAGGTTCTGGACGCGATCGAGCCGACGACGACGGTCAGCACCAACCCGGCGGTGAAGGTCGCCGGCCGGGACGCGTACGCCCTCGTGCTGGAGCCGAAGGACAGCGGCTCGCTGATAGGCCAGGTGCGGATCGCCATCGACGGGGAGAAGAAGGTCCCGCTGAGCGTGAAGGTGATCGCGACCGACGGCACCACGGTGTTCGAGACGGCGTTCAGCTCGATCGACTTCGGCACCCCCGATGACGCCAACTTCACGTTCAACGCGCCGCCCGGGACGAAGGTGACCGAGGAGAAGCCGCCGACCGTCGACAAGGACAAGGTCGCCGAGCGCAAGGCTCAAGCGGAGAAGGACGCAACGGCGGCGCAGAAGGACACCACGGTCGTCGGCAGCGGCTGGTCGACCGTCGTGGTCGGCAAGGCCGACCTGTCCAAGGCGAGCACCGAGGACTCGACCCACAGCGGCGAGCGGGGCGGCGCCGCGTCGATGCAGCAGATCCTGAACGCGCTGCCGAAGGTCTCCGGATCGTGGGGCAGCGGCCGGCTGCTGGCCAGCAAGGCCTTCTCCGTGGTGATCACCGACGACGGCCGGTTCGCGGCCGGCGCGGTCGCCCCGGAGACGCTGTACAAGGCCCTCAGCTGACCACCCAGCACCTCCCTTCCCCGGAAACTGTGCACTTCTCGCAGTCGCGCTCGGCGTGTCGCTGCACGACGCGCACAGTTTCCGGGCCGGGGTGGGGGACGACGTCCGGGTCGGAGACGGGGAGTCGGCGGCCGAGATGGCGGTGATCGCTGGCGCGACCCGTACGGTGGGGGCCGTGAGCTCGGAGGGTGCCGGTGAGCCGGAGGCGCTGATCCGCACCCGGCGCCTGACCAAGCGGTTCCGGCACGCGACCGTGGTGGACGGCATCGACCTGACCGTGCCGGCCGGCGCGATCTACGGCTTCCTGGGGCCCAACGGGTCGGGCAAGACGACCACCATCCGGATGCTGCTCGGGCTGATCCGGCCGGTGGCCGGGGAGGTCGAGGTGCTGGGGCTGCCGATCCCGGCCCGGTCGGCCGAGGCGCTGCCCCGGGTGGGGTCGCTGGTCGAGGGCCCGGCGTTCCACCCGTACCTGTCCGGGTGGGCCAACCTCGCCCGGATCGATGCCGCCGATCCCGCCGCCGACCCGCGGACGGCCCGGACCCGGATCGACGCGGCGCTGGATCGGGTCGGGCTGCTCGCCGCCGCGACCAAGCGCTACCGCGCGTACTCCCTCGGCATGCGGCAGCGACTCGCCATCGCCAGCGCGCTGCTGATGCCGCGGGAACTGCTCGTGCTGGACGAGCCGACCAATGGGCTGGATCCGCAGGGCACCCGCGAGGTGCGCCACCTGATCGGACAGCTGGCGCAGGAGGGCGTCACCGTTCTCGTCTCCAGCCACCTGCTCAGCGAGGTGGAGCAGATGTGCAGCCACATCGGTGTGATGTACGAGGCCAAGCTCGTCTGGCAGGGCCGCATCGACGACCTCCGGGCCGGGGCCGTGCAGACGGTCCGGGTCGAGACCGAGCAGCCGGCGGAGGCGGCCCGGGTGCTCACCGACCTGGGCCTGGCCGACGTGGCGCAGGACCCGGACGGCCGGGTGGTGACCGGACTTCCCGGCGAGGTGGAGATCGCGTCGATCGTGCCGCGACTGGTGCGAGAGCACGTCAGCGTGCTGGGCTTCACGGTCAGCGCGCCCAGCCTCGAGGACCTGTTCGTTCAACTGACCGGGGAGGGTTTCGATGTCAGCGGCTGAGACCCTGGTCGTCGGGGCCTCCTCGACCCCGGCCAACACGCGCGGTGGCTGGCGGATCGGCCGATTCCTGCTGTCGGAGCTGCGGCTGATCGCCGGGCGGCGCCGCAACATCGCCGGGCTCGGCGTGCTGGCAGTCGTGCCGATCATCATCGCGATCGCGGTCCGGGTGTCCGCCGACGATTCCGCCGGCGGGCCGACGTTCGTCAACGCGATCACCGGGAACGGGTTGTTCGTGGCGTTGGCCGCGCTGACCGTCGAGCTCCCGCTGTTCCTGCCGCTGGCGATCGCCGCCGTCTCCGGCGACGCGGTGGCCGGCGAGGCCAATATCGGCACCCTGCGCTACCTGCTGACGATCCCGGTCGGACGTACGCGCTTGCTGCTGGTGAAGTACCTCTCGCTGATCATCTCGGCGGTCTGGGCGACCGCCCTGGTGGCCGTGGTCGGCGGGGTGATCGGCATCGCGCTGTTCGGCACGGGACCGATGATGACCCTGTCCGGACTGCAGATCCCGTTCGGTGCCGCGCTGTGGCGGATGGTGCTGGTGGTCGGCTACATCTCGGCGATCCTGGCCGCCTTGGGGGCGATCGGGCTCTTCGTCTCCACACTCACCGAGCAGCCGATCGGCGCCATGATCGCGGTCGTCCTGGTGAACGTGATGATGTACGCCCTCGACTCGATCTCGCAGCTGTCCTGGCTGCACCCGTGGCTGCTGGTGCACTGGGCGACGGCGTTCGGAGACCTGCTCCGCACCCCGATGTTCACCGAGAACGTCTCCCGCGGGCTGCTGGTCGCGCTGGCCTACGCCGTGGTGTTCTGGTGCCTGGCCTGGGCCCGGTTCTCCAACAAGGACGTCAGCTCCTGACCGCGGCCCTCATCGCCCGCCTGCGCGCTGCGGGCTGCGTGTTCGCCGAGGACGAGGCGCGGCTGCTGCTCGCCGCGGCGCGATCCGATGCCGACCTCGAGGCGTACGTCCGCCGCCGGGAAGGCGGTGAACCGCTGGAGGTGATCCTCGGCTGGGCCGAGTTCTGCGGGCTCCGGGTCGGTGTCGAACCGGGCGTGTTCGTGCCGCGGCAGCGGACCGCCCTGCTGGTCGATCTCGCGGTGGCCGGACTGCCGAGCGGCCCGGATCGGCGCCCGGTCGTGCTGGACCTGTGCTGCGGCACCGGTGCGATGGGGCTCGCCGTCGCCGCCCGGGTGCCGTGCCGGCTGCTCGCCGCCGACCTCGATCCGGTCGCCGTCGGCTGCGCCCGGCGCAACCTGGCCGACCTCGGGGAGGTGTTCGAGGGGGACCTGTTCGCGCCCGTTCCGCGCGCGCTGCTCGGGCGGATCGACGTCGTGCTGGCCAACGCGCCGTACGTGCCGACTGGCGAGGTCGGGCTGATGCCGCCGGAGGCTCACGAGCACGAGCCGCGGGTGGCCCTGGACGGCGGCTCGGACGGATTGGACGTGCATCGCCGGATCGCCGCGGACGCGCCCGGCTGGCTCGCTCCCGGTGGCCGGCTGCTGATCGAGGTGGCCGAGCCGCAGGTGGACGAGGCGCTCGACCTCTTCGAGGCCGCCGATCTCGAGGCCCGGGTGCATCGGGATCAGGATCGGGACGCTGTTGCGGTCGTCGGCACGAGGCGAACCCGATAATCCGACCCTCGATGTGCTCCTCCGCGACCCGTCCCGCCCGGGAGTGGCCCGCCGAGCCCGACGAGGGGCGGATTTTCGGGTCGGTCACCCGACAGCACCACCCGCGGCGTCGGGATAGGCTCCGTGAGTGCCGAAGGAGAGTAACGACGTCCGGACCGGGCTGGCCAAGGAGGGCCGGCTCTGGGGTATGTCCGCGCTCTGTGCCCTCGGCGGCGCGCTGGCCATCTGGAAGACGAACTCGATCGGCTACGGCATCCTGACGTTCCTGCTCTGCCTCGCCGTCTTCGGCGGCGCCCTGCTGGCCTACGAGCGGCGGCGCAAGCGGTGACCGCGCCGGTCCGTGCCGGGACCGCCCGAACCCATCGCCGGGTCACCTCGTTCGTCCGCAGGAGCACCCGGATGACGCCGGCCCAGCGCCGGGCCTGGGAGTCCTACCGGGACCGCTGGGTGCTCGATGTGCCGCGCGGCGAGACCAGCACATCGGTCGCTCCGGGAGCCACGCTCGACCCGGCCGCGCTGTTCGGCCGCGCCGCGCCGCTGGTGGTCGAGATCGGTCCGGGCATGGGCGACTCGCTCGCCCCGATGGCCGCGGCGAACCGGCACCTAGACGTGCTCGCCTTCGAGGTCTTCGAGCCCGCGATCGCCGCACTGCTCGCCCGGCTGGCGACCGGCGACATCGGCAACGTGCGGATTGCCTCGGTCGACGCGGTGGACGGGTTCGCCCACCTGCTGCCGCCGGACAGCGTGCACGAGGTGTGGATGTTCTTTCCCGACCCGTGGCACAAGGCCCGGCACCACAAGCGCCGGCTGCTGAGCCCGCAGTTCGCCGACCTCGTCGCCACCCGGCTGCGGCTCGGCGGCCGGTGGCGGCTGGCCACCGACTGGCCCGACTACGCGGCCCAGATCCGAGACGTCCTCGACCGGCACCCGGAGTTCGTCAACGAGCATCCGGACGCCGAGTCCGCACCCCGCTGGGTGGACCGCCCGGTGACCCGGTTCGAGCAGCGCGGGCTGGACGCGGGCCGTACCATAACCGACTTCTGCTATCGGCGGGTCGACCCCTCCCCCGAGCTCGACGACGCTCACCCGCGGTCGAGCTCGACGTGAGGTGGCGGCTCGAACTCGCCTACGACGGTACGGACTTCGCCGGCTGGGCGACCCAGCCGGGTCAGCGCACCGTGCAGGGTGAGCTCGAGGAATGGATTCCGCGGGTGCTGCGGCTCGACCGCCCGGTGCTGCTGGTCTGCGCCGGACGGACCGACGCCGGGGTGCACGCCCGCGGTCAGGTCGCCCACGTCGATCTCGACGCGGACGATCTGCCCGACCCTGCCCTCCTGCACCGCCGGCTGGCCCGGGTGCTCCGCGACGACGTGGTCGTCCGGCGGGTGAGCGCCGCACCGCCCGGCTTCCATGCCCGGTTCGGCGCGGTCTGGCGGCGCTACGTCTACCGGTTGTGGGACGGGCCGACCGGGACGGACCCACTGCTGCGCCGGCACGTGACGCGGTTGAGGGCGCCGCTGGATCTCGACGCGTTCAACGCGGCCGCCCAGGGCCTGCTGGGACTGCGGGACTTCGCCTCCTTCTGCAAGCGGCGCGACGGCGCGACGACGATCCGCACCCTGCTGGACTGCCGCGCCGACCGGGTGGCGTCAGGACCGCTCGCCGGCGTGGTCGAGGTGACCGTCCGGGCCGACGCGTTCTGCCACTCGATGGTGCGCGCGGTGGTCGGCGCGCTGACCGAGGTCGGGCTGGGCCGGCGCGACGCCGGTTGGCTGGCCGAGCTGGCCTCCGCCGCGGAACGCCGCTCGGGCGTACCGGTGCTCCCGGCTCACGGGCTGACCCTGGAGGAGGTGGGCTATCCGCTGGACGAAGAGCTCGCGGCTCGAGTCGCGGAGGCGCAGACGATCCGCACCCTGCCCGACGCAGGGGGCCGGAGGCCGGGCGCGAGCGAGGAACATGCGAGTGAGCGTCGGGCAGGCGCTCCGGTCCTCCGTGGCCGCGGAGCGGAAGGCACCAGCAAGGCGACCAGCGGTGAACCCGAGACGGGAGAGCCTTCCGAGACGTGGCCGCGGATGACCGGACTCCCAGCGCCGGGCGCGAACGAGGAAAACACGTGAGCCACTATTTCAGCAACGACGGCGCCGGCTCGGACCAACGCCGGTCGGTGGAGACCACCATCTGGGGCCGGGATCTGACCTTCGCCACCGCCGGCGGCGTGTTCTCCGCCGACGGACTGGATCTGGGCACCGCCGTGCTGCTGCGGACGTACGACCCGCCGGTCGGGACACCGCGCATCCTCGACCTGGGCTGCGGGTGGGGTCCGATCGCGGTCGGCGTCGCGCTCGCGTGCCCGGGCGCGACCGTGGACGCGGTCGACGTGAACGACCGGGCGCTGACGCTCTGCACCGAGAACGCGGCGACGCACGGGGTGGCCGACCGGGTGCGGCCGCTGCGGCCGGAACAGGTCGAGCCGGCGGCGACGTACGACGAGATCTGGTCGAACCCGCCCATCCGGATCGGCAAGGGCGCCCTGCACGAATTGTTGCTGACCTGGCTGCCCCGGCTGGCCGGGGACGGGACCGGCAAGCTCGTGGTGGGCCGCAACCTGGGCGCGGACACCCTGCAACGCTGGCTGCGCGAGCAGGGCTTCGGTTGCGAGCGGGCCGCCTCGGCGAAGGGATTCCGGGTGCTCGAGGTCACCCGCTGAGGTCAGTTGGAGCGGCCCCGCTCGCTCTCCGCGAGGGGGCCGAGCGCCTCGCGGGCGACCCGCTTCGGCACCACCATCCGCCAGGCGTCCAGCAGCAGCTCTCGCAGCTCGTCCACCTCGAGCGCGGCGAGCCACGCCTCGACCCATTGGAAACGCAGGTCCGAGGGCCGTGGCAGGAAGAACACGTCGGGCCGGGCGGCGACCAACTCCGCCCGCTCCTCCTTCGGGAACGCGAACCCGATCTCGGTCTCGTCCTGACTGAACGCTACGTAGACGATCTGGCCGACCCGGAACTTCACCCGGTCGCGGACCACCACCTCGGTGCTGCGCGGCAGTCCGGACAGCACCGCCCGAACGTCGTCGACGGTGGCCACCTCAGGCCGCCTTCTCGCTGACGGCGGCCATCACCTCGGGCCAGCGCCGGTCCAGCAGCTTCCCGCCCTGGGCGATGCCGATCCGCAGCACGACGTAACCCAACCCGATCCCGACCGGTAGCGCGAGCCAGCCGAGCCAGGACACCCAGAACGAGCCGGCGGCGAGCGCGGCCAGCGGAATTGCCAGCACGAAGGTGCCGATACTGGACGCGGAGAAGGATAGGAAGGACGGCAGCCCACCGCTGCTGCCCTTCTGGAACGGGTTCGCGCCGGGCGGCGGCGCCGGCCACTGCCAGAGCGACCCGACGAACGAGCCGACTCCCAGCCCGATCAGCGCGACCCCGAACGCGACCCCGGCGACCATCGGCAGCAGCCGCCACTCACCGGTCAAGATCATCGTCACCAGCACCAGCAGGACCAGCAGGGGGCCGAAGACCGTCAGCGTCGACATCACCCGGCCGGCCCGATCGTCGGCGCCGCGGACACCGGAGACGATGTGCTGCCAGACCGCCGTGCCGTCATAGCTCAGGTCCTGCGCGACACTCATCCCCAGCAGCAGGGCGAGCAGGATCGGCGCCAGCGCGGCGACCACGGTGCTGCCCGGGTAGGGATTGACCATCGTGCTGATCAGGATGATGATCGGCGCGATCGAGAGTCCCGCGACACCGGCGAAATAGCGCGGGTCGCGGCGCCAGTAGTGCAGCGTGCGAACCGCAACGCCACCGGCCGGGGTCGCCGGATAGAGCCGGTCCACGAACCCGCCGGAACGGACCTTGCCCGCTCCCCCGCCGCTCTCGATCGGTGACGTGAGTCGCTGGGCCAGGTAGAAGCCCCAGACCCACCACAGCGCGACCGCCAGGGCCACGGCCAGCAGCAGCCGGAGCCCGGCGCCCAGCCACTCGCCTCGTGAGACCGCAGCCGGCACCGACCAGGCCCAGCCGAACGGGCTCCAGCCGGCCAGCGTCGCGGCGGAGGCGAGCACGCCGCGCATCTGCGACGGATCTCGGCCGGCGAGGCCACCGATCAGGTTGCCGCCGATTCCCATCACCACCCCGAACAGGGCCAGCACGATGAACGCCAGGTCACGGAACCGGCGCGAGGCCAGGAACGACGCGAAGGCGGACGTCCCGGCGCGGGAGAGCAGGAAGCAGGTGGCGACGCCGATCGGGAAGGCGATCACGGCGGCAACCACGAGCGGCACGCTCCGGGCCCAGGCGATCACCAGGCCGAAGCCGACCAGGACGGTGGCGACGCCGGGACTGCCGATCAGGCCGGAGACGAACAGCCCGGGTTGCAGCTGGCGGGACCGCACCGGCAGCAGGGCGAACTTGGCCGGGTCGACCGTCTCGTCCACGCCGAACACGAGCAGGGAGAACAGCAGCCAGCCGAGCGTCAGGGCGCTGAAGGCGAGCACGGTGACGTCCGCGGTCAGCTCCGTCGACGTCCAGCGCAGCGCGGTCATCCCGGCCAGCACCAGGACGACGATGAACAGTGCGTACGCCATCCCGAGGATCAGACCGACGGTGCGCCAGACGCTGCGCTTGAGGCTGTTGCGCAGCAGGTGCAGCTTCAGCTGGACGAGGACTGCAACCACGCCAGGGTCCCTTCGGTGTTGGCCCGGAAGCCGACGAGCTCCAAGAACCGCTGCTGCAGGCTCGAACCGGCCCGGACCTGGTCCAGGGTGCCGGCGGCCAGCACCCGGCCCTGGGCGATCACGGCCAGCGAGTCGCAGAGGTTCTCCACGAGTTCCATCACGTGGCTGGACAGCACGACCGTGCCGCCACCCTTCACGTACGACCGGAGGATCTCCCGGATCCCTTCGCCGGACACCGGGTCGACCGCCTCGAACGGCTCGTCCAAGATCAGCAGCCGCGGCGCATGGATCAGGGCACAGGCCAGCCCGATCTTCTTGGTCATGCCGGCCGAGTACTCCACCACGAGGGTGTCGCCGTCCTGGGCCAACCCGAGCGCGTCCAGCAGGTCGGCGGACCGGCTGGCGATGGTGTCCGGCGGCACCCGCCGGAGCAGCCCGATGTAGCGCAGCAGTTCCTTGCCGGTCAGCCGGTCGAACAGCCGGACGCCGTCGGGCAGCACACCCATCAGTGCCTTCGCGCTGGCCGGGTCGGACCAGACGTCGTGCCCGAGGACGTACGCCGTGCCGGAGTCGGGTCGGAGCAGTCCGGTCGCCATCGACAGGGTCGTCGTCTTGCCGGCGCCGTTGGGACCGACCAGTCCGAACATGCGGCCCGCCTCGACCTCCAGGTTGAGGTCGGCGACCGCATGCTTGGCGCCGAAGCTCTTGTGGAGCCCGACGAGGGACAGTGCTGCAGGCATGTGCTCCAGTCAAGCACGGGGCACCGACACGGCCGGGTGACAGAGGTCATGCGATTCGGTGACGTCCGGCACGTCCGGCCCCGACCCCGTCCGCTCGCTGCCCGGCCGCTCCGCCCAGGCCCCCCGGACGGCTCAGGGGGCACTGGGCGCCGCGGTCCGGGTCAGGTCCGCGGGGCGGGGGCGGTGGAGCGGGCGATGGCGACGGCCAGGACGCCGAGGAAGGCGGCGGCGAGGGCGCAGGCCCACCAGGTGGACTGGCCGACGAAGAACACGACGTACGCCGCCACGGTCGCGGCGAGAGCCCACCACCGCATCCGGCCGGCCCGCCACTGGGCCGCGATCGCCAGCGGAAGACCGAGCAGGAAGCCCGCCATCCCCGCGATCATGAAGCCCTTCGGGCCCCACATCGTGGCCATCATGTGGTTGTCCAGCGCGATCGTCGCATCCAGGCCGTAGAGCTGACCGACCCCGGACTGCACCCAGTCGATCATCAGCATGCCGGGCAGCGTCACCATGCCGGCGAAGCCGAGCAGGGCCGCCACGTTGGCCAGCCAGGCACCCTTGCCGCGCACCGAGGCGGCGAGCAGCAGGGCCGGCGCGATCCAGAAGGCGTACGCCCAGTGGTATCCCGTCGACTTCCACTGCAGCGGGTCGGGGTTGGCGATGTAGACCTTCATCATCTCCTCGCCGGCGTGGCCGGATGCCGGGTCGGCGATCGCGCCCACGACGGCGAAGGCGCCGGCCAGCACGGGACAGGCGATCAGGAACCCGCGGCGGACCGCGATCGCTCGCCTGCTGATCTTGGTCGGGCTGGTCTCGGTCGCGCTGGTCTTGGTCGGGTCGAGATCGGTTGTCTCGTTGGGAAGTACGGTGGTCACGCTGACTCTCCTGGGGTTGGGGCCGGGTCCCGGCCCTGTCGTCTTCGCCGTGGTCCGGCGTGACACCCAGCCTTCCGGGATCCGATCTCAACCGGATCCGGCCGGCGACCGATCTTCGCCTCCGTCGTGCGACTGATCTTTTCCGGCAACGCGCCCGGCCCGATCCGGGCGGGACGCACCCACCCCGGAAACTGTGCAGCTGTTGCAGCGACACTCCGGCGGAGAGTGCGAGAACTGCACACTTTCCGGGGAGGGGATCGGATCCGGGCGGGGCGGGCCCCGTCGGGGATCGCGTGCCTGCGGGAGCCAACCCGGGTCGGGATCAGTTCGCGCCGGGGACGACCACGCCGTTCTCGTAGGCGAAGATCACCGCTTGCACCCGATCGCGCAGGCCGAGCTTGGCCAGCACGTTGCTGACGTGGGTCTTGGTCGTCCCCTCCGAGACGAACAGGCGCGCCGCGATGTCGAGGTTGGACAGGCCGCGAGCCAGCAGGCCGAGCACCTCCAGCTCGCGCGCGGTGAGGGTGGCCAGCCGGCGATCGGGCGCCGAGTGGGCGCCGCCCGCACCCGGCCGGGCCACGAACGCGTCGATCACCCGGCGGGTCACGCCCGGCGCCAGCAGGGCGTCGCCCGCGGCCACCACCCGGATCCCGGCCGCGAGTTCCTCCGCAGGGGCGTCCTTGAGCAGGAAGCCGGACGCGCCCGCACGCAGGGCCTCGAACACGTACTCGTCGAGGTCGAACGTGGTCAGCACCAGCACCTTGGTGGCTACCCCGGTCTCGAGCAGCCGGCGGGTCGCGGCCAGACCGTCGAGCCGCGGCATCCGGATGTCCATCAGGGTCACGTCGGGCACCAGCCGGGAGACCACGGCGACCGCCTCCTCGCCGTCGGCCGCCTCGCCCACCACGGACAGGTCCGGCTCGGCCGACAGCAGCGAGCGGAACCCGGCCCGGACCATCCCCTGGTCGTCCGCGATCACCAGCGTGATCATGGGGCACCCGGCACCGGCAGGCTGGCCGCGAGACGGGCACCGCCACCCGGAGCGGCGGCCAGCTCGACGGTCCCGCCGTAGAGCGCCACCCGTTCGCGCACGCCAATCAGCCCGTGACCGCCAGCGGACGCCCGGCCGGGTCCGCGGCCATCGTCGGTGACGGCGAGGTCGAGCCGGTGAGGCCCGTAGCTCAGCCGGACCTCGACCGCGCCGGCGCGGGAGTGCCGGATGGCGTTGGTCAGCCCCTCCTGCACGATCCGGTACGCGGCCAGGTCCAAACCGGGCGGCAGCTCGACCGGCTCACCCTCCACCCGAAGATCGACGCGCAACTGGTCCGAGCCCGCCTGGGCGACCATCCGGTCCAGATCCGCGAGACCGGGCTGGGGCGCCAGGGACAGCGACTCGCCGTCGCTGCGGAGCACCCCGAAGAGCCGGCGCATCTCGGTCAGCGCCTCGCGCGCGGTTGTCTCCACCGCCGCCAGGTCGGCGGCCTCGGCGGCGTGCTCGGGGCCGAGCCGGCGACGTACGGCCTGGGTCTGGATGGTCACCACGCTGATCGAGTGGGCGACGATGTCGTGCAGCTCGCGGGCGATCCGGGTGCGCTCCTCCGCGGCGGCGCGGGCGTTCTCGGCCTCGCGCTCGGCCTCCAGCCGCTCGGCCCGGGCCACGGCCTCCTCGGCCCGCTTGGCTCGCGACCGGACGGCCGTGCCGACGACCCAGGGACCGGCGAAGAAGACGAGCCCGGCGGCCAGATCGCTCGGCTCCAGCCCGTCCCGAATGCTCACCCCGACGAACGAGCCGAGCACCACGATCAACCCGACATAGCTGCGCGGCGGCTCGGTCTCGGACCCGACCGTGAAGCAGACCAAGACCAGAGCCAGCAGGGTGGACAGCTCGCCGTCGGTGTTCGTCGCGATGTTGGCGGCGGTCACCGTTACCGCCACCAGCAGCGGGAACCGCCGCCGCCAAGCCAGCAGCACCGCGGACAAGCCGGCGAGGGCGAGGAATGGACCGGGAGAGCGGACGTCCGGGCTGACCAGCGCCTCCGCCACCGCGAACAGGGCGAAGGCCACGGCGACCCCGATGTCGATCAATGGTGGGACCAGTCGCAATTCCCGCGCTCGGTTGCGCAGCGTTGCGGCAGTCTGGCTACTCACGTGCCGACCGTAGGCGATCGGCGGCGCGGGCACATCGGTCGTACGACGGAGATCCCTGATTCCGTCCCTCCAGTGCACGCTCGGAGGCCGATCCTGAGCCTCGGGCGGGCACTGAGGGGACGAAATCAGGGATTCGCCGAGTCTCAGTCGACGTCGACCCAGCCGAAGGTCCGCTCGACCGCGCGGTGCCACTTCTCGTGACCGGCGGCGCGCTGCTCCGGCGAGGATTCCGGCGTCCAGCGCCGGTCCTCCGCCCAGTGCTCGCGGAGCTCGTCGGGACTCTTCCAGAACCCGACCCCCAGTCCCGCGGCGTACGCCGCGCCGAGGGCGGTGGTCTCCTTCACCACCGGCCGGACCACGTCGACCCCGAGCACGTCGGCCTGGATCTGCATACACAGCTCGTCGTTGGTCACCCCGCCGTCGACCTTCAACGACTCCAGCGCCAGACCGGTGTCGGACTCCATCGCCTTCGCCACATCGGCGCTCTGGTAGCAGATCGCTTCCAGCGTCGCCCGCGCCAGGTGCCCTTTGTTGTTGAACCGGGACAGCCCCGCGATGATGCCGCGGGCGTCGGAGCGCCAGTAGGGGGCGAACAGTCCGGAGAACGCCGGCACGAAATAGACGCCGCCGTTGTCCTCGACGGTTCGGGCCAGACCCTCGATCTCGCGCGCGTCGGAGATGATCCCCAACTGGTCGCGCAGCCACTGGACGGCCGAGCCGGTGACCGCTACCGAACCCTCCAGTGCGTACGTCGCCGGCGCGTCGCCGAACTTGTAGCAGACCGCGGTCAGCAGCCCGTTGTCGGAGCGGACGATCTCCTCGCCGGTGTTGATCAACATGAAGTTGCCGGTGCCGTAGGTGTTCTTGGTGTCGCCCTTGTCCAGGCAGACCTGGCCGACCATCGCGGCGTGCTGATCGCCGAGCGCCGCACTCAACGGGACCTCGGCCACCAGGCCCCGGGGCTCGACAGTGCCGTACAGGTTGGGATCCGAGGACGGCCGGATCTCCGGTAGCATCTGCCGCGGCACGTCGAAGATCGCGAGCAGCTCGTCGTCCCAGTCCAGCGTCTCCAGGTTCATCAGCATCGTGCGGCTGGCGTTGGTGACGTCGGTGATGTGCCGGCCGCCGTTGCGGCCGCCGGTGAGGTTCCAGATCAGCCAGGTGTCGATCGTGCCGAACAGCGCCTCGCCCTTCTCCGCCGCCGCCCGCAGCCCGTCCACCTCGGCCAGCATCCAGGCGAGCTTGCCGCCCGCGAAGTAGGTCGCCGGCGGGAGGCCGGCCTTGGCCCGGATGACCTCGCCGTGGCCGTCGCGCTCGAGCGCGGCGGCGATCTTGTCGGTTCGGGTGTCCTGCCAGACGATCGCGTTGTAGTAGGGCTTGCCCGTCTTCGGGTTCCAGACCACCGTCGTCTCGCGCTGGTTGGTGATGCCGAGCGCGGCGATGTCGTCGGTCTTCAGGTCGGCCGACGCCAGCGCGGTCGCCGCGACCTCGACCGTGCGGACCCAGATCTCGGCCGGGTCGTGCTCGACCCAGCCGGGGCGCTCCATGATCTGCTGGTGCTCCAGCTGGTGCCGGCTCACCTCGCGACCGGCGTGGTCGAAGATCATGCACCGGGTGCTGGTGGTGCCCTGGTCGATCGCCGCCACGAACTCCGGCATCGTCGCCTCCTGGATCGTGTTATCCGCTGTGCCGCCGAGCTTAGTGGTCGCTCACCCGGCCGGCCCTCACCCGGAAAGTGTGCAGTTGTTGCAGTCTGCGCCGGCGTGTCGCTGCAACAGCTGGCCAGTTTCCGGGAGGGGGTGGGGTGCCGGGTCGGGCCCGGTGGGGCGGCCGCAAGTCCCCGCGTAGGATGAAATTCGCGCTCGGTTCAGGACTATCCATCGATCCCGAGAGGACCCGCCCTCATGGCAGCGTACGAACTCCCGCCCCTCCCCTATGACTACGGCGCGCTCGCGCCGCACATCTCCGGCGAGATCATGGAGCTGCATCACGACAAGCACCATGCGACCTATGTCAACGGCCTCAACACCGCCCTGGACAAGCTGGAAGAAGCCCGGGAGACCGGCAAGTTCGACAGCGTGATGGGGCTGGAGAAGACCCTCGCGTTCAACCTCGGCGGACACGTCAACCACTCGGCGTTCTGGCCGAACCTCTCTCCCGACGGCGGTGACAAGCCGGACGGCGAGCTCGGCGCGGCGATCGACGACTTCTTCGGCGACTTCGACAAGTTCCGCGGTCACTTCGAGGCGACCGCGAACACCATCCAGGGGTCCGGTTGGGCGATCCTGGCCTGGGACGCCCTGGGCCAGCGGCTGAACATCATCCAGCTGTACGACCAGCAGGGCAATCTGCCCCTGGCGCAGACCCCGGTGCTGCTGCTGGACATGTGGGAGCACGCGTTCTACCTGCAGTACAAGAACGTCAAGGCCGACTACGTCAAGGCGTGGTGGAACGTGGTCAACTGGGCCGACGCCCAGCAGAAGTTCGCCGCCGCCCGCGGCTGACCCGGCGGCCGCCCCGGTCGTGCGCTGAGCTTGTCGAAGGACACCGTCGCCCTTCGACAGGCTCAGGGCACCAGCCCTCATCGACAGGCTCAGGGCACCAGCCCTCATCGACAGGCTCAGGGCACCAGCCCTCATCGACAGGCTCAGCGGCACCCCTGACGAGTGGCGCTCACCCGAGGGTGGGCGCCATTGTCGTTCCCGGGCCGAGCACGCGCAGGTCGACCTCACCGGCCACCCCGGCAACCGACCAGACCTGGCCGGCCCCGGCCACGGCGCCGCCGTCTCGCTTCATGATCAACACGGTGTCCTCGTCGATCGCGACACCCCGGCCGACCAGACCCGAGCGCACCGCGCAGATCAGCCTGGTCAGCGTGCCTGCCTGGGCGGCGTGCACGTCGACGGAGACCGGCACCAGGCCCAGCCCGTCCTCGACGCTCAGCTGATCGAGGCCCTCACCGTTCTCGGCGGCGGTGACCGGCAGCCCCCCGAGCAGCCAACCACCGGCGATCGCGCGCCGGGCGGCGATCATGGCTCCCGCCGAGTAGCCCAGATACGGAACGGCGTGCCGGACGTACTGCCGGAGCAGGTCGCGGACCGGCTCCACCGCCCGCAGGTAGGCCGGCGTCGACCCGCCGCCGACCACCACCGCGTCCACCCCGTCGGGCAGGTCGGCCGGAAAGCGCTCGCCCGCGGCAGCGACCACCACGGACGTGACCACCCGGCCCGCCAGCTCGAGCAACGCGGCCAGGTCTGCCGCCGCGGCCTCCGCGCGGTCCGGGTCGTCACCGACCGTCAGCACCGCGACCTGCGGCACCGACCGGCCGCGAGCCCTGGCCAGCATCGCCGCCTCCGCCAGGAAGGGCCCGTAGACCGCCGGAGCCGCCGATGCGGTGCGCCCACCGCCGACCAGATGCACGCTCACGATCGCCTCCCCTGCCCGAACCCGTCTCGGCGCACGCTATAGCGTGAGGAAGTTGGCACGCGCAAGGAGGCGAACGGTGGCGTACACGGGCCGGTTGCAGACGTACGGCCGGGACGACGTCGAGGCGGTAGGCGGCAAGGCCGCGAACCTGGGTGAGCTGGCCAGGGCGGGACAGCCGGTCCCGCCGGGGTTCGTGGTGACGACCGAGAGTTATCAGGCCTTCGTCGACGCCAACGGCCTGGCCGCGGTGATCGCGGCCACGCAGCCGACCGAGCCGTCCGACGAGGCGTACCGGCGGGCGTCGGAGACGATCCGGGCCCAGTTCGTCGCGGGCACCGTCGATCCGAAACTGCGGCGCGCCGTGTTGGCCGCGTACGCCCGGATCGATCGCGGGCCCGTCGCGGTCCGCTCGTCGGCGACCGCCGAGGACCTCGCCGATGCCAGCTTCGCCGGTCAGCAGGACACCTATCTCAACGTCGAGGGCGACGACGCCGTGCTGGACGCCGTACGTCGCTGCTGGGCCTCGCTGTGGACCGCGCGGGCAATGGCCTACCGCGACCAGCGCGGCATCGAGGCGGCGTCGGTCCGGCTGGCGGTGGTGGTCCAGCGGCTGGTCGACGCCGATGCCGCCGGGGTGATGTTCACCGCGAACCCGGCCAACGGCCGCCGCAACCAGACGCTCATCAGCGCAGCCTGGGGACTCGGCGAGGCGGTGGTCAGCGGCCTGGTGAACACCGACCAGATCACCGTCGACACCGCCGGCGGGCGGGTGCTCGCCAGCGAGGTCGCCGACAAGACGGTGCAGACGGTCCGGACCCCGACCGGAACCCAGGAGCGGCCGGTGCCCGCGGAGCGCCGCCGCGCCCGCGTGCTGGACGATGCGGCCGCGCTCGAGCTCGCCCGGGTCGGCGGGACCATCGCCGCCCACTTCGGGGTGCCGCAGGACATCGAGTGGGCCCGCAGCGGGGATGAGTTCTTCGTGCTCCAGTCCCGACCGATCACGGCCCTGCCGCTGCCCGAGGCCGACCCGCCCACCGAGTGGTTACCGCCGAAGGAGCACACCCTCTATGTCCGGGCCAGCATCACCGAGCAGCTGCCCGATCCGCTGACCCCGCTGTTCGCCGACCTGATCGACGGCTCGGTGGCCCGCTCGCTCCAGGATCTGTTCGGCGAGCTACTGGGCCGCAATCCGGTCCGGCCGGGCGACGTCGGCCTGCCGACGATCAACGGCTACGCCTACTACGCGTACGACTCGGGGGCGATGCGGCGGATGTTCGCGGTCACGCCGCGGGTGTTCGGCGTGCTCAGCATCGACGGCCCACGCAGCGGGATCAACAGGTGGCGCACGAGGTCGCACCCCAAGTACCGCCGGATCGTCGACTCTTGGTCGCCGCGCCCGCTGGCCGAGCTGAGCTCGCCGGAGCTGCTGTCCGGAGTCCGTGAGCTGCTGGACGCCGGCACCGAGTACTACACCGCGGTGCAGACGGTGATCCCCGTCGCGGCCTCCAGCGAAACCATCCTGACCAGGTTCTACGAGACGCTGATCCGACGCCACGGCGACCCGTCTGCCGAGACGTTCGTGCTCGGCTTCGACAGCGAGCCGATCCGCGCCGAGAAGTCCCTCTACGACCTCGCTCAGTGGGTCGCCGGCCATCCGGAACTGCGGGCGACGGTGCTCGCCTCGGACAACGACGAGCTGCTGGCTCGACTCGGTGCGGATGCCGCCGACGAGTCCGGGGAGCAGGCCGGCGACGAGCGGGACGAGAGCTCGGTCCGGGAGGAGTTCGCGGACCGGTTCGCCGCCCATCTGGACCACTATGGGCACGCCGTCTACAACATGGACTTCGCCAACCCGGTCGCCGCGGACGATCCGGGACCGTTGCTGGACACCGTCCGGTTCTATCTGCGCGGTGGCGGGCAGAGTCCGTACGACCGTCAGGCCCGGCTGGCCGAACGACGCGAGCAGGCGGTCCGCACGGTCCGCGAGCGGCTCGACCCGGCCCGGCTCGCCTTGTTCGACCGTCTCATCGGCTGGGCCCAGACGGCCGCACCGATCCGCGAGGACGCCCTCGCCGACATCGGGCTGGCCTGGCCGGTGCTGCGCCGGGTCCTGCACGAACTGGGCGTGCGCGCCGTGGCGAGCGGGGTGATCGACGACCCGGGCGCCGTGTTCTGGCTTCACTGGGACGAGCTGGTGGCCGCGCTCACGCCGGCGGAGAAGCTGCCGGACCCGATGGGCGCCGAGATCGAGCAACGCAAGGAGCTCTGGCGGGGACGGCGCCGGGCGACGCCGCCGCAGTGGTTGCCGAAGGGCACCTGGATGGACTGGATGGAGAACTGGCTGCCCGCCACCACCCAGGAGCAGACCGGCAACGTGCTGACCGGCATCGGCGGCAGCGCCGGCAAGGTGACGGCGACCGCCCGGGTGCTGGGCGGGCCGGAGGACTTCGGCCGGCTCGAGCCAGGCGACGTGCTGGTGGCCAGCATCACGACTCCCGCCTGGACCTCGCTCTTCGCCCGGGCGTCCGCCGTGGTGACCGACATCGGCGGACCGCTGAGCCACTCCTCGATCGTCGCCCGCGAGTACGGCATCCCGGCCGTGCTCGGTACGAACGTCGCGACCCGCCGGATCGTCGACGGTTCGACCGTCACGGTCGACGGGGACGCGGGCAAGGTGATCCTGCCCGGGGATCCCGACCAGCCGCCCGCGCCGGCCGAGACCGACGGTTCGCACCGCAAGCTGGCGATCGCGCTGGCCGCCGGCGGGGTGCTCGCCGCCGGCACCGCCGTGCTGGTCCGGCGCCGCCGGCGGGCCGACCCGGCCAAGCGGGCGCGCGCCGCCACGCGGCACGGCTGACGGGTCGGACGACCGGGCACGGCTGGACGGGTCGGACGACCGGGTGGCGACGTGCGGGCGGTGACGTCGGGCTGTGACGTGCGGGCTGTGACGTGCCGAGGCCGCGACGCGCGGACAGCGACGCGCCAGGCGGCGACGCGTCAGGCCGCGACGTGCGTACCGCGACGCGCGGACGCCGACGTGCCGGGCGGCGACGTGCCGGGCGGCGACGTGCCGGGCGGTCACGGTGCCGGCCGCGACGTACGGGCAGCGAGGTGTGGGCAGCGAGGCGGCGCGGGGCGATCTGGCGGCACACGGACAATAGAGGAGTGACCGTCCCCGACAAGCCGCCGACCAGCCCTGAGGTCGCCGTCATCGGCGCGAGCTTCGCCGGTCTGTTCGCTGCCGCGGCCGCGAATCGCGCCGGCGCCCGAGTGGTCCTGCTCGAACGCGACGCGCTGAGCGAGGACACCACCGAGCGGCCCGGGGTGCCGCAGGGCGGCCAGCCGCACGTGCTCCTGCACCGCGGCCTCGAGGCCATCGAAGGCCTGCTGCCCGGGCTGAGGGACGAGCTGGTCGCCGCGGGCGGCGTCCCGATCGACAGCGGCGACATGGCCTGGCTGAGCCCGGACGGCTGGCTACCGACCGGACCAGGACTGCAGGAATTCGTGTCGCTCAGCCGGCCGCTGCTCGAGCTCCTGGTCCGGCGACGCGTGCTGGCGCTGCCCGGCGTCGAACTTCGCACGCAGGCCCGGGTGCACGGGCTCGCCCCGGCCGACGGCCGCTGGCGGCTCCGGCTGGCGGACGGCCCGGAGCTCGCTGCGGACACCGTGATCGACGCCGCGGGACGAAGCTCCCGGCTGCCGCACTGGCTGGCCGATCTCGGCATCGAGGTGCCCGAGCCGACGACGATCGAGGCAAAGTTGGGCTACGCGACCCGTCGCTACCGCTCCCGCGGCGCCCGGCCACTCGACGTCGGCATCCTCATCGGCGCGACCCCGGAGAGCGAGACCGGAGCGCTGGCCCTTCCGGTGGAGAACGACGAGTGGCTGATCTGTGGCGCAGGCTTCGGCGCACGCCGGCCGAGCCGGGACTCGGCCGAGTTCCAGGGTTATCTGCGCGCCCTGTGTGACCCGGCGGTGGCCGACCTGGCCGCGATGCTCGAACCGGTCGGGGACGTCCGGATCCACCGGCAGACCGGCAATCGCCGGCACGGCTACGACAAGGCGCGGAACTGGCCGGCCGGTCTGCTCGTGGTCGGCGACGCGTTGACCGCGTTCAACCCCGTCTACGGCCAGGGCATCACAGTTGCCGCCTGCCAGGCAGAGTTGCTCACGCCTCGATTGCGGACGCCGCTCGACGCCCGGACGACCGCGCGGGTCCAGGCCAGGCTCGCTCGGGTCGCCGACCTGCCGTGGTCGATCGCGACCGGACAGGACGTGCTCTATCCCAGTTGCGAGCAGGACCAGACCGCCGCCCAGCGGCTGATGTATCGATGGACGCAACGGGTCAACCGGCTCGCCGCGGGCGGCGACGCCTCGTGCCGGCGGACGCTGAACAGCGTCTATCACCTGATGGCGCCCGGCACGGCTCTCTTCCGGCCACGCATCGTCGGCACGGTCCTCCGTTCGCTGGTCGCCGGTGTTCCGGCTGCGGCCGCCCGGCCGGCGGTCCTCGACGCCGTGGTGCCAGCGGAGTCGGTGTCCGAGTCGACCGGACCGGGATCGTTCCCATCGGTCAACCCACCGCCAACGCCTTGACGGTCTGCAGGGTGTCGGCCTCGGTCGCCGGCTTGTCCGGTCGATAGCGCAGTACCCGCGCGAAACGCAGCGCGACACCACCCGGGTAGCGCACCGAGTTCTGCAGGCCGTCGCAGGCGATCTCGACCACCATGCTCGGCCGGACGTACACCACATGGGCGGTCCGCCGCTGCTCCAGCGCGAGGAACTCCTTCGTCTGCCACGCCAGCATCTCGTCGGTCATCCCCTTGAACGTCTTGCCGAGCATGACCAGCTCACCGGATTCGGCGTCCGGCGCCGCGAGATGCAGGTTCGACAGCCACCCCTGCCGCCGGCCGTGGCCCCACTCGACCGCGGTCACCACCAGATCGAAGGTGTGCCGCGGCTTTACCTTCACCCAGGCCGGATCGCGCCGCCCGGCCGCATAGCCGCTGGTCAGCGCCTTCACCACCACGCCCTCGTAACCGTCCCGGACAGCGGCCGCGAAGACCTCCTCCGCCTCCGCCTCCGTGCTCGTCACCGCGCGCGGCACGACCAGTTCCGGCGGCAGCCGGGCGCTCATCTCGGCGATCCGCTGGCTCAGCGGCACGGTCAACAGGTCCCGTCCGTCGACGTGCAGCAGGTCGAAGAAGAACGGCCGGAGCGGCATCGCCTCCGACACAGCCGGCACGTCGGCGCTGGTCGCCGTCCGGGACGCGATCACCTGGAATTTCTCCGGCCGGCCGTCGGCCCGGACCGCGAGCACCTCGCCGTCCAGCACCAGTCGCCGCGCCGGCAACGAGCGGACGGCGGCGACGACCTCCGGCAGCCGCTCGGTGATCTCGTCCAGCGACCGGGTGAAGACCCGCACCGCGTCGCCGTCGCGATGCACCTGGATCCGGATCCCGTCCAGCTTGTGGTCGACCACGGCCGGCAAACCGGTCCTGGTCAGCGCCTCCGCGGGCGTCTGGGCGCTCGCCGCGAGCATCGGCTGAACCCCCGTGCCGACGCTGAGCCCGACCGCGTCCAGTCCGGCAGCGCCCTCGGCGAGCAGGATCCGGGCCGCGGCCGTAGTGGACGACAGCAGCATCGCCGCGCGCCGGACGGTGGCCGCCGGCACCTCGTACGCCTTCGCCAGCCCCTCCTGCACGAGCGCGTCCAGCGCGCCCTGACGGAGTTCGCCGAACACCAGCGCCGCCAGGAACTCCTGCTCCGGCCTGGTCGCCCGAGCGAACAAGGCAGTCACGGCCGAGGTCCGCGCGGCCGCGGAGCCGGCACCGGACAGACCCGCCATCGCCTCGAAGGCCGCGTCCACCTCGACCACCTCGAGGCCGGCCCGCTCCGCCGGTGGCGGCAGGTCCTGCAACGAGCGCCAGCCGACGCCGGTTCGGCGCTGCCGCAAGCTGCCGCCCAGATAGCTGACCACGATCTCGATGTCGTCCGGGCCCGCCTCGGCAAGCGCGTCGGCGAGCAGGTCTCGCTTCGCGTTCCGCGATCGAATCCCGGCCACCGCGCGCGAGGTCTCGGCCAGTCGCTCCAGCAGCACCATCAACCCCCTTCCCGCTCATCCGGAGGCTATCCGCCGGCACCGACAGAATCGGTTCTGCGGGCAGAACCGATCGAGCACGCGGCCAGTTCGTCCGCGAAGCACCACCCGGTTTCGGCGGGCATCATCCTCTCGACGTACGTCGAAACTCGTCCTGCAGGCCGACGATTCGAAGCGGCATTGCGACGACGCTGGGCTGCATGCGAATCGAGTCTCAGTTCGGACACGTGATCGGCGGCGGCTGGTCACTGGCCCGCTGACCTGCGCCGGCCCGGTCCGGCCCCGACGCGCGGACTTGTCGGTGGCCTCCGCCAGCATGGGGACATGACGACCGCACCGACGCCGCGCCTGGGTATCACCTACGTCCCCTACCGCCCTCCGGAGGAGCTGCGCGAACTCGCTCTCGCCGCCGACGACAGCGGCCTGGACGAGCTGTGGGTCTGGGAGGACTGTTTCAAGCAGAGCGGGGTGGCGGCGGCCGGCGCGGCGCTCGCCTGGACCCGACGGATCCGGATCGGGATCGGGCTGATGCCGACCCCGCTGCGCAACGTCGGCCTCGCGGCGATGGAAATCGCGACGCTCGAACGGCTGTTTCCCGGCCGGCTGATCCCCGGCATCGGTCACGGGGTGCAGGACTGGATGGGCCAGGCCGGGGTCCGGGCGTCCTCTCCGCTGACCCTCCTCCGGGAATACGCGACGGCATTACGCAGACTGCTCGCCGGCGAAGAAGTGACCACCGAGGGCCGCTATGTACGGCTGGACCGGGTCCGGCTCGACTGGCCGCCGGAGGCCCACGTCCCGCTTGCGATCGGCGCGGACGGGCCGAAATCCGTCGCGGTTGCCGGTGAGCTGGGCGATGTGTTCCTGCTCAGCGCGGCCCGCAGCGCGGAGCAGATCACCGCCGCCCGGACGGTTCTCGACCAGGCCGCGCCCGGCCGTCGGCACGAGATCGTCGGTGCGCTGATCGCGTCCACCGGGCCGGGTGCGCGGGAACGGGTCGACGCCGAGCTGGCCCGCTGGACGCCGGACGGCGAGCCCGGCTTCAGCGCTGCCGGAGACGCCGAGTCGGTGGCCGCCCAGCTCCGTCGAGTCGCCGAGCTCGGGGTGACCAGCGTTGCCATCCAGCCGACCGCGGACGAGCCCGACCTTCTTGGCCTGGCCCGGTTCCTCGGTACGGAGGTCCGGCCACTGCTCGGCGGGTGAGTCTGCGGGCTTCGCAGGCACGACCGCGACGCGCCTGGCCGGCCCAGCCGCCACCGAATCGTCGGATCCCCTGCTGCGACCCGGATCCCCTGCAACGGATCCGAATCGCCGTACGGGATCCGAGGATGAGGTCAGGGGGTGGCGCGGTCGTCGCTGCGCAAGCGGACCACCAGCACCACGGCGGCGGCCGCGGCCGCGACCAGTCCGAGCACAGCTGTCAGCTCGAGCGAGATCAGGTCCCTGCCGCGCAGATAGCTCAGGTACGTGATCGTGCTGGCGATCTGGATCGCGGCCGCCGGCAGGATCATCCGCCGATCGACCGCAATCGCCAGCACCAGCAGCACCTCGGCCAGGTAGAAGTAGCGTTCGTGCATCTCCGGCAGCAGCCATGGGACGACCATGGTCGCGGTCGCCGCCACCAGCAGCACCTGGCCCGCGGCAAGCGGGCGCCGCCGGCGGAGCAGCCAGACTCCGAAGGCGAGCGCGACGGCCGCGGCGAGGCCGAGCCCGACGTACTTCCAGATCTCGCCGGCGTCGGCGGGAAGCCAGGCGTACGGCGTCGGGGCGTTGGCGGTGAACGCGTGTCCGGTGCCGACCGCGTCGGCGCCGCCGAAGCCGCCACCGCCGGCGCCGCCTCCGTGCGAACCCCCGCCCCCGCCTACGAGGTTGCCGCCGGCGGGCCCTGCGGCACCGATTCCGCCGGCACCCGAGCTACCGCTGATCTGGCCCGGATACACCGCGAGCTGGCTGAGCAGGCTGCGGCCCGCCACCAGTGCGGGGATCAGCAGCGCTGCGAACGCTGCCGGGGCGCCCAGCAGAGTGCGGAGCTTGTGCCGGTTGAGCACGAGGACCAACACCAGCACCGGCAGGAAGAACACGGCCTGCAGCTTGAACGCGAACGCGATGCCGAAGAAGATCGCGGCCCGCCACGGTCGCCGGTTGATCAGGAAGTACAGGCTCCCCAAGACCATCGAGGCATAGATCGAGTCGCACTGGGCCCAGGCGCTGCCGTTCATCACCGCGGTCGGCAGGAACAGCACGATGCCGGTGATCACGGTCGGTAGCCAGGCCGACTCCGGTCGGACCACCCGAACGATCCGGTAGGAGAAGAACGCCAGCACGAGGTCGAAGGCCACCGAGATCGCCTTGATCCCGACCAGCGGGTCGACGGGCAGATAGGTCAGCAGGGCCAGCAGCGCGAGATACGGGGTGTCGTAGTTGGAGAACTCGTCGCCCAACCCGGCGAGGCCGCCCGCCTGGGCGAGATGGGCGTACCAGTTCGACAAGAAGATCCGGTAGTCGGCACTGACGACGTCGAACAACGACCAGCGCAGCAGCAAGGCACCGCTGACCAGGGCCGCCAGCACGAGCGACTGCGGAGTCAGCAGTCGCGACTGCGACCGCGTGCCCGCCGGGGCCGAGGACGCCTCGGTGGCGCTGGAAGTCGGCATGGCAGTCCTTCGGTGGTCGAGAAGAAGCGGCGCTGCGCCGATCCGGTCTCAGCCTGCCCAGCCACGCTATGCGTTCCCTGTGCCCGGGCCGTGGGCGGACGAGGCAGCGACGACGGTTGCGCCGTCGTCGATCCGAGATGATCATGCTGAGCGGGCATTAGACGGCTCTGCGGCGACGAGGGAGCAACCGTCGTCGTGACGAACGCCCTAGCCGGCCGGCCACCCTCAGTCCCAGGTGATCTCGGGAGTGGGCACCGCTGCCCCCACGGCGACGCAGATCGCGGTGACGGCGCGATCGATCTCGACGTACGCCCGCTGGTAGGCGCGGCTCGACCCACCGAACGGATCCGCGATGTCGTCCCGCCCACGCACGGCACGGCGCATCCGGTCGACCACGGGTACGGCGGACCGGAGGCGCTCGCCCGGAGTGTCGCCGGGCAGGTCCTCGGGCCGTAGCAGTTCGATCAGCCGGGCGAACTCGAGCAGAGTGAAGCTGCGCTCGGCCGTCTCGGGAGCGAGCCGGACCGCCTCGGCCCGGTGACCACGCGACATCGCGAGGACCAGATCCGCCTCGGCGACCATCGACGCCTGGAGCTGCCGGGCAGCGAACCGGACCGTCGGGAGCCCGGCCTGGCGCAGACGGGCGACCATCGGACCCGCGATCGACCAACCGACGATCGCGCGGGTCCCGGCCGAGCTCACCCGGACCGTCGGCCCGAGCCGGGCCGCGAGCAACCGCTCGGCCGCGGGCGAGCGGCAGATGTTGCCCGTGCAGATGCACAAGACGGTGCAGTCGATCGTGGCCGACACGCGCTCCCCCGAGGTCGGTGCGAGGACTCCAAGACGTCAGGTTAGCCGACCCTGACCGGCCCCACGCCCGCTCGCATTTCATCGGTTTCCGACCGTTACCTGCGTCGCCGTCGCCCGGGCGCTCCACCGGTCCCCTGATTTCGTCCCCGCAGTGGGGCCCCGAGGCCGGTTCGAGCACCCTTGCGGTGCACTGGAGGGACTTAATTAGGGATCCCGGGCATCGTTCGGACCGCAACGATGTCGTTCGCACCACTTTCGCCGACGCCAGGTCGGTCGTACGCTGCCAAACGTGAGTTCGGGCGGGGGCCCAGGACGGATGCGGCAGAATGCGATCTACCGCGCCGGCGTACTCGGGCGCCGACCGTCGGTGCCGACCGACCCCGAGCGACTGGAGCGCCGTGCCCGACGGGCGATGAGCGCCCGCGCCAGGGCGTACGTCGGTGGAGGCGCCGGACGCGGCGAGACCATGCGGAGCAATCGGGAGGCGTTCGGCCGCTGGCGGATCGTCCCGCGGATGCTGCACGGGGTGACCGCGCGCGACCTGTCCACCACGGTCGCGGGCACCCACCTCCGCGCCCCACTGCTGCTCGCTCCGGTCGGTGCCGCCGGACTGATCCGGCCGAACAGCGACGTCGCGATCGCCACCGGCGCGGCAGCCGCGGAGACCGCGTACGTGTTCTCGAACCAGGGCGGCGACCCGATGGAGCACACCGCCAGGGCGATGGGCGACACTCCGTTCTGGTACCAGCTGTACTGGTCGACCGACGAGGATCTGGTCGACTCGATGATCGGCCGGGCCGAGGCCTGCGGCGCCCGCGCGCTCGTGGTCACCCTGGACACGACGATGCTGGGCTGGCGGACCCAGGACCTCGATCTCGGCTCGCTGCCGTTCGCCCGCGGTGAGGGGATCGCCCAATACACCTCGGACCGGCGGTTCGCCGACCTCGTGGCGGAGCGGATCGCCGCACCCACCGGCAGGCCGCCGACCACGGTGACGCTGGGCGCGATCCGTACTTTGCTGGCCATGTCGAGGGCCCATCCGGGCCGGTTCCTGGACAACCTGAGGTCACCCGTGCCGCGGGCCAGCGTCGAGACGTTCCTCGACATCTACTCCAACCCCGGGCTGAGCTGGGACCACCTCGCGACGCTGCGGGGCCGGACGTCGCTGCCGATCCTGCTGAAGGGAATCCTGCATCCCGACGACGCCCGGCGGGCACTCGATCTGGGCGTCGACGGGATCGTGGTGTCCAACCACGGCGGCCGTCAGGTCGACAACGCGATCGCCTCGCTGGACGCGCTGGTCGCGGTCCGGGCCGCCATCGGCCCCGAGCCCACCGTGCTGTTGGACAGTGGGATCCGGACGGGGGCCGACGTGTTCGTCGCGCTCGCCCTCGGCGCGGACGCCTGCCTGCTCGGCCGCCCGCACCTCTACGGCCTGGCCCTGGCCGGCGCGGACGGCGTCCGTCAGGTGATCGAGAACGTGATCGCGGAGCTCGACCTCACCATGGGCCTGGTCGGCGTGCCCGACCTCGCCTCGATCACCCCGGATGTCCTCGTCCCCACCCGACCCTGACCCGACTCTCCGCCTGCGCAGGCTCGCCCCGCTGCCGCACCGGTCCGCCCCACACCCGGACCCGCGCCGTCCCACCCCCGGCCACCGAGCCGGAAACTGTGCGGCTGTGACAGCGACACGCCGACGCGCACTGCAACAGCCGCACACTTTCCGAGCAGGGGGCGGTCCGGCGCGAACGCGGCGACTCGGGGACGCGGGGACGCAGCGACGCGGGGACGCGACGACTCGGCCGCGGTCAGGCGGACCAGTCGGGCTCGCGACCGAACGCGAGCAGCAGGTCGTCTTGAGGGCCGGACGAGGTGACCCCAGCGGGACGCTCGGCGACGATGCCGGCGCCCCGATACAGCGCCTCGCGATCGGCGTACCAGGCGGCGACCTCGGCAACGACATCGGCGTCGAGGGTGCGGTCCTGGCCGCTCGCGGCCGCCAGGTCCCAGCCGTGCACCAGGTGGTCGGCCGTCAGCTGGCGGACATACTCGGCCAGATCCTCGTCGCCGTAGGACAGGTGGACGATGCCGCCACCCTCGAGCCGTTCCTGCACGCTGCCGAGCGCCTCAGCGGCGGCGGCCAGCACCGCGCCGCCCAGATCCTCGCCCAGCAGGTCGCCCGACAGCGAGTCGCCGACCTCGGCGATGGTCTGGCCCTCGACCAGCGGTCGGGTCCACCGGTCCTCACCCACCACGTGGTTCACCAGTTCCCGAACGGTCCAGTCGCTGCACGGCGTCGGGGCCGTCCAGTCGCTCACCCGCGCCGCGACCGCGAGCCAGCCCTCGACACTGCGCCGATACGTCTCACCCACATCCATGCCCGTTCCCTTCCTCCGCCTCGTGAGACCAGCATCTCGCCGACACTCCCCTCACGGCTACGGGAACCACCGCCGGGAACGACGAAACGCCCGGCCCGGATCACTCCGGGTCGGGCGTTTCTGGGTCGTGCTCGGGACGTACGGCCTGAGGTCAGGCCTTGTCCTCCGGCTGCGCGGCAGCCTCCTCGGCCGAGCTGTCGTCGCTCGGCTCCTCCTGGTCGGCGACCTCGGTCTCGAGCTCGTCGGTCTTGGTGACGAGCACCTCGGCCGGCGACTCCGACTCGTCCGCGGCCGGCTCGTCCGCGGGCTCCTCGGCCGCCAGCTCCTCGACCGCCACCGGGGCGGCGGGTGCGGGCTCGGCTTTCTTCGCCGGTGCGGCGGCCTTCGCCGGCGCGGCCGACTTCGCGTTGGCCTTCTTGGAGTCGGCTACCGTCTCGGTCACCAGCTCGATCACCGCCATCGGGGCGTTGTCGCCCTTGCGCGGGCCGACCTTGGTGATCCGGGTGTAGCCGCCGTCGCGGTCGGCGAAGGTCGGCGCGATCTCGGTGAACAGGATGTGCACCACGCCCTTGTCCTTGACCGTGGTCAGCACCATCCGGCGCGAGTGGATGTCGCCCCGCTTGGCCTTGGTGATCAGCTTCTCGGCCAACGGACGCAGCCGCTTGGCCTTCGCCTCGGTCGTGACGATCCGCCCGTGCTCGAACAGCTGGGTCGCCAGGTTCGCCAGGATGATCCGCTCGTGCGAGGGACTACCGCCGAGACGGTTCCCCTTGGTGGGCGTGGGCATCGTGTTCTCCAGTCCTTCTCTCTAGCTTCGGCTACCCCGGCCGCGCTCCCGTGTCTTGTTGCGCGCGGCGCGGGGGTTCAAGGAGGTCGCCCCCCTTGCTTCATACAATCAGTACTGTTCCGTTTCCGAGTAGTCGACGTCGTCCTCGTCCGCGTCGTCGTAGCGCGAGATCGCGGCGAGCGGATCGAAGCCGGGGGCCGAGTCCTTCAGCGACAGGCCCATCTCGTGCAGCTTCAGCTTGACCTCGTCGATCGACTTGGAGCCGAAGTTGCGGATGTCGAGCAGGTCCTGCTCGCTGCGCGAGACCAGCTCCGAGACGGTGTGGATGCCCTCCCGCTTCAGGCAGTTGTACGACCGCACGGTCAGATTCAGATCTTCCACCGGCAGCGCCAGGTCGGCGGCCAGCTGCTCGTCGATCGGCGACGGGCCGATCTCGATGCCCTCGGCCTCGACGTTCAGCTCGCGGGCGAGGCCGAACAGCTCGACGAGCGTACGTCCGGCGGACGCCACCGCGTCAGACGGACGGATCGCCGGCTTGGTCTCGACGTCGAGGATCAGCTTGTCGAAGTCGGTCCGCTGCTCGACGCGGGTCGCCTCGACCTTGTAGGTGACCTTGAGCACCGGGGAGTAGATCGAGTCCACTGGGATCCGGCCGATCTCGGCGTCCAGCGACTTGTTCTGTACGGCGGAGACATAGCCGCGGCCGCGCTCGACCACCAGCTCCATCTCGAGCCGGCCCGACTCGTTCAGGGTGGCGATGTGCAGGTCGGGGTTGTGCACCTCGACCCCGGCCGGCGGGGCGATGTCGGCCGCGGTGACCGCGCCCGGGCCCGCCTTGCGGAGGTACATGGTGACCGGCTCGTCCTCCTCGGAGGAGACGACCAGGCCCTTGAGATTGAGGATGATCTCGGTGACGTCCTCCACGACGCCCTCCAGGGTGGAGAACTCGTGCAGGTTGCCGTCGATCTTGATGCTGGTGACCGCCGCGCCCGGGATGGACGACAGCAGGGTCCGGCGGAGCGAGTTGCCGAGGGTGTAGCCGAAGCCCGGCTCGAGCGGCTCGATGACGAACCGGGACCGGTTCTCGACGATCGCTTCCTCGGTGAGCGTGGGACGCTGCGCGATGAGCATGGTGTTCTTCTTCCTTCCCCGCGTCGACCGCTATTTGACGACGCGGAACCCGGGACGCATCCGGCGCCCCGGGACGTGCGTACGACGTACGTGCGCTGAGCCTGTCGAAGCGCTCAGCACGCGTCTGCCGCTTACTTGCTGTAGAGCTCGACGATCAGCTGTTCCTGAACGTCGATCACGATCTGCTGACGCGTGGGCAGCTGGTGGATCAGGATCCGCATCTTGTTCGGCAGCGCGTCCATCCAGCCGGGCACGTCACGCTCGCCGTGGGTCTCCCGGGCGATGATGAACGGCGTCATCTCGCGGGACTTCTCCCGGACGTCGATCACGTCGTGCGGGCTGACCCGGTAGGACGGGATGTTCACCTTCTGGCCGTTCACGGTGAAGTGCTCGTGCACGACCATCTGGCGGGCCTGCCGGCGGGTCTTGGCGAACCCGGCGCGGTAGACGACGTTGTCGAGCCGGGACTCCAGGATCTGCAGCAGGTTGTCACCCGTCTTGCCCTGGGTCCGGTTGGCCTCTTCGTAGTAGCGGCGGAACTGCTTCTCCAGCACGCCGTAGCTGAAGCGCGCCTTCTGCTTCTCCCGCAGCTGCAGCAGGTACTCCGACTCCTTGGAGCGGCCCTTGCCGTGCACGCCGGGCGGGTACGGCCGGCGCTCGAAGGACTTGTCGCCGCCGACGAGGTCGGTGCCGAGCCGGCGGGACTTCTTGGTCAGTGGTCCGGTGTAACGAGCCATTTTCGGTCAGTCTCCTCTCGGCTCAGACCCGGCGCCGCTTGGGCGGGCGGCAGCCGTTGTGCGGAACAGGGGTCACGTCGGAGATCGCGCCGACCTCGAGGCCAATGGCCCCGAGCGAGCGGATCGCGGTCTCCCGGCCCGAGCCCGGGCCCTTGACGAACACGTCGACGCGCTTCATGCCGTGCTCCATGGCGCGCCGGCCGGCGGCCTCGGCGGCCATCTGCGCGGCGTACGGCGTCGACTTGCGGGAGCCCTTGAAACCGACCGTGCCGGCCGAGGCCCACGCGATCACCGCTCCGGCCGGATCGGTGATGGTGATGATCGTGTTGTTGAACGTGGACTTGATGTGGGCCTGGCCCGCCACCACGTTCTTCTTCTCCTTGCGGCGCACCTTCTTGGCGGCCGTGCTGCGTCCTGCAGTTGCCATCTGTGTGTCTGTCTCCTACGTCTTCAGGGCGTCACGGACCGCGTCAGCGGGCCTTCTTCTTGCCGGCGACGGGCTTGCGAGCGCCCTTCCGGGAGCGCGCGTTGGTCCGGGTGCGCTGACCACGGACCGGAAGTCCACTGCGATGCCGGCGACCCTGGTAGGAGCCGATCTCGACCTTGCGGCGGATGTCCGCGGCGACCTCGCGACGGAGATCACCTTCGGTCTGGTAGTTGGCCTCGATCCAGTCACGCAGCGCGACGAGCTGGTCGTCGTTCAGCTGGTGCACCCGGGTGTCACCGGAGATGCCGGTCGCCTCGAGGGTCTCGAGGGCCCGGGTCCGGCCGATGCCGAAGATGTAGGTGAGAGCGACCTCGAGGCGCTTGTCGCGCGGCAGGTCGACACCGATCAAACGTGCCACAGGCGGTGTTCCTTTCGAGTGGTCGATGCGTGCCGGAACGGCCGGCGGCACATCGCGGAGGTGTGGGGCGTGATGCGTCCCGGGTGCCTGTCGACGAGAACTGTGGTCTCGTCGCCCGGGCCTCGGCCTCCGACCGAGGGTGGTCCCGGAGCGAGCTCCGGGTTTGCGATCACGCTGTTCTGTTGGTCTTGCTGGGTCTTGCTGGTGGGTCGTACGAGTCCCGTGCGGCGAGCGGAGGGACTCAGCCCTGCCGCTGCTTGTGCCGCGGGTTCTCGCAGATCACCATCACGCGACCGTGCCGGCGGATGACCTTGCACTTGTCGCAGATTCGCTTGACGCTCGGTTGGACCTTCATCGAACGACTCTCTGACTCTGCGGGCACGCACGCAAACGCGTGCGAGACCTGGGTTGATGGATTCTTGCGGGTCGGCTACTTGTGCCGGTAGACGATCCGGCCCCGGGTGAGGTCGTAGGCGGAGAGCTCGACGACAACCCGGTCTGCCGGAAGGATGCGGATGTAGTGCTGCCGCATCTTGCCACTGATGGTGGCAAGCACCTTGTGCCCGTTGGCCAACTCAACGCGGAACATCGCGTTGGGCAGAGCCTCGACCACGGTGCCCTCGAGCTCGAGCGCGCCTTCCTTCTTCGCCATGTACTCACAATCTCGATCGGGGATGGAACGACTGCCGGCCAGAGTTGGCCGACAGGCAACATTACGCCAAAATGCGCGGCCGCCCAAATTGACGGGAAGCCGCGTACGGAACGCTCAGCGCGCGGCTCCGCCCGTCTATTCCCGAGCCCCGTTGGCCCCAGATCTGTTTGGCCCAGATCTGTTCGCCCAGGTGATCGGCCGACAGACTGGCCGGGTGCGAACCGCAACGGCACTGCTGGGTGGTCTGTCCCTGATCCTCGCCGGGCTGCTCGGTCCGGCGACGCCGGCGGCCGCCGCACCGGGATCCACCTCGGCCGCAACCACCGCGCGCGTCTCCGCCGACAGCGTGTCCACCGACAGCGTGCGGGCCAGCTGGTCGAAGAGCTTCGCTTCGCTGGAGAAGCAGCTCCCGGGGACCGCGGGGGTGTCCGTGGTCGGGGTCGGGCACGCGGGCTCGGTGACCGTCGGCAGCTGGCGATCCGGCGTGGCCTGGTCCACCTCGAAGGTGCCGGTGTCGGTCGCGGCGCTGCGCCGGTCGCCGTCGGCGTCGACGAAACGCCTGGTCAAGCGCGCGATCACGGTCTCCGACAATGCGGCCGCGGAGAAGCTGTGGAGCCGGCTCGGCCGCCCGAAGACCGCCGCTGCCCGGACCCAGAAGGTCATCCGCGACGCCGGCGACAAGCACACCAAGGTGCAGAGCAAGCGAGTCCGGGCGGGGTTCACCGCCTTCGGCCAGACGAGGTGGACGACCACCAACCAGGCCCGGTTCGGCGCCGGGCTCGCCTGCCGGGCCGAGGCCAAGCCGGTGCTGCGGCTGATGGGCCAGATCACCACGTCGCAGCGCTGGGGACTGGGCCACGTCCGGGGCGCTCGCTTCAAGGGCGGCTGGGGACCGGTCGGCAAGGGCTACCTGGTCCGCCAGCTCGGCGTGGTGATCCTGCCGGACGGGCGGACGTACAGCGTCTCGATCGCGGTCTGGTCGCCGAAGGGCTTCAGCCGGGCCGCCCGGGACCTGACCCGGGTCGCGAACTGGCTGGAGAAGCGGATCGGACAGGTGCCCGCCCGGGCCTGTTGAGCCCGATACGGACGACGGATGCTCCCTCGTCGTGCCGAGTCGATCATGCCCAGCGTGGAAATCGTCGTGAGCCCGCGACGAGCGAGCGATTCTCGTCGGCGGTCCCGCGTAACCTCACATTTCGGGCGTGGCGAGCGTCTACCGGACATGAGGAGAACGAGCATGGAGCGGGTCCGCTGCCAGATCGCGTCCCCGATCGACGAACTGACCCTGATCGCCGAAGGTGACGCCCTGGTCGGGGTGCGGTTCGCCGACGGGAGCGGCCGGCGGTGGTTCCGCAACGACCACGAGATCGCCGTGGACGACGCCCACCCGGTGCTGGTGCGGGCCCGCCGCCAGCTGAACGAATACTTCGCGGGCACCAGGACCGACTTCGACCTGCCGCTCCGGTTCGGCTCCGACGAGTTCCGCGAGCGGGTCTGGGCCGAGCTGAGCACGATCCCGTACGGCCGCACGGTCAGTTATGGCGACGTGGCCGGCGCGCTCGGCGATCGCCGGCTGGCCCAGTCGGTGGGTCAGGCGGTCGGCTCCAACCCGCTGCCGATCGTCATCCCGTGCCACCGGGTGGTCGGCAGCGACGGGTCGCTGACCGGGTTCGGCGGCGGGCTGCATCGGAAGCGGTTCCTGCTGGAGTTGGAGGAACCCGCCGACGTCGCCGCCGCGAGGCTGTTCTGATTCGCCGGGCAGCGGCAGGAGCGCCGGGGAAGGCACCGTTCGAGCGGGTGGTGGCCGACCACGGCGCGACCGTGCTGCGGGTCTGCCGGGCGATGCTCGGCGGCACGGACGCGGACGACGCCTGGGCCGAGACGTTCCTCGCGGCGCTGCGCGCCTATCCGGACCTGCCCGCCGGCGCGAACGTCGAGGCCTGGCTGGTGCGGATCGCGACCAACAAGGCGATCGACCAGGCCCGCGCCCGCAGCCGGCGGCCGGCGCCGGTTGGGAACGTGCCCGAACCGCAGGCCGACGTACCCGAGGAGCGTGAAGACCTCAGCGCGGCAGTCGAACGGCTACCGGACAAGCAGCGGATGGCGGTCCGCCTGCACTACCTGGCCGGACTGCCGTACGCCCTGGTCGCCGAGCAGATCGGCGGCACGCCCGCAGCGGCCCGACGGGCCGCCGCGGACGGCATCGCCACCCTCCGCACTCGCCTACTTCCCACTGGAGCACCCCGATGAGCACCCCGCTGGACCGGGCCCTGCGGCCCGCACCGATCGAGCCCGGCGTCCTCGACGACCTGCACGCCCGGCTGACCCGGTCGGGCGCCGACGACGGCCTGCTCGACGTTGCCTATTCCCTACACGACTCCCCCGTCGGGACGCTGCTGCTCGCCGCGACACCGCGCGGGCTGCTGCGGGTGGCGTTCGCGGTCGAGGACCACGACCGGGTCCTGCAGACGATCGCCGACCGGATCAGCCCACGCATCCTGCGGGCACCGGGCCGGCTGGACGAGGCGTCGCGTCAACTGGATGAGTACTTCGCCGGACGCCGGCGCGAGTTCGCCCTCACGCTCGACCGGTCGCTGTCGGCCGGGTTCCGGCGCGAGGTGCAGGACCACTTGCCGGAGATCCCGTACGGCCGGACGGAGAGCTATGCCCAGGTCGCGGCCCTGCTCGGCCGGCCCCGGGCCATCCGAGCCGTCGGCTCCGGGTGCGCGACCAACCCGCTGCCGCTGGTGCTTCCCTGCCACCGAGTGCTGCGCAGCAACGGGAGCCTCGGCGGGTACGCCGGCGGGCTCGCGGCGAAGGCCGCGCTGCTGGAGCTGGAGTCGGCCGCGTGACGGCGCCGCCGGCCGGGACTGCCGAGATCGCCCCGGGTGCCGTGCACGTCCCCGGCTGGCTGTCGCTCGAGCGTCAGTCCTTCCTGGTCGAGCAGTTCCGGGCCTGGGCGGCCGGCCCGGTACCGCCGACCGCGGCGAAGGTGCGCGGCCACGAGATGTCGGTCCGCACCGTGTGCCTCGGCTGGCACTGGCAGCCGTACCGCTACACCCGCGAGGCCAGCAACGTGAACGGCCGACGCGTGCTGGCGATGCCGTCCTGGCTGGCCGCGCTCGGCCGGGAGGCGCTGACGGCCGTCGGCGACCCCGACGCCGCCGCGTACGAGCCGGACACCGCGCTGGTCAACTACTACGACGCCACCGCCAAGATGGGCATGCACCAGGACAAGGACGAGGTGTCACTCGCGCCGGTCGTGTCCTTGTCCGTCGGCGACACGTGCCGCTTCCGGTTCGGCAACACCGAGACGCGGACCCGGCCGTACGTCGACCTGACCCTGGCCTCCGGCGACCTGTTCGTCTTCGGCGGCCCCTCGCGGCTGGCATTCCACGGCGTGACCACGATCCTGCCCGGCACCGCACCAGCGGGCTGCGGGCTGACCACGGGCCGGATCAACGTGACGCTGCGTGTCACCGGCCTCTGACACCGGCGCCGGCTGCGCTCGGGCCCGGACCTCCGAGTGCGCCGGCGAGCCCATCGTGAGGTCGATGTCCCGTTCGCTCAGCGCAACGAGAATTGTTTTACATTCAATTTCTTTTGTCCATGTAAAATTGGTGCTCTCGTAAATGGGATTTCGGGCAAGAAGTGCCGCCGAATCGGTGTGTTCGGCTATGTTTCGGGGGCGCACAAGCGGTTCTCTGCTTGGTCATGAATTTGTCTCGTATATTCCATTGCGCCGCGCTAGTGCCGCGTGGTGAACTTCAGCACGGAGTCGCAGCCCCAACCCTCGAGCGGACGAAAAGTGATCACACCTCATTCTTCTGCAATGGATGTGATCAGGACGGGGAGTCCTCGAGACGGTTGTCAACCCCACGAGTGCCGGCCAGCTTGACGGGAGGAAGGAGGAGAACGAATCCCGGCAACTCTGCGGTGGCGTTGAGTCCACGGTGAGCGACACAACGCGCGATGACAGCCCGCTTGAATATCAAGCCTCATCGGCTCGGCTTTCGGGTCCGGCGATTCGGGGCAGCGGCCAAGAACAACTCGGTCTCGGGGACCACCTGGCGCTCGGCTAGGCCGACGCCCGATCAACAAGGAACAAACCCATGGGCAACACCAGAGCACGGGTGTCGGTGTTCGCGGCACTCGCCGCCGCCGCCACGGCCGCCTCGATCTTGGCGATCCCGTCAACGGCGAACGCTGATCCAACTCCCCAGTCCCCCAAGTACGCCACGGTCAGCCATCCGAACACGCTGACGCCGGCAGCCAAGAAGCTGATGAAGGGCACCGGCGTCGCCGCCGAGGCCAACGCCGTCGCCGACTACTGGACGCCGGCCCGGATGAAGGCCGCGAAGTCGCTCGACAACGCCGCGAAACTCCCCGGGGCCGCGCCGAAGCAGCAGAGCGCGACGGTCAAGCAGGCCCAAGGACCGGCGGTCAAGATCGCGCCCGGCAAGGCGGCTGCCGCCCCCCGGGCGGTGCGGTCGCCATCCACGATCGCTCCGCAGTACTGGTATCCGAACCTCCCCTACTACTACCCGGCCGCCCGCACGAACGGGAAGGTGTTCTTCACCCGCGGCGGTCTCAACTACGTCTGCTCGGGATCGATCGTCAACAGTGAAGGCAAGAGCCTGGTCTGGACTGCCGGACACTGCGTCGCCGACGGACAGGTGTGGGACAGCAACTTCGCGTTCGTCCCGTCCTACTCCAACGGTTCGCGGCCGTACGGAACGTGGTACGCCCGGCAGCTGACCACCACCTCGGCGTGGTTCTACAACCGCGACTTCACCCAGGACGTCGGCGCAGCCACGATGAACCGCAACTTCGGCTACCGCATCGCCGACTACCTGGGCGCCCAGGGTCTGATGTGGAACCAGAGCGCCAACTATTACGCCTGCGCGTTCGGCTACCCGCAGGCCGCGCCGTTCACCGGCGCGTACCTGGTCGAGGCGTGCGGCAACACCGGCAACCCCGGAAACGGAACGATCTACATGTATTCCGGCCTGACCGGTGGATCATCCGGCGGCCCCTGGTTCCGGAACTTCGACGGCAACTGGGGCTACGTCAACGGCCACAACGATTTCATCTACACCAATTCCCCGGCGTACATGTACAGCCCGTACTACGGAAACCAGGTCGCCTCGCTCTACAACGCGGTGCGATACCAGACCAGCTGACCGCAGGTCTGCTCCGACAATTCCACATTCGAGTGACCAAGGGGCTCGGCGCGACGGCGCCGGGCCCTGAGGTCCGATATTCGCCTGACCGTCATCGATTCCGGCTCGAAGATTTTCTTCGACGCGCACTGACGGTCACGTTTTCGAAGGAGACGCAATGTCACGTCCTTCCTGGCGGCTGCCCGTGGTCGTCGCCATCTCCGCTCTTGCTGTCCTCACCATGTCGGCCTGCGCGTCCCAAGGCGGCGGCGGCGAGGCCGCAGGACCGGCCGCCGACCCCACCGGCATCGTCTCGTCCGGCCCGCTCTCTCCCCTCCCGGACGGCTCTGCCGAGCCGACGCCCAGTCTGGCCACCCCGGTCGCCGCCGACGACGCTCGGCGACAGCGATGGAACAAGGTCGAACTCATCCCCGGCACGAACGACGTGTTGGTCCATGCCGCGCTCACCCCCGGACCGCCGTGCGCGGTGCTCACGCGCGTGGATGTCGCCGAGAGCAAGAAGGAAGTGACCATCACCCTCTGGGTGGGCAAACTGCCCGGCGCCGACTGCAACGGACCGCAACCGCAGGTCGCGCTCCCGATCGTCACGAAGGCTCATCTGGAGGCACCGATCGGAGCCCGTCAGCTCCGCGACGGAGCCGCCTGAGGCCGCACCGTCTGGTCGCGTCCGGACACGGTGTTGTCCGACGCACCCCCGGTGTTGTCCGAATCGCCACGGTGTTGTCCGCATCGCCTCGGTGTTGTCCGTGGCGGGAACGCTCTTGTTCCTGGATCGCGCGGCTGCCAGAGTCCATGACCAGTTGTCCGGGTGAGGTCGGGAAGGGGTGGCGATGTCTGCTGTCACCAGCACCTTCGACGCGCGACCCGGCGCAGCGGGCATGGCGGCCGGACCGAGGCCGCTCGCCGACTGTCTGGCCGATCTGGTCGCGATGTTACGTACGTCACAATCCGCCGCGGGGGCGATCGGGCAGGATTTTGAGGACGCTCCCGTGCGTGTCAGACTCCAGCCCTCTCCGACCCCCGGGAGCCGCTGATGACCTCGAGGATGCGCGTGCGCCTCGGCGCTGCGGTTGCCGCTGCCTGCCTGCTCGGTCTCGTCGGCTGCGACAGCGGTGGCGGACCCTCTCCCTCGCCGACCCCGACCGTGCAGCCCAGCCCGCCCGAGACCAGCCTCGAGCGCCAGCAGCGCGAGGACTTCGAGGCCGCCGAGAAGGCATACCGGACGTTCATCGCGGATACCAACAGAGTGGCAGCGACGGGCGGGTCACTCGAGCCGACCGCAGTAATGAAGGCGACGGCCGCCGGGCCATACCTCGATTTCCAGTCACAGCTCCTTCGGGCTCAGAAGAAGGCCGGCGACACCCATACGAGTGGCGTCGAGATTGGGTACATCCGAACGGGTGGGTACTCACCATCGCAATTGACACTCGAGGTCTGTGAAGACGCCTCGAAGAACCGGGTCCTCGATCGCAACGGCAACCAGGTCAGCACCGGTCAGATCCTTCTGCGCTCCCTATACGTCCGGAGGATTGACGGCCGGTGGAAGGTGTGGGACGGCGATGAGAAGGGGACGGCTTCGTCATGCGAGTGACTCGCAAGAGAATTCTCGGCGCGGCGACAGCTCTACTGCTCACGGTCACGGTGCTGCTGGGGGTTGCGACAGTGCCGGCGGAGGCCACGCTAGATGTCAACGGCACAGATCGAAGAATCACCGCTAGCGCCAAGGCCCATCATGCCGACCCTGACCGTCGGTGGAGCGCGTCCCGCCGCGCGAACGAGCATCATTACAACGGCCCCCTACGTCCGCGCACGCCAACCGGGGCAACCAAACCTACGACGCAGCGAGCACGCACCATCCGCAACTGCGTGTACTTCAGTGACGCGGAACGCGGCGGTTGCACCTTCGCCATCGGAGGCGCTCCGACGAAGAAGCCCGCCGCGAAGAAGTCCGACCCCAAGGCCCCGCAGGTCGTACAGGTGAGCCCCCAGGAGATCGCCCTGATGGCGGTAGCCGAGCTCCAGCTCCCGGCGGTGAAGCCCGGCATCGGACCCGATCCGTCGATCAACCGATGGAAGATGGCCGCCGTCGGGTACCCGCTCTGGCTCTGGGCCGACGGCCCGACCCACGTCGGCCCCGTCTCCCAACGCGTCGCGAACCTCTACGTCTCCCTCGACGCGAACCTCACCTCGGTCAGCTACGACATGGGCGACGGCCACACAGTCACGTGCGACGGCCCCGGGAAGAAGTGGACCCGAGCCGTCCCGGCCGGCAAAGCGAGCAGCTGCGGCTACCGGTATCAAAAGCCGAGCCTCCCGAAGGGCAGCTACACCGTTCGCGCTACCTCCCACTGGGCCATCAGCTGGGTCGTCGGCGGCCAGTCGGGCGTCGTCACCATGGACCAGGTCGGCACTCAACAGCTACCGGTCGGCGAGCTCCAAGTCCTGATCCGCTGACCGGCCGCATCTGCGCCGCCCATCCGAGCTCGCAGATGTCCGCGACGACACCCCAACCTGAGCCCGAATTCGCTGCGCCACACCCCTGGCTGCTGCTTCGCACCGCTCACCCGGGGTGTGAAGCAGCAGCGAGCGGTGTGAAGCACCCCTGACGGGCCGACGCCAGCCAGCTATCCGACCGCGTCCGCTCCGCGGACGTTCCCGCGGGGGCCCCTCCGGAACCCGGTGCGGCGCGCCATGCCCAGCCGAGATCCGCCAATGACACGCACCGACGGGCCGCATGAGACCCAGGTCGCTGCTCCACACCCTGCCTACCCCACGACACCCTGGCTGCTGCTTCACGCCCCTGACTGCTGCTTCACACTCCTGACTGCCGCTCCACACCGCCAGCCCGCGGTGCGAAGCAGCAGCGGGGGGTGTGAAGCACCCTGACGGCGACCCCGGCCGGCCACCCGACCACCTCCGCGCGCCGGGCTGCGGCTTAGCGAGGGCGGCGGCGCGCAGCTCGGTCAGCGGAGCCTGGTGACGAACCACCGCCAGAGTCGCGCAGCCGGAATGGGCTACCCGGTCGGGCATCGGGCCGGGCGACCTGTCGTGCTCGAATTGTCAGAGGGTCCAGCTAGCGTCGCCGAGGTGAGCGACTTGGTGATCGGTGACGACGGGTTGGCGCGGCCCACCTGGGCGGCGTCGGACCCGCTGCTGCGCGACTACTACGACACTGAGTGGGGGATGCCGATCCGCGACGAGCGGGGCCTGTTCGAGCGGATCAGCCTGGAGGCGTTCCAGTCCGGGCTGTCCTGGGTGACGATCCTGCGGAAGCGACCAGCGTTTCGAGCGGCGTTCGCCGAGTTCGATCCCGATGTCGTGGCCGCGTTCGGCGACTCGGACGTGGAGCGGCTGCTCGGCGACTCGGCGATCGTGCGCAATCGAGCCAAGATCGAGGCGACCATCGCCAATGCCGCCGCGACCGTGGCCCTCCGCGCGGAGGGGGGCTTGGTCGACCTCGTCTGGTCCTTCCGACCCGAAACAGAGCCGGCGGCCCCGGAGTCGTATGCCGACCTCCGCTCCACCTCACCCGAGTCGGTGGCGCTTTCGAAAACGCTGCGCAAGCGAGGGTTCAAGTTCGTCGGTCCGACCACGATGTACGCCCTGATGCAGGCGGTCGGCATCGTCGATGACCACTTCGTCGGCAGTCACCGGCGCGGCTCCTCAGGGGTGTGGCCGGCATCGAGCGACAGGCCAGGCCCGTGACCGTGCTACCGGCCAACGGCGCGTTCGACGCGGAGACCGCCTTGGGCTACCTGGTCCGGCATGCGATACCGGGGATAGACCGGATCGAGTCGGAACGGCGAAGCCTGACCCGGCTGTTGCCGTCGTCCGCAGGGCCGGTGCCGACGACGGTGATGCTGCATTCCGACGGTGTCACCGCCACCCTGGTCGGATCGGCTCACGACCCGCCCGCAGACGTGCTCGGGCTCGTCGGCGACTGGTTCGACCTGGGCACGGACCTGGAGGCGGTCGGCCGGGTGCTCGACCAGGACCCGGTGCTCGCGGACATCGGTCGGGTGCGTCCGGGCCTGCGCGTGCTCGGCTTTCCCGAGCCGTTCGAGGCGACCGTGGTCACGGTGCTCGGTCAGCAAGTCTCGGTCCGGGCCGCGGGAACCTTTGCGGGCCGGTTGGCTGCCGCGTACGGCCATCCCGGACCGGCCGGTCTGACCCGGTTTCCCGAGCCGCGGCGCCTGGCCGACGTTCCGGTCGACGAGTTGCAGAGTGCTGTCGGCGTCACCGGTGCACGCGCTCGGACGCTGCGAGCGGTCGCCCGGCTCTTCGCCGACGGGTTCGTGCTGGCCCGTGGACCCGACGTGCGTACGGCCCTGCTGGCCACGCCGGGAATCGGACCGTGGACGACGGACTATCTCGCCATGCGGGTGCTCCACGACCAGGACGCCTGCCCCGCGAGTGACCTGGTGCTTCGACGGGCGCTCGGGCAGGTCAAGCCCGCCGCCGTACTCGAGCGTGCGGAGCATTGGCGACCGTTCCGTGCGTACGCGGTGATGCGACTCTGGACCGCCGCGCTGAGCGGCCTGCCGACCGAGCCGACGACCGGGCGGACCAGCGAACGGATGAACGAGCTGTCTGAGGCGCGGACGGTCGGAGGACGATGACGGGCGCAGAGGACGTACGACGCCTCCGGGTGCCGGCAGATGCCGCAGCGTTCGGTCCGTGGCAGACCGCTGGCCGCGAGCGCCTCGCCGAGCTGCTGGCCATCGCCGACCGGAGACCGGACGCGACCCTCACCGTCGGCGACCCCGGACCAGGCCCACGGATCCGCGCAGCGAGCTTCGAGCGCCGTGGCACGACCGTTCCGTGCTGGCTGGTCCGACCGCCGCCGGATCGGGACACCGGTGCCGGCGTGGTCGCCGTCGCGGGTCATGGCCCGGGCATCGACTCGCTGGTCGACGCCGACGACGCCTACCACCGGGGCCTCGCGCTGAAGCTGGCCGATGCGGGCTGCACCGTGCTGTGTCCGGAGCTGCGCAGTTTCGGCCGGCGACGTACCTCGGAGGCGGTTGCGGAAGGGCGGGCGTCGAGCTCCTGCCAGGTCGACGCGACGATGGGTCTGCTGACCGGCCGTCCGGTGCTCGGGGACCGGGTCGGAGACGCGATGGCCGCCGTGTCCGCGCTGGCTCGACTGCCGGGTGTCCACCCGCGCCGCATCGCGGTGCTCGGCGGATCGGGCGGCGGCGCGGTCGCCCTGCTGGCCGCGGCGCTGGATCAGAGGATCGCGGCGGCGGTCGTGGGGACGTACTTCTCCTCGTTCGCGGCCAGTATCTGCTCCGTGCCGCACTGCATCTGCAACAGCGTCCCCGGCCTGCTCAGCTGGTTCGAGATGACGGACCTCGCGGCGCTGGTCCTGCCGCGGCCGCTGATCCTCGAAGCCGGCGAGCAAGACCCGATCTTCCCGATCGCGGCCACCCGGACGAGTCACGCCGAGCTGGTCGGCCTGTGCTCGGGGATGGGATTCCCCGCTCCCCGGCTGATCGTCACCGACCGGGGGCACGAGTTCGAGGCCGACGAGGCGATCGAGCGGTTGGCGGCCGCGCTCGGACCGATACCGTACGGATCGTGAGCGACTCACCGCGCCGGCTGCTGTTGATCAACGGCCCCAACCTGAACCTGCTCGGTACCCGGGAGCCGGAGGTGTACGGCACGGAGACCCTCGCCGACGTGGAGAGGCTGGCAACCGAAGCGGCCGCGGCGCTGGGCTTCGAACTGCGCTGCGTGCAGAGCAACCACGAGGGAGTGCTGATCGACGCGATCCACGAGGCTCGGACGGACTGCGCGGGGATCGCCATCAACCCGGGCGGGCTGACTCACACCTCGGTTGCGCTGCGTGACGCGCTCAGCGGGGTCGCGCTGCCGATCGCCGAGGTGCACCTCAGCAACGTGCACCGGCGCGAGGAGTTCCGGCACCACAGCTACGTGTCCGGGGTGGCCGACGTGATCGTGATCGGTGCCGGAATCCATGGGTATCCGTTCGCCATCGCCCAGCTGGCTCGGCTGGCCCAGGCCTGCCGCTAGCCCGCGAGGGCCGTCGTCGCAACAGATCGTCCCTCCGTCCTGTCTGCCGAACGGAAAACTGTGCAGCTGTTGCAGCTGCCACCGGCGTGTCGCCGCAACAACAGCATAGTTTCGAACGGGCCGGCGGGTGGCAGGAGCCTGTCGACGACCGGAGGGTCAGGCGGTCGCGAACCGGCCGGTGTGCCCGAGCCGCTCCTGATAGAGCTCGACGCTCTCCCGCAGCGCCCGCAGGATGTACGGCGGGAACTCCATCCCCTGCTCGTTCGCCCACAGCAGTCGCGTCTCCACCCGACCCACCTCGCGGGCGTACCCCTCCAGGTCGCTGTCCAGCCCCAGCTGGACGACCACCCCGCCCATGTCCGCTCGATAGCGGTCCATCGCGTTGGTGCCGACCAGGTTGTACGACTTCTCCCGCAGTACCCGAGTCAGGAACACCTGCCACGGCCGGAGCACCTTGTCCTGGATCATCGCGGTCGCCGACATCTGGTAGAAGGCGAAATGGCCCGGCTCCTGCTGCTTGATCGGAGAGATGATGGTTTCGGAGATGGCGCTCTCCCCCAACTCGCGCATCCCGGAGTTGATCTGGTTGTACGCAAGCACCGCCTGCCGCTCGGTGCTGGCACCGGTGAGGAAATAGAGCAGCTTCGCGACGTCCTGGATCGGCTTGAGGTTGGCCAGCGCACCCAGGATCTTGATCTTGAACGAGACGTCCAGGTGCGGCTCGGCGGGCTGGCGGCCGAGGTCTTGCTGGAGCCGATCGAGGATCAGCCCGTGCTGGATCTCCTGCGGCTGCCAGACGTCGGCGTAGAAGGTCTTGTTGGTGTCGTCGACGTCGGGCAGCAGGCAGAGCAGCTCGAGCACGTTGCGGTCCACCTCGAGCTCGACTCGAGCGAGGTAATCGATCACGTGGCCGTAGCGATCGGCCACCGCCTGCGGGTTCTTGATGGTGCGATCGACCGAGTCCAGTGAGATGGGCGGGTAGAGCTCACCCAGCCGCTGAACGTGTTCAGCGATCTTCTTCTGAGTGATCGGTTGCCGCGGCACAGTTTCATTCTAGGAAGACAAGCATCGTTCGGGCACGGACTCCCGCGTGTTGTACGCCACAGTTTAGGTGAGCCTTAGCTAAATTCGTTCGATCGGCAGCGGAACTGTCGCTCGGCGCATCAGGATGATCAATCCATCAGGATGAACAGCAGCATCATCGCGATCAGGAACATCACGCCGACCACCGCGATCAGGATCAGGGCGATCCGCTCGGCCGGTCGAGCCTCGCTGACTTCTCCGGGCTGGCCGGTGCCGACGTCCACGATGCTCGGGGTGTCGTACGTCGGCAGCGGCGGCAGGCCCTGCACCACCGGGACGAGCTCGCCGAGCCGCTGGGCCGCGAACAACCGGTCCAGCCGCGAGCGGAAATCGTCGGCGTCGATGCTGCCAGCCTCGAAGGCGGCGTTGAGCCGGCCGTTCAGCTGATCGCGCTCGGCGTCGCTGACCGGCGCGTCCGGCGTGCTGCGGTACGGCGAGGAGATCGGCAGTTCGCTCACCTACCCAGGGTACGAGGGTCCCGGACCGCTCCGTGCCGAGCAGGTTCGCTGGTCCCCGTCCCCCGAGAAAGTGGGCACTTCTCGCAGTCTGAAGCGCTTCAGATCTGCCGTTTCTGCACACTTTCCGGTTCGGGTGAGGGGCGGCGCCGGGCCCGGCGGGCCGGCGGGCCGGCGGGTCGGGGAGCCGGCGGGCCGGCGGGTCGGGGAGCCGGCAGCCGGAGAGCCAGGGGCGGGCGGGACGGGCGTTCAGGCGAGGCGGACGAGCTTCAGCTCGGCGGGGGTCTCGACCTTGCTGACGGTGTGCTCGATCAGGTCGGCGACGTACGCGCTGCCGGCTGAGTTGACGGCGACGGAGTACGGGAACGGGCCGGTCGGTTGGATCCGCAGCACCTGTTCGCCCGGGCCGTCCACGAGCAGGGTGCCACCCTGGCTCGCAACGTAGACCAGTCCGTCGTGCGGCCGGACCGCGAGCCCGTTGGCGTTGCCGGGCAGCGGCAGCTCGGCGCGGAGCAGCAGATTGCGGTTGTGCACGGTCAGTGTCGGCGGCCGGCCGGGGTTGCCGAGCGAGCTGACGTACACCCAGCCGCGGACCGGGTCCACCGCCACCGCGACCGGCTGTATGAACGGTCCGGCGAAGTCGTGGTTCCGCCCGATCGCCCAGGTTCCGTCGACCTGCCGGCGGATCTCGGTCACCGCGGCCACCGGCGTGGCCAGCCCGGCGGCGCCGCGCGCGACGACGATCCGGTCTCCGTCCAGCGCCATCCGGGAGACGCCGGTGAGCGGGTTCGCCGGCCCCGGCAACGGACCGCCGAGGATCTGCCGCGAGGAGAGGTCGTCCGCGGACAGCACGTGGATCCGGCCGCGCGACAGGTCGCTGACGAACACCACCCCGTGGGTGGGTGCGCAGCAGACGTCCACGAGGCCGAAGCCCAGCTGCGCCGTCGCCACCACGCTCAGGGTGGCGAGGTCGAGCTTGACCAGCTGCTCGGCCAGCACGACGTACGCCGCCGAGCGGGTTGGATCGACGCTCACCGCCCGCGGCAGCTCGCCCGGCTCGCCGACTCGGACCGGCGACAGGTCCGAGCCGAGCAGGTGCACCTCGGGTGCGACCAGCGGACCGCTGGGCGCCTCGCTCGGCTTCGGCGGCGAGACGGTGACCAACAGCCGGTCCGGTGCCGATCCGGTGCCCGGGACGAGCACGACGCAGTTGGCCGCCCCGACACCCGCCCCGCCGAGCACGCGCCGGGAGACCGCAGGCGGCAGCGCCGGCCGGACCGGGATCCGGGCCCGTCGGCTGACCCCGTCGGCCGTGCGGGCCGCGATCCGGACCGCGGACGTACCGGACGCCTTCAGCGCCTTCACGCTGAAGTTGGCCGTACGCTCCCCGGCCGGCACCAGCACGCCGGACGGGACCTGGAGGACAGCCGGATCGGAGCTGCTCAGCAGCACCTGCAGCCCACCGGTCGGCGCCTCCCCGGTGAGCGTGACCCGGCCGGGCGCGCTGCTGCCGGCGGCAAGTCCCTGGGTGGCCAGCTCGACCCGGAGCAGGTTCACGATCTGCTTCTCCTGCAGCGACTCGTGCCGCAGCTCTACCTCGATCATCGTGATGGTGGACGGGTCGAGCTGGGCGGAGTCCAGTCCGAGCACCAACCGCCAGCCGGCCACGACGCCGCGGCCGTACGCCGGGAACGTCGGCTCCGGCTCCAGCCCGCCGGCCGGGATCTCCGGCGGTGTCCGGTCCCGGCTGCCGACCGCGTAGTCCAGCCCGATCGGCTCCTGGGTCTCGGTGCCGTCCGTCTGCGCCTGGACGCAGACGACCCCGAGCGTGGCCGGCAGCGCGGACTGAGTGTGCAGAGCACCGTTCAGGTCCAGCTGGCTGGAGAAGCCCTGATGGGTCAGGGTCACCGGCACGGTCCGTGCATTCTCGGCCGAGTCGAACGTGATGGTGACCGTCGCGCCGGTGACCTTGGCGTCGCTCTGGGCACCTTCGATGTCGGCCAGCGCGGCGTCGAACCAGAAGCCCGCCTCCTCGCTCCGCAGCCGTGCGAACACCTCCGCGCTGCCCGGGTAGGCCTGCGGATCCGGCGGCAGATCGGGAGCGACGAACTTCAGCCGGGCGGTCCCGGCGTCCTGCTTGGCGCGGAAGGTGCCGCGCGCGGTGTAGGTGTCCCGCTGCTCATCGGCGTCGCTGGCGAGCAGCGCCGTCACCTGCTCGCGGACGGTGTCGGTCAGCCCGAACAGCTGCTCGCCGCGGTCGACCATGGACCAGATCAGGTCCGGGTCGGAGACGGCCGAGCGGGCCCCGAAACCGGTCAGCGACTCCTCGCTCAGGGTGTACAGCCGGGCGGCCCGCTGGGCCCGAAGACTGTGAAACCGGATGGCGTCGGCGGCGAGCCCGCCCGCGCGCATCAGCACCGGGATGGCCTTGCGGAAGTCGGAGTTGCCGACCGCGCCGAGGTCGGCGAGTGCCTGCTGGGCGGTTGCCCGGGCCCAGTCCACCGCCGCCAGCGCGTCGCCCGCCTGCTCGATCCGCAGGTCGGCGAGCAGCCAGGTGCGGACGGCCTCGGCCAGTTCCACGATCAGGTCGCGGGCCGGCCGCGGCCCGGTGGCCTGCCGGAGCTGGGCGGCCACCTGGACCAGGTCGACGGCCCGGGCCTCGGTCGGACCCGCCAGCGCCGGCCACTGCCCGTGCTGCGCCAGGCCGATCAGCGCCGGCACGCTGCCGGGTAACGCGCCCGGTTCGTACGGCCCTGCCGTGGTCCGGTGCGCCCGGCTGACCGCCAGGCTGGGCCTGGCCGGTAGAGCGCTGACCGGTGACACGCTCGGCACCGGACTACCCGCCTGAGCCGGTGGGATCGTGCCGATCAGGCTCGCCAGCGAGCCGGCCAGCGCGAGCGCGTCGATCGACGTCGGACTCGGCCCGAGGCCGGGCACGACCAGGCTTGCTCCGCCGCCGAACACCTGGCCGAGGACGCGGGCGCAGCGATCGATCGCGGCCGCGGCGTCGGCCCGCGCCAGATCGGCGACGGTACGTCGGCCGCGGGCCCGGTCCCCCTGGTCGAGAAAGCTGCCGCCCGGTCCGAGCAGGCTGGCCAACGCGGCCTTCAGTGCATCCCGGGCGGCGCTCACCGCGCCGGGAGCGGTGCCGCTGAGCGCGACCAGGGCCTCCTCGACCTCCGCCGCGCGTCCGCGGCGGATGCTGTCGTACAGGCTCACCTCCGGCACGATCTCCAGGTCGAACTCGACCCCGTTCTCGTCGACCACGTCGACGAACTGCTGGTCGGTCAGCGGGAACGGCGGCTGCACGACGGGCAGCCGGGCCGCCCCGGCCCGCTCGGCGAGGAAGCCGTCGGTACGTCCGCCGCTGACCCCGGCGCCGCTGTGCTCCCGCAGGATGTGGGCCAGTTGCTGCGCCCGGAACCGCGCCCACTCCGGCGCGTACGGCAGCTTGGCGACCAGCGCGTACCAGTCGGTCTCGGTATGGCCGACGATCACCGCGTTCTTGTCGGCCGGGGTCGCACCCTTCTCCCCGTCGGCGCCGTCGTCGCCGGGGGGCGGCTTGAAGCCGGCACCCTTGCCGCCCTTGCCTCCTTCGCCACCTTCCCCGCCCGCACCGCCGCGTCCGCGCCAGTCCGCCGCCGAGCCGAGGCCGTTGCTGACGCAGTGGATCACCACCGACCCGGCCTGCCCGCCGGGCTGACCGTCGACGCCGGGCCCGCCGGGCGGCCCCTCGATGAAGTCCCGGTGCTTGATGTCCAGATGCCGGCAGGGATGGTCCGGAGAGTCCGGCACCATCTGGCAGGCGTTGCGGATCTCGTCCCGGCCGATCCGGCCGCGCCCGCCGCCCTGGCCGAGGGTGACCGCGGTGCTGGCGCGGAGCGTGCGGACGTACGCGGTAAGGGCGAAACCGTCCTTGCCGGCCGCGGCCTGCTGCGACTCCGTCACGGGTACGTCCGGCTCGACGGTGCCGCGGGCGAGGGTGATCGAGTCCTGGGGCGGGGCGCTGTGGGACAGGGTGAGACCACGGTCGATCCCGCCGACCTGGGTCAACACCTCGGCAACCAGGGTGACGGGTCGATCGGTGATCCGGCCGCCGCCGAGCACGATCTCGCGGGCGACGAGCACGATGTCCTCGCCGCCCGGCGGCAGGTCGAGGTTGATGATCCCGCCGGGGGTGAGGGAGATCTTGTCGCGGATGCGGATGACGGTCATGAGCGATGCCTCTCGGGAGCTACGTCTCCCCCACCCGCGGTCGGGGGGACGTGGGTGTGTTGGGGTGGGTCAGCCGAAGCCGATGGCGGCCCGGTCGAAGGTCTGGACGAGGGTGGTCCGAGTGCTGGGTGCATCCGGCAGCAGCGGCAGCCCGGCGACGGTCTCCTCGACCACGATTCGGCCGGCCTCGAGCTCCGTGGCCTGCGGCGGCACGGCCGCCGGGCCCGTCCAGCGCAGCACCAGGTTCGCCAGCCCGAACTCGCCGGTCGCCGGTTCGGCGCTGACCTGCCAGCCGGCGGCGATGCCGGCGTCGCTGCCGATATCGAGACCGGGGTCGAGCGGGTCCGGCATCCGGCGCTCCTGGCGCAGGGTGTAGCCCAGCCCGGCGGCGGTGACGCCGATCGGCGGCTTGGTGCCGCTCACCTTGACCCGGACGCCGTACTTGCCTTCGCGGGCGGCGCTGACCGTCCGACCCGGCGGCAGCTGGGCGAAGTCGGTCAGCACGATCGGCGAGATCCTGGTCTCGTCGGAGACCGACTGCGGCTGGAACCGGACCAGCGCGAGCCGGACGAACGGCCAGTTCTGGTCCGGGACGTCCAGTGCGATGTCGGCGAACCACAACCGGCGGCGCGGGTCGAACTTGACCGCGTGGGAGACGATCCGGGCCCGCTCCCCCGCCGCGACCAGGGCCGTGTCGACCAGCGGCAGCTGCGGCGACTCGCCGGTCACCCGGTTGGGGAACTGCAGCGCGGTCAGCCGCACCGGCGCCTGGTCCGCCTCGCCCTTGGCGATCGGGTCGCCGCCCCAGCGGGAGACGTACTCCTGCATCAGGGTGCTCAGCGCGGGCGGCTGGCCGCCGACGACCGGGGTGTCGGCCGGGATGACGACGCCGAGCCGCTCGTTCTCCCCGGTCTGCTCCCACGGCCGGCGCAGGTACACCCGCAGACCGCGGGTCTTGCGGACCTTGCTGATCGTGCCGAGCGAGCTGGTCGTGGTGTGGGTGAAGATCGGCACGAGCGAGTGCACCTCCGGCGGCAGCGGCCGGCCGCGGTTCGGGATCGACACCTCGACCTCGGCGCCCGCCAGCTGCTGGGAGGTGTCGCCCGCCGGAACCCGCGGGAAGTACTCCGCGAACCGGGTCGCGGCGACACCGCGATAGCGCACCCGCCGGTGCCGGGTGTCGCCGAAGTCGTGCACCAGGTGGACCTCGGCCGGCTCGGTGCCGGCGGCGTCGACCATGGCCGAGCCGACCACCAGCCGGCGCTGCTGCGGCTCGCCGAGCTCGCCGATCCCGGTGTCGATTCGTTCGTCCCAGCTGGCGAGCACGTCGACGGTGCCGGAGCTGGCGCGATGGACGTCGAACCGGGCGGTGCCCTGGACGCCGACGCCGCCGGCGGTCGGGGTCAGGCTGGGCTGGCCGATCATCGTGGGCGGGGCGAGCGGCTTCCTCACCGGGTGGACCACGCTCATCGACTGGCGGGCGGACAGCCCCAGATGACGTCCGGCGATCACGTCCGCGGCGGTGGCCTGGCCGGTGTCCAGTTCGGCCAGCCGGGCCGGGTCGAGCGCGCAGGACAGCTCGAACGTGCCGTCGAAGGCCGGCGGCACGAACACCACGAGATCGGTACGTCCGCCCGCGCTCACCGCGCGAGCCGCCAGCTTGGGCTCGGCCTTGCTGGTCGGCTGCACGACGAGCCGGACCGGTTGGCGGTCGGGCCAGCCGGACGCGCCCGGTTGACCGGAGCCTGAGCTGAAGGGCACGGTCAGCGGCGGCAGCGCACCGAGCCCGGAGATGGTGACCCCGGTGACGATCGGGTCGGGCAGGTACGGGGTCAGCGCCGCGGTGGTGTCGTGCACGACGTACACGCCGTTGGGCAAGGTGTCGCCGCGCGGAATCGGCAGGGTGACCGCGGGGACCACGGCCGGGTCGTTGCTGACCAGGCCGATGCCGCGGGCCGGGGCGGTCTGCCCGCTCGGTGCGACGACTGTCGGGTCGAGGAACGTTCCGGCCTCCCGCCGGGCGAGGGTGAGCAGCCGGGCGCGTTCGGCCGCGGCGCCCGGACCGTCGCCGAACGCGCCGTCGAACAGCCCGTGTGCCTCGCACAGCGCGAAGGACGCGCTCGGCGGGGCGAGGTGCCGCTCTCCCGAGCCGCCTTCGGGGCGCACTACCAGCCTTTCGTTGGACTCGCCGAACGTGTAGCGCCGGCGCGGGACGACGTACGGGCCGGGAGCGGCCTCGTGCCGCAGGTACGGGCCGGCCTCGATCCGCTGCGCGGGGTCGATCGCCGCCGGCTCGATCGAGTTGCCGGCGAGGTCGACGGCCCGCAGCCGGAGCGCGTGGCGGTGTCCGTAACGGAGCTTGGGCAGGGTGCTGCGGGCCGGTCGCAGCTCGATCTGGATGCCGTAGCCGCCCAGCACCGTCGGGTCGATCGAGGTGACCGGACTGGGCGCGCCCGGCTGGGCCGCCACCTTGGGCCCCGGCTTCGGCACCGCCATCGCCCAGCCGTCCCAGGACGCGACCTCCTCGCCGGTACGCAGCGTGGTGACGTCGTGCTCGTCGGTCTGCTGCACCCCGACGATGCCCTCGATCCGTCCCTCGTCCACCCCGGCGAGCTCGCGCTGGCCGATCCGGTAGCTGACCTGCCGGTGCATGACCGAGGCGAACGGCTTGTCGTCCACGGCGACGTCGAGCCGGAAGCCGACGGTGACGTCGTCGGCATACAGCACGGGCGCGCCGTCCACCGTCTCGGCGGCCGAGGACGGGTCGGCCAGCGTCACCGCGCGCTGCTGCTGGGTACGGACCACCGATTCCGGGCGGCCGCGGCGGGCCAGGGTGAGCCCGGTGTCGCGGCGCACGGGCAGCCGGTTCTTGCCGGGCGGCGTCCGGGAGCTGCGCGTGCGGAGCGCGGTCTCGGCCTTCCGGGCCTGGGCGTGCGCCTCCAGCTGCGCGGACAGCCCGGGTACGTCGATGCTGGTGACCAGGTATTCCTTCCGCCGCGCCGGTGAGGCGACGTCGACCATGCCAGCAACCACCTCGGGTGTGTCGCTGCGCTGGGTGGCCATCACCAGCCGCCGCTGGGCCGGGGTGGCGACCACCCGGGACCACGGCTGGCGGACCGGCTTCTCGCCCTGGATCAGCCGGCCCTGACCGTCGGCGACCCGGACCAGCCGCTCGTCGGTGAACGCGTCGATCTCGAGCCGGATCCGCAGGCCGAGGATCTCGGACAGGATCGGGTGGTTGAGCAGCAGCCCGACCACCTGGTGGAAGTCGGCGCGCTCGACCGCTGGCACCTGGTCCAGCGGGGTCACCAGGGCGGCCCGCTCGGCCCGGCTGCGGTTCCGGGTCCGCTGCGGCGTGGCGAGCGAGCGGGCGTACGTCGCGATCGGGTCGGCGATCCGCCGGGTGTCGTCGGCGAGGGCCCGACGTGCCTCGGCCGGGAGCGCCAGCGCCTCGATCGCCCGAGCGGCCGGGTGATCCGCGGCCAGGTCGATGGTCGGGGTGTCTGCCGCCGACGCGAACAGCGTGTCCAGCGCGGACGCGGTGTCGGCGAACGAGCGCGGCTCGGGCGCGATCGGCAGCGCCTTCGGCAGCGGTGCCGGCTTGTCCACCCTGGTCGCGGTGGCGAAGATCGCCTGCCACAGCGCGCCGTCCGGGGCCTTGGTGCGCACCACGGCGGGACGCGGCGCCGGTTCGCCGCGGACCTGGACGTGCAGCGGCCCGAACGCCGCCAGGGTCTGCGGCCAGTCGCGCAGCGGCGACACGCCGAGCTGGGGCCGATTGTCGTCGATCTTCAACGACGCCACGGCGTCGAACAGCAGCCGGCTGGTGCCGCCGACGGCGTACCCCACCGGGAGCAGGGTCCACATCACGGAGTAGGTCATCGCGTTCCCGTTCTTCAGGCGTAGGCGAGGCAGTAGGTGTCCCACGGCAGCTCGCCGACCGCACCCTGGGGCGCCATCAGCTCGGCGAAGGTGGGATCGGCGTTGCCGCCGGCGATCTCCCAGGTGAACGGCACGGTGACGCTCTGGGAGAAGAACAAGACGCTGACCTGGACCACCAGGGTCGCCTCGCCGATCAGCGAGTTGCGGTTCAGGTCGTAGGTCAGCGTGATCATCAGCGTGACCGAGACCGAGATCAGGCCGAGCACGTTGATCTCGCCCCGGACCCGCAGGAAGGCGACGATCTCGGCGAGCTGCGCGGCCCGGTCGTAGCGGAAGCAGACCCCGCCCATCGCCTCCACGCTGCCGGCGGCCACGCCGAGATTGACCGCGATCGCGGCCCCGAACGAGAGCGATCCCTCGATCAGCGCCAGCCCGTCCGAGGCCGCCCCGATCCGCAGGTAGCCGCCACCGCCGAGCAGCGCGACGGTCAGCCGGAACGGGTGGTCGAAGCTGGAGAACTCGACCAGCAGCAGCACCGCGGGCTGGGTGGCGAAGTTCAACTCCAGGCTGGTCGCGAACGTGACATTGGCCAGCGCGAACATTCCGACAGCGACGGTCGGGACCTGGAAGGAAAAGGACGACTTCGCCCCGGTCGGGGTGATCTCCAGCGCCGGCGGGTCGCTCAGCCCGAGGTCGTCGATCAGCTCGGCCAGCACCCCGACGAAGGCCAGCAGGCCACCGAACCGGATCGCGGAGAACTTGACGTCGATCTCCGGCTTCTCGGTGTCCCGGAACGACGCGGAGATCGTCTTGAACGGCACCGTGACCAGCGCCGCCTCGTTCGCGGGCGGGTCGGAGCGGTAGAACACCTTCAGCTCCAGCCCCTTCACCTCCGCGTACGTCGTCTGGTGCGCCTGCTGGGCGTCGGCGTCCGCGGTCAGCGTCTGGGTGACGGTGAGTTTCGGGTTCGTCAGGTCGGCGCGCGGGGCGAGCTCGATGAATCCCTTGCGGAACGGGATCACCGCATGCGTGACGGGGTCGCGCCGGAACAGCGGGACGTCGTACAAGATCGTCTTGGTCAGCACGCCGTCCTGGCCGTCGGTGACGACCTTCTGCGCCTCGTCCAGCGGCAGGTCGGCGTCGAGATCGACGATCTCGTCCAGCGGGACCAGGCCGAGCAGCGTGCCGACGCCCTCGGTCAGCACGCTCAGATCCACCTTGCCGGAGGCCAGCTTGGTCAGACTGTCCTGCACCTTGGCCGGATCGAGCGAGCCGGCGACCGTGCCGTAGCTGGCCGACAGCGCGCCGATCGGAAGCCCGGCGGCGGCCAGCCCGCCCGCGGCGCTCTTGCCGAGCTCGAGCACCGCCTCCTTCCCCTCCTTCTTCACCGCCTGCAGGAACAGCTGGCCCTGGGCGTTGAGGGCGGTGTACGCGGCGTCGCGGTAGGCCTTGGCGTAGCTCAGCGCGACCTCGCCGACGGCGGCGGCCGGGTTGGGTTGGCCCGGCTGCCCGGCCTGGCCGACCAGGTCCCGGACCGGGGCATCGATGCTGGGGATCCGGGCGAGCAGCTCGGTCACCTCGGGCCGGCCGTCGGCGGCGAAGCCGAGCGTGAGGTTGTTGGCGAGCACGGTGGTCGCGGTCTCGGCGAGCGGAAGGCCGCCGCCGGCCCGACCCGGACGTACCCGCCCGTCGGCGTGCGGTGGCAACGGAGCCGGGGGCGGGACGCTGGTCATCGCCAGCGGCTGGCCGGCCAGGTCGATCCCGGTGGCGGCGACCGCGGCGACCCAGGCGTTGGCCAGGCCCGGCGGGATCGGAGCGGTGCCGGCCCGGAAATACATCGGCAGCCGGAGGGTGGTGGGGTTTCCCTGCCGGTCGACCGCGGTGACCTCGAACCGCCAGTCGGATCCGCCGACGGTGAAGCTGGACAGCTCCGGATGCCCTTGCGGGCCCGGTCCCTGGTTGCCGGCGGGCGGGTTGGCGACGGTGATCGAGTCCCACGGCCACGGGTTGCCCCGGGTGACGACTGTCGGCGGGGTGCCCGGCGGGCTGCCGGCCGGCGGCGGCACGGTCTCGCTCCGGGTCTCTGGGAAGGGGACGGTCGGTTCGAGGATGTCCAGGTTGGCGACCGAGCTCAGCGCTGCGGAGCGCCGGCTGCCGGTCTCGAACTTGCGCACCGTCGTGCTGGTCAGCACGCAGAGGTTGCCGAACGGGAGCAGCCGGCCGACCAGCACGTTGTGCTGGAACTGGTCCCGGCCCTGCCGGGTCTCGTGCCGCAGCCGGTCGGGCGGCAGGGTCGGATCCGCCTGCTGCCAGGTGCCGTCCAGGGTGATCCAGCCGCCCAGTCCGGACAGCGCCAGGTCGGTCATCGTCGCCGGGTCGGCCGCGCTGGCCCGGGCCGCGAAGGTGTCCACGTTGGCATCGGTCAGCGTGTTGACCAGCAGCGTGTCGCTGACGGCCAGCGGCGGGTTGGGGTTGCCGGGCAGCTTGCCGAGACCGACCGGGATCGGCGGCTCGCTCGGCGGCTCGGTCGGATCGGTGCTGAGCAGGGCGTACCGGCTGGTCCAGAGCTCGACCGCCCCGCCGTTGCTCACCGGCTCGCTGGCGTGGGACAGCCGCGGCCCGGGTCCTCCCGGGACCTCCACCACCAGCCGCCGGGGGAAGGCGATCCGGGTAACCGGCCCCGGGTTGGCGTTCGCACCCCGTGGATCGGTTCGCACCCCGTCTGCGGGGGGCGAACCGTTCTGCGGGGTGCGAACGGCGGCGGCCCGCTGCGCCCGCTGGCGTGGGGTCGGCGGGGCGGCCCGGTCGAGGCTCGGCGTACCGGCCGCGACGGCGAGCGGATACCGCCCGAGCGCGTCGAGGATGCCGGCGACGCTCAGCTCGATCGGCGGGCTGGCCGGGGCGACGGTGACCACCACGTCGCTGGCCGGCCCGTAGATCGGGACGTCCTGGCGCGCCCGGATCGTGGTCCCGCTGCCGCTCGGCGCGGGGGCCGCGTACTCCAGGATCTGCTGGGCGCCGAACCGGACCCGGAGCTGCCCCGACCCGGTGAGGACGTACCGCCTGCCGTCGGGCGTGTCGATCTGACCCTGCTGGAGGCCGATCACCGAGACGTCGAGGACGACATGGTCCTCGGCGCGGACCAGCCGGATATCCGGAGTGAAGAACACCACGACACCATTGGGCGGCCGATCACCCCGTGCGGGCATCGGCATGAGGTGCCTAGCTTGCCCATCCGCCTACCCACCTTGCCGACCCTCCGGGAGGAAACCGGGCCCCCACGGAACCCCGGCTACCCGCGAAACTGTGCAGAAGCCGCAGTTCCGAAACGCTTCAGAGTGCAGGAACTGCACACTTTCCGCGTACGGGCGGGGCGGTTCCACGTGCGGGCGGGGCGGGTTCGGGCCGGGCGGATCCGGTTAGGTGCCGGGTCAGGGCCAGCTGCGGACGACGGCGGCGGCGGCGCGTCGGGAGTCGACGCCGAGCTTGGCCAGGATGGTCGAGACGTGGTGGTCGACGGTCCGAACCGAGAGCACCAACCGGTCGGCGATCTCGACGTTGGTGAGTCCGTCCGCGAGCAGCCGGGCGATGTCGAGCTGGCGGCCGGTCAGGCCGCCGGGGTTCTCCCGGGTGCTCGACCGGGGGCCGCGCGGCGCGGATACGCCGAGCCCGCGCAGCCGGCGGCGGACCACCACCGATGCCGCCGTGGCGCCGAGGCCGTCGAGCTCGCCGAGCGCGGCCAACGTCGGCTCGGTCTCGCCCGAGTCGGCCAGCTCGAGCGCACGCTCGTACCGGTCGCCGATCGCCGCCCACCCCGCCGCGGCCGCGGACCAGTCCCCCGCCAGTCCGTGCTGCCACGGATCCGCGCTGTCATCGCCAACTGGATCGGTGAACGCGCCCTCGTCGGCCGGCGTCGAGATCCCCGCCCGCGCCGCGTAGCGACGGATCTCGGCCCAGAGCGGAGTCGCGGTAGGCCGGCCGGCGATCTCGGACCAGGTGCGGACGACCTCGGCGGCGGTGTCACGGTCGTCGTTCAACCACGCCCACTCCAGCAGAGCCGCACCGGCCAGTCCGAACCCGATCAGCATCCGCTGCCGGCGTGCCCGCTCCCAGCTCTCCCGCAGCAGCGGCTCGGCGGCCGGATCGCCGCGGCGGGCGAGCAGCCGGGCCAGCGGCGGTACGCCGTAGAGCGCGAGCATGCCCGGGTCCGGATGACGCTCGGTCAGGTCACGCAGTGCAGACTCCGCGGCCGCCCAGTCGCCCCGCCGCATGGTCAGCAGCGCCTGGTGCACCTCCAGGTTGTAGCTGTGCGACCAGAACCCCCGCTCCCGGGTGAACCGCAGCGCCTTGCCGAGCAGCAGGTCGAGGTCGTCGTAGCGCCCGTAGCGATAGAGCAGCTCACCGAGATTGGTGTAGCCGCGCGCCACGAACTCGTGCGCGCCGGACCGGGTCGCCAGCACGATGCTGTGCCGCAGCACGTCCAGCCGGTCGTCGGCGCTGTAGTCCGGCCGGGCCAGGCTGTCGTAGTTGAGGGTCAGCGCGACCAGATCGGTCCGGCCGGCCGACTCGGCCAGCCGGCGTCCCTCGTCGAGCGCCTCGGTCGCGGTCTCGCAGTCGACGTCGAGCGCCATCAGCGCACCGAGCGAGACCTGCGCCGCCGCCAGCGAGTCCGGGTCGTCCGCGAGCTCCACCGCCCCGATCGCCCGGTCCCGGGCCTGGTCGGGCTCGCCCTGCATGAACAGGTGCCGCGACAGCCGGCCCATCGCGCCGGCCTGGGTCTGCCGATCGCCGAGCCGCGCCGCCGCCGCCACAGCCCGGGTGGCGTACTCGACCGCGTCGGCGAACCGGTACGCGTTGTACAGCTCCCAGGCATAGCCGTCCAGCACCTCGACCCGTACGTCCGGGGCGAGCCGGTCCCGGTGCTCCAGTGCCGCGGCATAGAAGACCAACGCCTGCCGGTGCGCACCCGCGGCGGAGCTGGCCGCACCCGCCCGGGGTGCGAACTCGGCGACGCTGTCGGAGTCGCCGGACCGGATCGCGTGGTGCACCAGTCGCGGCAGGTCGGGCTCGGGCCGAGACCGCAACACCTCGGTGACCGCCCGCTGCCAGCGGCGATGCTGCAGCTGGGACAGGCTGGCTTCGGTGGCCCGCCGCGCAAGCTCGTGCCGGAAGGTCAGCCCGTCGGGTCCGACCCGGATCACCCCCGCCTGTTCCGCCTCGGCCAGCGCGTCCAGGTCCGCACCGAGCAGATCGCCGGCCAGGTCGAGGTCGAGCACACCGGGCCAGACCGACATCCGCTCGACCCCCCGCCGGGCCGGCGGCGAGAGCCGGCGGAGCCGGGCCAGCACCGCGTCCGACACCCGCCGCGGCACCGGCGCGTCGGCCGGCGCCGCCAACGTCTCGGTCAGATAGAACGGGTTGCCGCCGGTGATCGCATACAGCTGCTCACCGTCCCATCCGCTGCCGGCGCTCAGCCGCTCCACCGCGGCCTCGCTCAGCGGCTCCAGCGTGAGACGCGTGGTGCCGGCGGTCGGGACTGCGGCAAGGAAACGCTGCACGGGATGGTCGGCGGCCACCTCGTCGTCGCGATAAGTGACGACTATCAGCAGCCGCATCCGGTCGATCCGCCGCGCGAGATAGGCCAGCACGTCGAGGGTCGCGTCGTCGGCCCAGTGCAGGTCCTCGATCGCCAGCACGGTGGGGGTCCGCTCGAACTCGTCGACCAGCGCCGGCAACAGCGGGTCGATCGAGCCGGACGGTGCCGCGGATGCCGGAGCGGGGAGGCGGCGGGTGGCCTCCAGGATCGGACCCAGCGGGTTGGCGGCCACCAGGTCGTCGCACGCCCCACGCAACACGCGTACGTCGCACTCGCCGCTCTCCGGCCGGCCCGCGCTCTCGGCGAGGTCGGCCAGCACCGCGGACAGCAGGGTCGACTTGCCGATCCCGGCCTCGCCGGCGATCAGAACCACGCCGGATCCGCCGTCGCGCAGGTCGGCCAGCGCCGCCGCCAGGGCAGCCCTGGGCGCCGAGCGCTCGAGGAGGGAGGAGGACATCGCAGCGGCTACCTCGCTGCCCGGATCTGGTCGGGGGAGGCTCCAGCCTAATCCGTCCTCGGCTCGCGGGAAGGCCGATCACCGGGCCCCGCGGGTACGTCCGCGACGCGGCAGGCCGGCCGCCGGCTGATGATGCGCGGCAGGTCGGCTGTCACCGGCTGTCTCAGCGCAGGACGGTGGCGGAACGAGCGGTCCACCCGGGAGCGCCGAGCGCAGCACCTCGGGGCTGAAACGCACGGCTCGACGGCCGCCGGAAGGCCGGGCCCGGACCGGTCCGGTGCGGACGGCTCGAGCCGTCGCCATCCGAGCGGCGGGGCGCGGACCCGGCGGCCGACGTGCCGCACGGGTAGGAAGCGAACATGGGTGCGTACGGCATCAGGTGTCGCAATCGCACAGCGCGGGGAGGACGTGCCGGCCCCACCATCGCCCGACGAGGACCTGGCGGATCGACTGCTGGTCCGCGCGGTCCGCGGGGGCACACGGACGGCGCTGCAGCGATCCGTGACGGGGAAACGTCAGGTCGTCGGGGCAAGAGTCGGAGTGATGGGGGACCGGCACGCCATCCAGTACGCCAGCATCGCGCGCCGATCACATCGGAGACGATTACCCAGATTGACGGTCGTGCTACCTAGGTTTGGCTCCGACGCCGCGCAACCTCGCTCCGATCGGCCCTACCAATCCCCGCCCGGAAAGTGTGCGGATACGGCAGTTCTGAACCGCTTCACCCCTGCCAGATCTGGCACTTTCCGAGGGAGCATCCCGCATGCTCACACCCTCGCTCGCTCCGAGGCCTCGCCAGGGCAGGGCCGGAGCTGCACGGGTGGCCCCTCAGCTGTGGTCGGCGGGGAACTCGCGGGGCAGGCCGAAGGCGTCGAAGAGCGACACGTCGAAGAACGCGGCGACGTGCGAGACCTGTCCATCACGGAGACTGACCACCTGGAGCTGAAAGGCGCGGTGCACGCCGTCGAGGTCGCGCATGTACATCCCGAACGCCGGCTGACCGTTGGCCGCGGTCGCCACCAGCCGCATGTCGCCGGCGCGCTGCGCAGGGCAGTTGTTGCGGATGAGCGTGCCGATCGCGGAGGCACCCTCGTACCATCCCGCGTACGGCGGCATCTCCCAGGTCGCGTCGGCGGTGAGCAGCTCCACGATCCGATCGACGTCGTAGTGCTCGAAGGCCGCCACATAGCCGTCGAGCAGCTCGCGGGCATGGTCGTCGACCAGCTGGTCCTCCTCGGGAACCATCGTCTCCACGTGTGCCCGGGCCCGTTGCAGCGCGCTGTTGGCCGCGGCGACCGACACGTCCAGCGCCTCGGCGACCTGGGCGGCCGGCCAGGCCAGCACGTCGCGGAGGATCAGCACGGCCCGCTGCAGCGGGGTCAGGTGCTGCAGCGCCGCGACGAACGCCAGCCGGACGCTCTCCCGGCTGACCACCTGATCGGCCGGGTCGTCGGTCGGCTTGCCCCAGACGACCGCGTCCGGGAGCGGCTCGAGCCAGCCCACCTCGGGGCGGTTGTCGAGCGCACCGTTCGGGTCGGAGGCGGGCTGGCCGAGTCCGGTGGGCATCGGGCGGCGCGAGCGGCCCTCCAGCGCGGTCAGGCAGGTGTTGGTCGCGATCCGATACATCCAGGTCCGCACGGACGAGCGCTGCTCGAAGCCATGGAACGCCCGCCACGCACGCAGATAGGTCTCCTGGACCAGGTCCTCCGCGTCGTGCACCGAGCCCATCATCCGATAGCAGTGGGCCGTCAGCTCCCCCCGAAGCGGCTCGACGAGCTGGGCGAACGTGGCCTCGGTGTCCAGAGCGGTCATAGCGACCAACGTACCGGCGGGCACCGACAGATTTCGAGAGCGAGAATTTGCGCCCGCGCCGACGAGTTCGGCGGAACCGGCCGGTCGGTAGCAGCATGAACCGGATGATCTTCGTCAACCTGCCGGTGGCCGACCTCGCCGTGGCGCGGAGGTTCTACACCGGCCTCGGGTTCGACGTGAACGCGCGGTTCAGCGACGGCAAGGCTGCCTGCATCGTGGTCTCCGAGACCATCTTCGTGATGCTGCTGGTCCGCGAACGGTTCGCCGACTTCGTCACCGGCCCGGTGGCCGACCCAGCCGCGGGAACGTCGGTGATCAACTGCCTGTCCGCCGGCAGCCGCGACGAGGTCGACACGCTGGTCCGGCGGGCCCTCGCCTCCGGCGGGAAGCCCTGGCTGGACACGATGGCCGAAGGTCCGATGTACGGCGGCAGCTTCGCAGATCCCGACGGTCACGTCTGGGAGGTCCTGCACATGGACCAGGCCGGCTGAGCGCGTACGCTCCGCTCGCTTCTCGAAATGTCCGCCCGGGCCGTTCGCCCCCCTCCCGGCCCGGCCCACCTCCCCGCCCGGCTCCGCCTCCCCTGCCCGGCTCCGCCTCCCAAGCCCGGCTCCACCTCCCAAGCCCGGCTCCACCTCCCCTGCCCTGCCCGGCTCCACTTCGCGCACCGGACGGGGACTTCACGCACCGGCGACGGCGAGCGAAGTCGCACTCCGGCGCGCGAAGTCGCACCAAGGCGCGCGATGTGGCGAGTCGCCGGAGCAGACCGCGGCGGCACGGGACCACACGGGCACAGAAACGCTGGCGGCGAGACCGCGATCGCGGCGAGCTCCGCCTGGTCCGGGAATGGCGCCGCCGGTGTCGCAGATCGACCTCGCCCCGCACGGATCGTCCGGAGTAAGCGCTTTCCGCACCTTCCCAGGTCGATTCACGACACCGGGCGTACCTACGGAGCATCCCTCGCCAGCCCTCCGGGTCGATGCGTCCCGGAAATTCAGTAGGCCCACCGGTTGTCGGCCCCGTCACGCCCCACTTCGCGCACCGGACGGCGACTTCGCGGACCCTCCACGACGCGCGAGGTCGCGCTCCGGCGCGCGAAGTGGGAAGGAATGTCGGGTTGGTGCGAATCCCCCTGCGAATCCCCCGAGCGGACCGGCGAGAGAGCGGGCGCTAGGGCGTCCGCAGACCGGTGTGGAAGGCACAGAAGGCGAGCAGGTCGGCCCACTCGGCGGCGACCATCGCGGCGGACTTGCCCGCCCCGTGGCCGGCGGCGGGCTCGATCCGGGCCAGGACCGGCGCCGAGCCCGCTTGGGCGTGCTGCAGCGTCGCGGTGAACTTGTGGCTGTGCAGCGGCACGACCCGGTCGTCGTGGTCGCCGGTCAGCACCAGGGTCGCGGGATACGCCGTGCCGGGCCGGACGTTGTGCAGCGGCGAATACCCGAGCAAGGTCGCGAAGTGGTCCGGGTCGGCCGGATCGCCATAGTCGGAGATCCAGGCGGCGCCGATTGTGAACAGGTGGAAGCGCAGCATGTCCAGCACGCCGACCCCGGGTACTGCCGCCGCGAACAGATCCGGCCGTTGGGTGATCGCCGCGCCGACCAGCAGCCCGCCGTTGCTGCGACCGTGGACGGCCAGTTGGTCCGGGGTCGTCACGCCGGCCGCCACCAGGTCCTCCGCCACCGCCACGAGGTCGTCGAACACGTTCTGCTTCGCACCGAGCCGGCCCTGCTCATACCAGTCGGTGCCGAACTCTCCGCCGCCGCGCAGGTTGGCGATCACCAGCACTCCCCCGGCGGCCAGCCAGCCGGACCACCCCGGCCGATACTCCGCGGCGATCGGGACATTGAAGCCCCCGTATCCCCAGAGCAGGGTCGGCCGTGGCTCCGCCAGGTCCACGCCGGACGGCACGATCAAGAAGTACGGAACCGCCGTCCCGTCCTTGCTCGCCGCGACCCGCCGCTCGGTCCGGACCTCGGGCGGTGCGAACACCGTCGAGCCGTCGCCGGCGGCGCGGACCAGCTCCGGTAACGCGGTCACCTGCCCGCTGCCGCCGTCCACCGCGGACACCTCGGTCGGTGCGGTCACCGACGACATGCCCACGAACGCCACCGGCTCGTCGACACTGCCGTTCAGCCCGACTACCGCACCTCCCGAGACGTCGAGCTCGCCGAGCAGCGACCCGTCCAGGGCATGCCGGTGCAGCACCGGCATCGCGTCCCGCAGCGACAGCGCGAGCAGGGTCTCGCCGGCCGGCACGACGTGTTCCAGAGTGTCCGGACCCTCGGGCACCAGCTCGATCAGCTCCGCCAGGCCCGTCCGTTCGTACGTCCCCAGATCGCAGCTGACGATCCGCCCGCGCGGTGCGTCGAGGTCGGTGCGCAGCACCAGCCGCTCGCCCACCGTCCGGACGAACCCGATGTGCGCCACCGGCGAGTCGATCAGCCGGATCGGTTCGCCCAGCCGGCTCGGACCGGCCTGGTCCAGCACCGGATAGACCCAGAGCCGGTTCCGGCTGTCGGTCCCCTCGACGATGGAGACGATCAGCCAGCGGCGGTCGTGGCTCAGCTCCGGCCACATGATCAGCTCGTCGTTGTCGGGGAACTCCAGCAGCACCCGGTCGTCGGCCTGGGCCTGGCCGAGGCGGTGCAGCCGCAGCTTGGCACCGGCAAGCGCTGCGGCCTGGGTGCCGTCGGCCGGGCCGTCGTGGGCGAAGTCGACGTAAACGTACGATCGGCTGTCCGGCAACCAGGTCGGCTCGCTGAACTTGGTCTGAATGGGTGCGTCGTCGATCTCCGCACCGGTTGCGAGATCAAGCAGCACGAAGGTCTGCCAGTCGCTGCCGCCCTCGGACCGCCCGTAGCAGGCCCGCGCCCCGTCCGGGCTGACGCCGAAGCTGCCGACCGAGTCGGTGCCGCCCGCGCTGAAGCCGTTCGGGTCGATCAGCACCCGGCCGCCGGCCAGCAGCTCGTCCAGGCTGTCGGCGACGTACCAGACGTCCTGGTCCTGCCGCCCGTCGTTGCGGGTGACGAACCAGCGTCCGGCCCGGACGAACGGCACGCCGGTCCGCGGCCGCCGGACGATCGCCGCCATCGTCGCGGTGAACCAGGCTCGCTGCGGCAGCCCGGCGAGGTAGCCCTCGGTCAGGGCGTTCTGCGCCGCGACCCAGGCCGCGGTCTCGGCCGAGTCCGGGTCCTCCAACCAGCGATAGGGGTCGGCGATCGGCGTGCCGTGGAGGGTGTCCACGACGTCGTCGCGCCTGGTCTGCGGATAGCCGAGCTGATGCCGAACGGTCACGCGGACCGACGCTACCCGCGCCCCGGAGAGTCGCGGCCGAGCCCACCGGCAGAAGAATTCACCAAGCGTTGAATTCTTCGCCGGATCGCCGTAGTCTCATTCCATGGCGTACGTTCTCGATCTCGTCACGGCCGATGATCTGGCCGATGTCGGTGGCAAGTCCCGCAACCTGGGGATTCTGCTGCGCGCCGGTTTCCCGGTGCCGCCCGGTTTCTGCGTCACCACGACCGGCTACCGGGAGGCGGTCGGCGACCGGCTGACCGGCGTTCTCACCGCCCTGGCGGCCGCGGCGGACGACCCGGCCGCGCTGCACCCGCTCGCCCAGCACGCTCGCCGGATCGTCGGCGAGGCGCCGGTGCCGGCGGAGGTGGCCGCGGAGATCACCGCCGCGTACGCCGCACTCGGCACCGACGTACCCGTCGCGGTGCGGTCCTCGGCCACCGCCGAGGATCTGGAAGGGGCGAGCTTCGCCGGCCAGCAGGACACCTATCTCAACGTGGTCGGCGCCGAGGCTGTGCTCGACGCCGTCCGGCGCTGCTGGGCCTCGTTGTGGACCGACCGGGCGGTGAGTTATCGGGCGAGCAACGGCATCGAACCGTCGAGCGTGGCGCTGGCCGTGGTGGTCCAACAGCTGATCGACGCCACCGCCGCCGGCGTGATGTTCACCGCCGACCCGGTCGCCGGCACCCGCCACCGGGCGGTGATCGATGCCAGTCCGGGGCTCGGCGAGGCGGTCGTGTCCGGTGCGGTGAACCCCGACCACCTCGTCGTCGACAGCTCGTCGGGGCTGGTACTCGCCCGCCGCAACGGCGACAAGCGGGTCGCGATCCGGGCGCTGTCCGGCGGCGGAACGACCTCTCAGTCGTTGGCGGACGGCAGCGCTGACGGCTGCCTGTCCGACGCTCAGGCGGCCGAGTTGGCCCGGCTCGGTGCCGAGGTCGAGCGACACTACGGCGCGCCCCAGGACACCGAGTGGGCGCTGGATGCGGCCGGCCGGTTCTGGCTGACCCAGGCGCGACCGATCACCACACTGTATCCGCTGCTCAACCGGCCGGACGCCTACGGCACCCGGCTGTTCCTCTGCGCTTCCCTTGCCCAGGGACTGACCCGCCCGTTCACGCCGATGGGCCTGGCCAGCCTGCGGCTGATCGGCACCTCGATCGCGCGGGTCGCGCTGCACTCCCGACCGGCCGATCCGCGATCCGGCCCGAGCGCGCTGCAGATCGCCGGGATGCGGCCCTTCATCGACGCGACCGCTGCGTTCCGGCACCCGATGGCCCGGCGGCTGGTGCTGGCCGCGCTCGGCGTGATGGAGGCCCGCGCCGCGGCCGTGGTCGGCTCGCTCACCGACGATCCCAGGTTCGCGGTCGAGCCGGCCGGCCGCGCCGGTTTCGTCGGCGGTGTGGCCCGGGTGATGGTCCGGACCCGGCTCCCGCTGCACGCCGTTCTCGCCGTGATCTCCCCCGACCTGGCCGTCCGCCGGATCGAACGGTCGAAGGCGGGGCTCCGCCGAGCCCTGACGGTGCCCGCGACCGCCGACGCGGCCGAGCGGCTCGACTTCGTCGAGCGCGTGCTCTCCACCGACACCTTCCTGCTGATGCCGTCGACGTTCGGTTACGCCATCCCCGGCTTCGCGGCCCAGGCGCTGGCCCGCCGGCTGCTGGGCGACCGGGCCACCCGCGAGGAGATCCAGACCGTGCTGCGCGGTCTGCCGAACAACGTGACCACAGAGATGGACCTCGAACTGTGGGAGCTGACCGAGCAGGTGCGGGCCGATCCGGCCTCGGTGGCCGCGTTCGGTGCGTCGGTCCCCGACCTGGCCGAGGCGTACGCGTCCGGCGCCCTCCCCCGCGTCGCGCAGCAGGGCCTGGCCCGATTCCTGCGGACGTACGGTCATCGGGCGGTCGCAGAGATCGACCTCGGCATGCCACGCTGGGGTGACGACCCGACCCACCTGCTGGGCGTGGTCAGGAACTACCTGGCGCTGGACGACCCGGCCCTGGCGCCGGCCGCGCAGTTCGCGGCCGGCGAGGCCACCGCCGAGACCATGATCGCCGAGCTGGTCCGGCGGGTCGGTGGGCCGGGTTCGGCGCGCGGCCGGGTCCTCGGGTTCGCGCTCGACCGCGCGCGGCGGCTGACCGGGCTGCGGGAGAGCCCCAAGTTCTTGCTGGTGCTCTCGCTCGCGATGCTGCGCGAGCAGCTGCAGCGGGTCGGCGAGGCGCTGGTCCGTCGCGGCGCGCTGGCCGACGCCGACGACGTCTTCTTCGTCGACCTGGCGGAGGCCCGGAGCGGACTCGACGGCACGGACTTGAGGCCGGTGGCGACGGCGAACCGCGCGACGTACGCCGCCGAGCTGCGCCGCCGGCACATCCCGCGGATCCTGCTCTCCGACGGCACCGAACCCGAGGCCACCCTCCGGCCGAAGGATGCACCGGCCGGCGCCCTGCTCGGCAGTCCCGCCTCGGCCGGCACCGTCACCGGCCGGGCCCGGGTGGTGCTGGACCCGGTCGGCGCGCATCTCGACCCCGGCGAGATCCTCGTCGCCCCGTCCACCGACCCGGGCTGGACGCCGCTGTTCCTCACAGCGGGCGCCCTGGTGATGGAGATGGGCGGCTCGAACTCGCACGGCGCGGTGGTCGCCCGGGAATACGGCATCCCGGCCGTGGTCGGGGTGGCCGACGCTACCCACCGGCTCCGCACCGGCGACCTGATCACCGTGGACGGTGCGGCCGGACTGGTCAGCCCCGCGGCCTCTTCCGCGGCGGCGCCGGAAGCACAGACGGCGATGGTCGGCTGACCACTCGCGCCCCTGAAGAATTAGTACGAGTTCCGGCACTCGATGTCCGGGTGACCCTCTGCCCGTGTGAGGATGCTTACGGTCGCTATGCGTGACCACGACAGTTTCCACACATGACCGGCCGGGGTGGTCGGTCGAGAGGAGTTCGTGATGTCAGATCGAGTGCTGTCGACCGAAGAGGCGAAGGCAGCGATCCGGGATATTCAGCGGATCATCAACGGCGGCTTGACCGAGCAGCTGGGCCAGCTCGACACGAACGGCCAGAAGCTGTCCCGGCCCGATGTGTGGGACGGCCCGTTGGCGACGACGTTCCGGAATTCGACCTGGCCGGAGACCAAGACGGCGCTGCAGAAGGCGAAGACCGAGCTGGAGGAGCTGCACCAGCAACTGAACAAGATCGCCACCAACATCTTCACCGCGGGCGGCGGCGCCTGATCTCGGGTCGCGTTCGTGTCTTTCCGGGCGCGGTCGTGGAGCTAGCTCCGGGCCGGCGCCCGATCAACCCGCAAGCGAAGTAGTCGCCCGTGCCGACCCGGGTGCCGCCTGCCGTTTCGTAGCGGGCGGCACCGGGTGGCTCGCGCGATCAGGAGGAGAGCTGATGGGCGACCTCGGCGCCATCGAGGAAGATGTTCCGTTCGACTTCGGAGTCGCGACCGTGTTCGCGACCGCGTGTGACAACGCCGCCAGCGCGGTCGATGGTCAGGCCGGGTCCCGGGCGACCTGGGTGTCGACCGGGTTGACCGACTTCAAGGGCCACTTCTCCGAACTGTTCCGGACCAATGCCGCGACGGCGGCGGGTGATGCGACCGAGTTGTCGGCCCGGCTGCGGGAGGTCGCGACCGGTGTCCGGAAGCTGGCCGAGGAGGCCCGGAAGGAGCAGCAGCGACGCGAGACGGCACGGGCGTGGAAGAAAGAGCACGACGACCGGAACATCTTCGAGAAGGGCTGGGACTGGGCCACCGGTGGGGATGATCCGCCGGTCGGGCCGCCGGCGGCGGAGCCGACGATCGCGGGGTCGCCGTCGGTGAACCGGTCCCGGCAGACCCCGGCCCCCGGCGGCTCCGGCGGTGGCGGCGGGGGTGGTACGTCGTCGGCGCGGCCGTCGAAGCTGCGGAGTTTCGCGTCGTCGTCGAAGGGCGCGAACGATGATCTGCGGCCGAAGCCGGCGGCATTGCGGGCGGACTTCTCCAGTTTCGAGTCGTCGTGCCGGTGGGGTCGGTTGGACGCGTCCGGGGTGTTTGTCGGGTTCGACAAGTGGCTGGCGGCGAACGACGAGGACGTGACCTGGGCGACCACGGTCGCCGACGCGTTCGCCGCGGCGGGCGGTGAGGGCAACGTCTCGACGTTGTCGAACAGTGCGCTGGCGGCCGCGCTGCGGGCTGCGGGTGTGGATGCGTCCCGGCAGGATCTGACGATCGAGCCGCCGCAGGCGTACGGGAATCCGCCGACGACCGGCTATGCGAACGATCCGGTGAACACCTCGACCGGCAACTTCGTCGAGAACGAGACCGACCTGGCCTTCCCTGGTGCGGCCGCGCTGCTGGTGTGGGGGCGGAGCTACAACTCGTTCGATCCGGGCACTGGCGGGTTCGGGCCGGGCTGGTCGTCGCTGGCCGAGGTCGGCCTGACGTTCGACACCGAGGGGGTAGCCCGCTTCCGGCTCCCGGACGGACGACAGCTCGTGTTTCCCCGGCTCGGCCAGGGCTGGGACCGAGCGGTCGGCGAGAGTGTCTGGCTCACTGCGGCACCCGAGGACCGGTTGCGGGTAGCGGGGACGGATGGGTCGTGGTGGTCGTTCACCGCCGCCGGATCCCTGCTGAGTTTCGGTGTCGGGCCGGAAGAGGACGGGAACCTGGTCCGGATCGAACACGACGCCGCCGGCCGGCTGGTCCGGCTGGAGCACGGCCGCGGCCGGTCGATCGACCTGGACTGGGGGTCGGTGGGCGGCGCCGAGCGGATCGTCGCCGCCTCCGGCTCCGACGGCCGCACCATCTCCTATTCGTATGACGCCGACGGCCGGCTGACCGCCGCGGCCGGTCCGTTGGGGTCCCGGACGTACCGGTGGGCGGAGTTCGGCGGACGCCACCTGATCGCCGCCGTCCTGGATGCGGACGGTGTGGTGGAGGCGGAGAACGACTACGACCAGTCGGGCCGGGTCGTCGCTCAGCGGTCGCCGTTCGGCCGGACCACCCGGTTCGCGTATCTGCCGGGCCGGGTCACGGTGGTCTCCGATGCCGATGGGACTCGGTCGAACACCTGGATCGCCGACGACCGGGGCCGGTTGATCGGCGTCGTCGACGCCGACGAGCACCGGCAATCGACCAGCTACGACCGGTACGGCAATCCGGTCCTGCTCACCGAGCGGGACGGGTCGACCACGGTGCATGAGTACGACGGCCGGGGCCGCCGGGTCCGGACCGTCACCCCGTCCGGGGCGGACCTGACCTGGGGCTACGACGAGCAGGACCGGGTGACCACGGTGGTCACCGAGGCCGGTGCCGTCACCGGGTACGGCTACACCGGCGAGCAGCGGAATCCGTCGACGGTCACCGACCCGGAGGGTGGGATCACCCGGCTCGACTGGAACCGGGGGCTGCTCCGGCGGGTGGTCGACCCGACCGGGGTCGAGGTGGCTTACGACTACGACGCCCACGGTGACCTGATCGCCACTACCGACGCCGACGGCAACACGGCGCGGTTGGAACGCGACCCGGCGGGCCGGGTCACCGCAGCGGTCACGCCGTCCGGACGTCGCACGAGCTACGGCTACGACCCGGTCTCCGGGTTGCTGATCTCCCGGCTGAATCCGGACGGCGGACTCTGGGCCTACGAGTACACCTCCGGCGGCCGGTTGACCGCCACCGTCGACCCGCTGGGCGCCCGAACCACTGTCGAACACGGCGAGCACGGTGAGGAGACCCGCACCGTCGACCCGATCGGCCGCGCGATCACCCGGACCCTCGACGACCTCGGCAACCTGGCCTCGGCCGACCTGCCCGACGGCTCCACCTGGCGGTTCGCCCACGACGCGCTGTCCCGGCTGGTCGCCACGACCGACCCGACCGGAGCGGTCTGGACCCGGGAGTACGACCCGGCCGGCAACCTGGCCGCCACCGTCGACCCGACCGGCGGCCGGCGGGGTGTCGCGCTGGACGCCGGCACCGGGCAGGTCACCGTCGACGACGGCGAGATGTCCGTGGTCGACGGCTTCGACCCGCTCGGCCGGGCGACCACGCTCGGCCAGCCCGACGGCACGGCCGCCCTGCTGACCTACGACCGCTGCGGCCGGCCGGTCGAGGCCCTCGACGCCGACGGTGCGCTCACCCGGTACCGCCGCGACCCGGCCGGACGGATCGTCGACGTGACCGGCCCGACCGGGGCGGTCACCCGCTACGCCTACGACCGGTGCGGCCGGCTCGCAGCGGTGACCGACCCGCTCGGCGGCCGGACCACGATCGAGTACGACGCCGACGGCCGGCCGGTCCGGCAGACCCTGCCGACCGGTGAGGTCGCCACGTCGGAGTTCGACGTGTGCGGCCGGGTGGTCGCGCATCACCGGCCGGGGGCCGGCACGTCGAGGTACGTCTACGACCTGGCCGGCCGGGTGGTCGAGACCCGCGATCCACGCAACGGCCACCGCCGGTTCTCCTACGATGCGGCCGGCCAGCTGGTCACGGTCACCGACGGCAACGGCGGGGTCACCCGCTACACCTACGACGCATGTGGTCGGGCGGTCGAGATCACCAACCCGGTCGGTGGGGTGACCCGGCGCGTCTTCGACGCGATGAACCGGTGCGTCGCCGAAACCGATCCGATCGGACGGACCACCAGGGCCGGCTACGACCCGGCCGGCCGGCTGGCCTGGCAGGACAACCCCGACGGCCGGCGGCTGTCTTGGACCTACGACTCGGCCGGCCGGCCCGTATCGATGGCCGTCGACGGACGGACCGTCACCGCGCTCACCCGGGACCTGCGCCGCCGCACCGTCCGGATCCACGACACGACCGGCGACCGGCCCTGCGAACACGAGCTGGAATGGAACGGCCGCGGCCAGCTCATCCGCCGCGCCCGGGACGGCCGCGAGCTGACCTGGGCCTACGACGCCGCCGGCCGGCGGACGTCGATGACGACCCCCGACGGGCACACCACCCGCTACGGCTGGGACGCTGCCGACCGGCTCACCTGGATCGACCATCCGCTCCTCGGCCGGGCCGTGTTCGACCGGGACGCCAGCGGCCGGCTGATCTCCGCCACCGCCGGCGGGATCATCCAAGCCTGGGAACACGACGATGGCCACGTCGTCGCCCACATCCTGACCGACGGCGACGGTGCCAGCCGGACCGCCATCGAACGGGACGCCGACGGCCGGATCGTCCAGATCCGCCGCGACGACGCCGCCGGGCCGGAGATCACCGACTACGGCTACGACGGCGCCTGCCAGCTGGTCCAGGCCCGGACCCGCCGCGACGACGGCACCGGGTCGCTCGCCCGCTGGCGCTATGACCCGGCCGGCCGGCTGATCGCCGAGACGGTCGACGAGGCGACCCGGCGTCACGTCTACGACCTGGCCGGGCAGCTTCTCGCCACCATCGACGCGGACGGGCGGCGCCTGACGTACGACTATGACGGCGCGGGTCGCCGCACCAAGGTCTCGGACGAGCGCGGGCCGATCCGCGAGTTCAGCTGGAACGCGACCGGCTACCTGACCGGGATCACCCGGCACGCCGCCCACTCCTCGAACACCACGGACCAGGTGCGCCGGACCCGGGTGCACGCCGACGCCCTCGGCGAACTGGCCGACGTCGACGGCGCAACGATCTTCTGGGATACCGCCGCATACGCCGGCGCCCCCGTCCTGGTCGGCGACACCCCGATCCTGGCCGCCGGACCGGTCACCGGTATCGACGACCGATGGACCGCACCCGGCTGGCGGACCGGGCGCGCCACCGGCGGCGACCCGTGGGCCGCGGCCGACGGCGGCCATGCCCTCGGTGACGCCGAACTCGCCGTCGACGGCTCCGGCGACCTCAGTGTCGGCGGGCTCGACTGGCTGGGCGCCCGGGTCTACGACCCGGCCAGCCGCGGGTTCTTGTCGACCGACCCGGTCGAGCCGACCACCGGCGCCGGCTGGTCCGGCAACCCGTACTCCTACGCCGGCAACGACCCGCTGCACGCCCTCGACCCGACCGGACTGCACCCCGTCACCGACGCCGAGCTGCAGGCCTACCGCGACAGCAACGGCCTCGGCGGCGCCCTCAACAGCGCCTGGAACGCCACCAAAGACTGGATGAAGGACAACTGGGAGTACGTCGCCGGCGGCGCCATGGTCATCGCCGGCGGCGTGCTGATCGCCACCGGGGTCGGCGGACCCGTCGGCATGATGCTGGTCTCCGCCGGCGCCGACACGATCATCCAAAAGGCCACCACCGGCTCCGTCGACTGGGGCCAGGTCGCCGTCTCCGGCGTCCTCGGGGGCGTCGGCGGCGGTGCGGCCCTCGCCGCCAAAGCCGGCGCCACCGGACTCAGGGCCGCCGTGATCAGTGGCGCCTACTCCGGCGCCATCGGCGGAGCCGGCAGCGGCGGCTACTCCTATCTGCGCAACCCCGGCCCGCACACCGTCGGCGGCTTCCTCCTCGCCACCGGCGAGGGCGCCGGCGCCGGCGCCCTCATGGGCGGGGCCGGCGGAGCCGCCGGACATGGCATCACGACCGGAATTGCCTCCCTCCGCGGGGGCGTCAGTACCGCCGCCGGTCACGTCGGTGGCGGAGTGGCCGATCCGGGTGTGGGCACCGCGACCAAGACGCTGAACGACGTCCCGACGACACCATCAGCCCCGAGTCCGGCTCCGGTTACTGCACCGCGGAGCTCGGTGAACGAGGGCATCTACATCGTCGACTCGACGGACGGTGTGTACGTTGGGCAGTCCAACGACATCGACCGCCGATTGTCCGAGCACGTCAACGCCGGCAAGTTCACCCAGGACGAGGTGGACAAGGCGGCCCGGCAGGAGGTTCTCGGTGGCAAGACCCAACGAGAGATCTCGGAGCAAACCATGATCGACCGGCTCGGAGGCAAGGACGAATTGTTGAACAAGGTCAATCCCATCGGGCCGAAACGCGTTCACCTGATGCCCCAGCCCTACTCCCGTCCGGGGCTTTGAGGATGCGGTTCGACGATCGGCACGAGGTCGTGATCAACGGCCCTTGGGTCGAGCAGATGGAGACCGCGGTAAGGACCGGGGTCGCGGACCGCGTCGTCTGCAACTATGCCCTCGGCTTCGACGAGCCGGACCTCCGGTTCCTGGAATACCTGCCGATCAAGCAACTCGTTGTTCTCGATCCCCGGATCACCGACCTCGCCCCGATCTACACCCTCGCCGCGAGCCTCGAACTATTGCACCTCACCGTCGATCCGGACGTCACCGTCGATCTCGGCGCACTTCCCCGGCTCACCGACTTCTCTGCCGGCTGGACCCAGGCCGCCGACACGCTGAGTGCAGCCCGCGGACTGCAGCGCGTCGCACTCGGCGGCTACCGACCCGACGATCTCACCCCGCTCGCCGGCCTCGACTCGCTGACCAGCATCTCGATGAAAGACCGACCACGAATCCGATCGCTTGCCGGACTCGGACAACTCCCCGAGGTCACCCATCTCGGCATCTACGCGGCCTCCCGACTTGACGACGTCGCCGACCTCCGCGGACGCAGCCGGATCGAGACCCTCTACCTCCAGGCCTGCCCCAAACTCGGCACCACCGAGGACCTCGACGGCTGCACCGGCCTCCGCAAGCTCAACCTCGCCGAAGGCGCCGAACTCGACACCTGCGCGCCGCTCGGCGCCCTTGCCGCACTCGAGGAGCTCTATCTGTACGGCAGCACCCGGTTCACCGATGGCGATCTCGGCCCGATCGCCACGCTGCCCCATCTCACCGAGCTCCGGATGCAGAACCGGCGCCACTACCGACCGACCGTCAAAGACATCCAAGCCAGGATCGCCCACCGCGCGGATGGCGGGCGCTGAAGGACCAGACTTCAGTGAGCTTCATGGGAGGCGACGAGCTGACGCTGTGCGGCGACCGATGGGCTCCGGTCACCGCCCGGATCGGTTTCCTGCGCGCGCCGCTCGAGGACGTCGCAACCGCCCTCCTGGACTGGCGACGGTCCATCCACGGCACTGCTGAGCGCACGGACCTGGCCAACGGCCTGGCGGCGAACGTCGACCGGCTCGAACCGCTCACCGCCGGCGTACGACCGAGAGAACTGCTCGTCGCCACCCAGGCCCCCGACTGGACCGCCGTCTTCGACTGTGGCGTCCAGGGCGGGGACCAGGTGACCACCGTCGGCTACCTCGCCCGAACCATCCCCACCAACGGCGTCTGCGTCGCCTCGATCCCTGACCGGCGCGCCACAGCCGACCTGCCCGACCGCTACGGCGCCCGCCAACTCGAGATCTTCTCCCCCCTGGCGACCGATTTCATGAACTACACGCGCACGCTTTCGGTCGTCCGCGACGGAGCCCGATGGCGCTTCGACGCCAACGGCACCGTCCAGGACTTCGAGGACACCGGCGCCTACCGACAGCGCAAGATCGCCGACCGATTCACATCCCAACTGCTGCACGACTACGCCGCCGCCCTCGACCTGCGCCCATGGGACCTCGACTTCTATCCCGGCCCCTGCGTCCTGATCACCAACCCCGCCGTTCCACCACTGCCCGACTGGGTCCTCACCATCGCCCAAGCCCAACGCCGCACCGGTATCAGCGTCGGCACCGAGGGCTGACGCGCAGTCGGGCGCCGATGGACCGAAGCCGCCAGGACGCCGCGAGTCAGGGATAGGAAACCAGCGTCGATGATCACCGCAGCGCAGCTGAGGCGCCGTTGGTCGCAGCCCGACCGGCTACGGCTCGTCCGCGAGACACGCGCCTGGCTCGCGGGTCAGGGCCAGCGACCCGGTGGCCTGGACGAGCACCGGGGACGGACCGATCTCCGCGGGATCCCGTTGACCGCGAGCCCGGCCACCATCGGCGACAAGGACGACCCCTCCGCGGGCGTCGTCTGGGAATCGCTCGACCTGTCCGGCGCACAGCTCGAACAACTCCGCGTCTTCGCCGGCACCATCACCAACTGCGTCTTCGACGGCGCCGGCCTCGCGGGACTGCGGCTGTGGGGCAGCGCCATCGCCGACAGCACGTTCCGCCGCGCCGACCTCCGAGGCGGCGCCCTCGGCACCGCCGTCTGGCAGGGCAGACGCAACACCTGGCGAAACGTGGTGTTCGACCGCGCCAACCTCCGTGAAGCCACCTTCACCGCAGCCATCCTCGACACCTGCAGCTTCGAGAAGACGTCCAAGCAGCTGCATCTCGTCGACTGCGACGTCAGAGCCTGCCACTTCCGCGGCGAGTTGAATTCGCTGGTGATCGACGGACGAGGCCACCGGCATCGCGTCGACCCATCCGCGTTCTCCGCCGACTTCAGCCAGGCCGTTTTCCGGAATTGCTCGATCATCGGTTACCGCGTGGACAACGTCGTCCTTCCCGCGCAAGACGATCTCGTCGTGCTTCGTCGCTATCCCGGGCTTCTTCGAGCGGCTCGTGACTGGCTCCTCCGTCCCGACGCCACGGAGCTGGAACGCAGGACAGCAGGAATCCTCGACTACCCGCTCAAGGCGCCGGGCACCGAAGACTCCGACTACTGTTTCGACCTCAACGGATTCGACGATCCCGACACGATCGCCGTCCTGGGCCGGGCCTTCGCCCACGTTCAAGGGCACTGACCCGCGACATATCGAACGCGCCGACCCCCCAACCTGTCGGCGGCGCAACCAGCGGAGTGTCGGCGCCTTCGCGGGCCCTCTGGCACTCGCCCACCGAACCCTTGGACTCTGTGGCGAGGACGGCCTCGGGTCAAACGTTGACGTAGGAGGCGATGAGCATGGCGAGCAGTGTGCAGCTGAGAGGGCGGGCTGTCCGCGATCCGAGCCGTCGGCGCCCGGTCGTCGCCGTGGCCCTCGCCGCCGTGCAGGCGCTGGTCGCCGTCAACGCGGTGATCGGCGGTTGGCAGCTGATCGCCACCGGATTCGGGATCCCGCCGGAGTGGTTGGCGCGGACTCCGTTCTCCGGATGGGTCTGGCCGGGTGTGTTGTTGTGGTTGACGGTCGGCGTGCCGCAGTTCGTCGGGGTGGGCGCCGCACTCGTCCGGACGCCGTGGTGGCCGCAGATCGGCTGGCGGGTCGGCCTGCTGACCGGTGCGGGCTTGCTCGCCTGGATCCTGGTGCAACTCGCAGTCCTTCAGCACTACTTCTTCCTTCAGCCGGTGATCGCCGGCGTCGGACTGGTCGAGATCGCTTTGGCCGTCGGCTGGCGGCATCTGGCCACATCTCGGCTCGGTTGAGGGACGCGTCATGCCGAGTCATGCTGGTGCTGGCCGTCCCGCTGCTCCTCGTCGGGCAGGCGACGACCCTCCTCGGCAGCCGGCGAGGGTTGGCCGTCTGGTGTGTCGGTGTGACGCGGCGACCACACGCCGATCCGCGACACGCCCCGGAGGAACGAACTCAGCCCAGCGCGGCGAAGACCCGCTCGGAGACCTCGTCGATGCCGCCCAGGCCGTCGACCTCGACCAGCAGGCCGCGGTCGCGATAGACGTCCAGCAGCGGCGCCGTCTGCTCGGCATAGACCTGCTGGCGCCGGCGGATGGTCTCCTCGTTGTCGTCGGCGCGGCCCTCGATCTCGGCCCGCTTGAGCAGCCGGCCGACGACCTCGTCCTCGTCGGCGGTGAGCGAGATGACCGAGTCGATCGGGGCGCCGATCGAGGCCAGGTGGGCGTCGAGGTTGTCCACCTGCTGCAGCGTCCGCGGATACCCGTCCAGCAGGAAGCCGGGGTCGCAGTCGGACTGGCAGAGCCGCTCGGCCACGATCTGGTTGGTGATCTCGTCGCTGATGTAGCCGCCGGATGCCATGATCTCGCGGACCTGCTTGGCCAGCGGCGTGTCCGCGGTCTGCATCGCGCGGAAGATGTCCCCGGTGGAGATGGCGGGGATGCCGTAGTGGGCGGCGATCAGCTTCGCCTGGGTGCCCTTGCCGGCTCCGGGCGGCCCCATGATGAGAAGTCGCATCAGCGCAAGAACCCTTCGTAGTTGCGTTGCTGGAGCTGGCTTTCGATCTGCTTCACGGTGTCGAGGCCGACGCCGCAGATGATGAGGATTGAGGTGCCGCCGAACGGGAAGTTCTGGTTCGCGTTCAAGAAGATGAAGGCAACCGACGGCAGTAGCGCGATCAGGCCCAGATAGAGCGAGCCCGGGAAGGTCAGCCGGGACAAGACGTAGGACAGGTAGTTCTCGGTCGGCTTGCCGGCCCGGATCCCGGGGATGAAGCCGCCGTACTTCTTCATGTTGTCCGCCACCTCTTCGGGGTTGAAGGTGATGGCCACGTAGAAGTAGCAGAAGAACACGATCAGCAGGAAGAACGTGATCATGTAGACCGGATGGTCGCCGCGGACGAAGTGCGCCTGGATCCAGGACGAGACCTTGGAGTCCGGCCGGAACTGGGCATACAGCGCCGGCAGATAGAGCAGCGACGAGGCGAAGATGACCGGGATGACGCCGGCCTGGTTGACCTTGATCGGGATGTACGTCGTGGTGCCGCCGAACATCCGGCGGCCGACCATCCGCTTCGCGTACTGCACCGGGATCCGGCGCTGGGACTGCTCGACGAAGATGACACCGGCCATCACGACCAGGCCCAGGGCCACCACCAGCAGGAAGACGATCCAACCGTTGGCACCCGGCCGGGCCACCCGCAGCGACCAGAGCGCGGCCGGGAAGGTGGCTGCGATCTGGGTGAAGATCATCACCGACATGCCGTTGCCGACGCCGCGCTCGGTGATCAGCTCGCCCATCCACATGATGACGCTGGTGCCGGCCGTCATGGTGAGGATCATCACCGAGATGGCGAAGACGCTGTCCGGCTTGTAGACGATGCCGGTGCAGCCGGTGAACAGCCGGTCGTTGACCGCCAGGGTCACGAACGCGGTCGAGTTCAGCACCGCCAGCACCAGGGTCAGATACCGGGTGTACTGGGTGATCTTCGCCTGGCCCGACGAGCCTTCCTTCTTCAACGCCTCCAGCCGCGGGATCACCACGGTGAGCAGCTGCAGGATGATGCTCGCGGTGATGTAGGGCATGATGCCCAGCGCGAAGATGGCCAGGTGCAGCAGCGCGCCACCCGAGAACAGGTTGATCAGCGAGTACAGACCCTGGGTGTCGCCGGACGTCGCCTGCTTCAGGCAGAAGTCGACCTGCTTCACGTTCACGTTCGGGACCGGGATGATGGATCCGAGCCGGAAGATGGCCAGGATCATCAGGGTGAAGAAAATCTTCTTCCTCAGGTCCGGGGTCCGGAATGCGTTGGCGAACGCTGAGAGCACTCCACCCCTCCTTTTCACTTCCTCGTAGCAGACGTCCCGACCGTACGCACGCACGCAAACGCGCTCCCGCGAGTCCGGGACCGCCCGACTCTATCAAGGACTGGCGCCGGGGTGGACATCGCGCGAACCGGCGGCGAGCGCGGCCGCGCTGCTCGACTATCGACGCGTGGTCTGGTGATGCCACTGAGGGATTCCCTAAGGTGGTGCTCATGAAGATCCTGGTCGGCTACATTCCGACGCCCGAGGGCCTCGCCGCGGTGGACTACGCGATCGCCGAGGCGAAGCACAACGGCGCCAGCCTGACGGTGCTCAACACCGCCAAGAACGGGGACTACTCCGATCCGCAGTTCGCGACCGCCGAGGACGTCGACACGCTGGACACCCAGCTGAAGAGCGCGGGCATCGACCACGAGATCCGCCGCCCGACCGACGGCAAGCCGGCGGCCGAGGCGATGCTGGAGACCGCGACGGACGTCCAGGCCGATCTGATCGTCATCGGCATCCGCCGGCGCAATCCGCTGGGCAAGCTCATCACCGGCAGCACGGCGCAGGCCATCCTGCTCGGCGCCGACTGCCCGGTCGTCGGGGTCAAGCCCGCGATGCGCTCGCAGGGCCGGCCGGCGCACGACACCTCGGGCGACGTCCCCACTGCGTGGCGCGCCGCTCAGCCCGGGGTCGAGATCTCGTAGTCCCCGCTCGGCGAGCCGTCCAGGACGCTCGTCAGCTGGCCAGTTCGTCCTCGACGAACCGCTGCCGACCGGCGAGATAGCCGGTGACCGCCTGCGGCACCAGCAACGCCGCCATGAACGCGGTCGGCAGCAGCCAGCCGTGGGTGCGCTCGTACAGGACGCCGACCAGGATCGGCGCGCCGACGGAGAGCAGGTAGCCGATCCCCTGCGCGAATGTGGACAGCTTCACCACGCCGGACGGCGTCCGCGCCCGCAGCCCGATCATCGTCAGGGCCAGCGGGAAGGTGGACTGAGAGACGCCGAGCAGCAGCACCCACAGCCACGGTGCGGCTGCCGGTGCCAGCCCGATCCCGGCATAGGCGACGACTCCGATCGCGCTGAGCGCGACCACCAGCCCGCCCTGACTGCGCATCCGGCCGGCGACCGTGGGTAGCAGGAACGACAAGGGGATGCCGATCGCCGGGGTCGCCGCGAGCAGCAGGCCCGCGGTCTCGGCGGAGAAGCCGGCGTCGCGGAAGATCTGCGGGAGCCAGCCCATCACCATGTAGGCGCCCGAGCTCTGCAGGCCGAAGAAGACTGCCAGCGCCCAGGCCGTCCGACTGCGGCGCACGGCCGGCCCGTGCGGCTGCCCGGCGGCCCGCTCGGTGGCGTCCTGGGCCTCGCGGCGCGGCCGGTCCCGGCGGAGCAGCGGTGTCCAGGCCAGGGCCGCGAGCAGGGCCGGGATCGCCCAGACGGCGAGCCCGGCCTGCCAGTGGCCGCCGAGCGCGCCGGTCAGCGGCACGGTGACCGCCGCGGCAAGTGACGCGCCGAGGGTGAGCCCCATCGAATAGAACCCGGTCATCGTGCCGACCCGGTGGGGGAAGTACTTCTTCACCGCCACCGGCATCACGACGTTGGCCACCCCGATCGCGCCGAGCGCGACCGCGCTGAGCGCGATGAAGCCGCCCGTGCCACCACCGACGTACGGCCGGAGCGCGAGACCGACCGCGACGGTCGCGGCGGCGAGACAGAGCACCAGAGCCGGCCCCAGCCGGCGGACGAGCCGCGGGGCGAACGTACCGAAGACGACGAAGCAGAGGGCGGGGAACGCGGTGAGCAGGCCGGCGACGGCCCCGCTCATGCCCAGCCCGGCGCGGACCTCGGCCAGCAGCGGTCCGACGCTGGTCACGGCCGGCCGCAGGTTGAACGCGGTCAGCCCGATCGCCACGACGACTACCGCTGTCAGGGCGGCACCGAGTCGCGTCGCGGTCCGCCCGGCGTGGGCGGCGTCGCGCGCCGATTCGGTGGTCGCCGTCATCACAGAATCATATAATCATGGGATGAATCTTGGCCAATTGCCCCCGCGACCGGCCCGGGCAGAGGCGGTCATCGACCGGCTGCGGGCCCAGATCACCTCGGGCGCCTGGCCGGTCGGTTCGAAGATCCCGACCGAACCCGAGCTGGTCGCGCAACTCGGGGTCGCCCGGAACACCGTCCGGGAGGCGGTCCGGGCGCTCGCCCACAACGGGTTGCTGGACATCCGGCAGGGCTCGGGGACGTACGTCGTCGCGACCAGCGAGCTCGCCGCGGTGATGCAGCGTCGCTTCGCCCACGCCGAGACCCGGCACGTGGCCGAGCTGCGTTCGTCGCTGGAGTCGACCGCGGCCGGGCTGGCCGCCGGCCGGCGCACCGCCGAGGATCTGGGCCAGATCGACCGCGCGCTGGCCCACCGCGAGGACGCCTGGCGCTCCGGCGACGCGGCTGCGTTCGTCGACGCGGACACCGAGTTCCACCTCGTCGTGGTGGCCGCTTCGCACAACCCCGTGCTGCTCGACCTGTATGCCGACCTGATCGAGGTCGTCCGCGACTTCCTCCGCTCCGACGTCGGGCCAGAGCTGAACGAGCACGCGTACGTCGACCACGACCGGCTGGTCGAGGCGATCCGGGCCGGAAATTCCCAGGAGGCGGCTGCCGAGGCCGGCACCCACGCCTTCGTCTGGGAGCACTCCTGGCGCCGCTGACCCTCCCTGCTCCCCTGTCGGCCCCGGCCCCAGTCCCGGTCCAGTCCCGGCCAGCCCCGGTCCCCCCGGAAACTGTGCGGCTCTCGCAGCGACACGGCGGCCCGAGCTGCAACAGCTGCACAGTTTTCGGACGGGGACGGGCGCCGGGGACGGGGGCCGGGCCGGGGACCGGGTGTGCGGGCTGGCCCCGGGCCGCCCGAACCCGGTCGAGAAGAAGCACGAGGGGCGCCCGGTCGAAACCGGACGCCCCTCGACGATCGAGCTATCGAGCCTCAGAGCTCGGTGGTGCTCCCACCGGCCGCGGCGATCTTCTCCTTCGCGCTGCCGGAGAACGCGTGCGCGCTCACCTGCAGGGCGACGGTGAGGTCACCGTTGCCGAGCACCTTGACCGGCGAGCCGGCCCGGACCGCGCCGGCGGCGACGAGCTCGCCGACGCCGACCTGACCGCCCTCGGGAAACAGCTCACCGAGCCGGGCCACGTTGACGATCTGGTATTCGACCCGGAACGGGTTCTTGAAGCCACGCAGCTTCGGCACCCGCATGTGCATCGGCATCTGGCCGCCCTCGAAGTTCTCGCCGATGTTCTGGCGAGCCTTGGAGCCCTTGGTGCCGCGACCTGCGGTCTTGCCCTTCGAACCCTCGCCGCGACCGACCCGGGTCTTCGCGGTCTTCGCGCCGGGGGCCGGCCGGAGGTGATGAACCTTCAGCGTCATGTCAGTCGACCTCCTCGACACTGACCAGGTGGGGAACCGTGGCGAGCATGCCCCGGATCTCCGGACGATCTTCCTTGACGGCCTCGTCGCCGATTCGCTTCAAGCCGAGCGTGCGCAGCGTGTTGCGCTGGCCCGACGTGCCGCCGATCCCGGACTTGACCTGCTTGACCTTGAGCCGCACCATCACGCACTCACCTCGGCTCGAGCCTTGAGCAGCGCCGCCGGGGCGACGTCCTCGACCGGCTTGCTGCGCCGACGCGCGACGGCCTCCGGCTCCTCCAGCGACTGGAGGGCCTCGACGGTCGCGTGCACCACGTTGATCGCGTTGGACGAGCCGAGCGACTTGGCGAGCACGTCGTGCACGCCGGCGCACTCGAGCACCGCCCGGGCCGAACCGCCCGCGATCACACCGGTACCGGGCGAGGCCGGACGCAGCATGACCACACCGGCCGCCTTCTCACCCTGGACCGGGTGCGGGATGGTGCCCTGGATCCGCGGCACGCGGAAGAAGTGCTTCTTGGCCTCCTCCACGCCCTTGGCGATCGCGGCCGGCACCTCCTTGGCCTTGCCGTAGCCGACACCGACGGTGCCGTCGCCATCGCCCACCACGACCAGCGCGGTGAAGCTGAACCGGCGACCACCCTTGACGACCTTGGCCACCCGGTTGATCGCGACCACGCGCTCGATGTAGTTGCTCTTCTCCTGCTGCTGGCCGCCGCGCCG
>NZ_BAABAB010000015.1:58083-73060 GCF_039537205.1 Microlunatus ginsengisoli | reverse complement strand
CACTCATATCGGTTGTTACCTTCCCTCGTCGCTCAGAAGTCCAGGCCGGCTTCACGCGCACCGTCGGCAAGCGCCGCGATGCGTCCGTGGTACTTGTTCCCGGCCCGGTCGAAGACGACCTGCTCGATCCCGGCGGCCTTGGCCCGGGCGGCGAGGTTCGCGCCGACGACCTTGGCCTTGTCGGACTTGTCGCCGGTGGCCGAGCGCACGTCGGCCTCCATCGTCGAGGCCGAGGCGAGCGTACGGCCCGCGACGTCGTCGATCACCTGCGCGGAGATGTGCTTCGCCGACCGGGTGACCACGAGCCGGGGACGCTCGGGCGAGCCGAAGATCTTCTTCCGCCCGCGCACCTGACGACGCTGCCGCGACGCGGCCTTGGCCGCGCTGTGCTTGTTGATCCGAAGCGAGACAGCCATCACTTACCAGCCTTTCCGACCTTGCGGCGGACCTTCTCGCCCGCGTACCTCACGCCCTTGCCCTTGTACGGCTCGGGCTTGCGCAGCTTGCGGATGTTGGCGGCGACCTCACCGACCTGCTGCTTGTCGATCCCCTGGACCGCGAACTTGGTGTTCGACTCCACCGCGAAGGTGATGCCCGCCGGAGCGGTCACCTTCACCGGGTGGCTGAAGCCGAGGGCGAACTCGAGCTCGGTCGGGCCCTTGGCCGTGACCCGATAGCCCACGCCGACGATCTCGAGCTTCTTCTCATAACCCTGGGTCACGCCGACGACCATGTTGGACACCAGGGTCCGGGTCAGGCCGTGCAACGACTTCGCGACCCGCTCGTCGTTCGGACGGGACACCTCGATTTCGCCGTTCTCACCGCGAGCAACGGTGATCGGCTCGGCGACCGTGTGCTGTAGCGACCCCTTCGGGCCCTTGACCGAGACCTGCTGACCGTCGAGGCTCACCTCGACCCCGGCCGGGACGGTGATCGGCAGTCTGCCAATGCGAGACATTGTGCGCGCTTCCTTTCTTGTCCGCGGCCTACCAGACGTAGGCGAGGACTTCCCCACCCACGCCTTCCTTGTGTGCCTGCCGATCCGTCCGCAGGCCCTGCGACGTCGAGATGATGGCGATCCCGAGACCGCCCAGCACCTTCGGCAGCCCGGTCGACTTCGCGTACACGCGCAGACCCGGCTTGGAGATCCGGCGCACGCCCGCGATCGAGCGCTCCCGGTTCTGGCCGTACTTCAGGGTGATCGACAAGGTCTTGCCGACCTCGCCGGCCGCCGGGTCGTTCACGGCGTAGCCCGCGATGTAGCCCTCCGCCTGGAGGATCTCGGCGATGCCGACCTTGATCTTGCTGTGCGGCATGACCGTCGTGTCGTGGTACGCCTGATTTGCGTTCCGCAACCGAGTCAGCATGTCCGCGATCGGGTCCGTCATGGTCATCTGTCAGGTTCTTCTTTCTCGAGTGGTTTCCCAGCGGAACCCTCCGCTGGGACCTGTCCCGTTCTAGGTCTTTGTTGGGTCTTCGAGCTGCGGGTCAAATGAACGGCTGGCGGTGCAGTGGGCAGGAGGGAGGGCGTCGGTTGCCCAGATCCTGCGTAGGGCGTGGCGGGCCTGGCGGGAGCCCGAGCCTGCGAGGGCGGATGGTAGCCCGAGCAGGTTCTGGGCAGCCGACGACCGACCGAGCCCCAAGGCCACTACCAGCTCGACTTCGTGATGCCCGGCAGCTCGCCCTTGTGCGCCATGTCACGCAGACACACCCGGCACAGCCCGAACTTGCGGTACACGGCCTTGGGCCGGCCGCACTTCTGGCAGCGGGTGTACGCCCGTACGGCGAACTTCGGCTTGCGGGCCTGCTTGACCTTCAGCGCTGTCTTTGCCATCTAGCTGTTCTCCCAAATCATTTCTGGCACGGCGTTCACTACCTGCGGCCCCCGTACGCGGGACCCTTGACCTTGGACTTCGGCGGCTTCGGGTTGTCGTTGAACGGGAAGCCGAGGTGCCGCAACAGCGCCCGCCCCTGCTCGTCGTTGGTCGCCGAGGTCACGAACGTGATGTCCATGCCGCGGGTCCGGTCGATCCGGTCCTGGTCGATCTCGTGGAACATGACCTGCTCGTTGAGACCGAAGGTGTAGTTGCCGACCCCGTCGAACTGGTGGCTGTTCAGCCCCCGGAAGTCACGGATCCGCGGCAACGCCAGGGTCAGCAGCCGGTCGGCGAACTCCCACATCCGGTCGCCCCGCAGCGTCACGTGGGTGCCGATCGGCATCCCCTCGCGCAGCTTGAACTGGGCGATCGACTTGCGGGCCCGGGTGACCACCGGCTTCTGCCCGGTGATCGTGGTCAGGTCGCGGACGGCGCCGTCGATCAGCTTGGAGTCCCGAGCCGCCTCGCCGACGCCCATGTTCACGGTGATCTTCACCAGACCGGGGATCTGCATCACGTTCGCGATGCCGAACTCCTTCTGAAGCGCGGGCGCGATCTCCTCGCGGTAGCGCTGCTTCAGCCGCGGGAGCGTCTTCTCTGCAGTAGCGGCGCTCATCAGATTTCCTCTCCGGTCTTGCGGGCGACCCGGACACTGCGGAACGCCTTGTACTCCGAGCCGTCAGGACGACGCTTGGTCACCTCGACCCGGTCGTACCCGACCCGGGTGACGACCTCGTCGCCGTTCTCGTCCTTCACCAGCAGCTGGACGTTGGACGCGTGGATCGGCGCCTCCTGGGTGACGATGCCACCCTTGGTGGTCTGCCGGCCCTGCGGCTGCGCCGAGGTGTCTCGGACGTGCCGCTTGACGATGTTCACGCCGGCCACCGTCACCCGGTTGCGCTCGGGATAGACGGCGATCACCTCGCCGACGGCACCCTTGTCCTTGCCTGCGATGACCTTGACCCGGTCACCCTTCACCACATGAAGTTTGGTGCTTGCCATGTCAGATCACCTCCGGGGCGAGCGAGATGATGCGCATGAAGCGCTTCTCGCGGAGCTCGCGGCCGACCGGGCCGAAGATACGGGTGCCGCGCGGCTCGCTGCCGTCGGCCCGCAGGATCACGGCCGCGTTCTCGTCGAACTTGATGTAGGAACCGTCGGCGCGCCGGCGCTCCTTGACCGTACGCACGATCACGGCCTTGACCACGTCGCCCTTCTTGACGTTGCCGCCGGGGATCGCGTCCTTGACGGTGGCGACGATGACATCGCCGATGCCGGCGTAGCGGCGCCCGGAGCCGCCGAGCACCCGGATGCAGAGGATCTCCTTCGCACCGGTGTTGTCGGCGACCTTGAGCCGCGACTCCTGCTGGATCATTTCTTGTCTCCTGGTTGTCTCACCGGTTCCCTACCGGGCCTGGCGGAACTTACGTGCCCTGAGCCTGTCGGAGGGCTCCGGGCCTTGCGGAATGGGCGCCCTTCTCCTGAGCCTGTCGAAGGATCAGGGCACGTACTGCGGTGTTACTTGGCCTTCTCGAGGATGGTGACCAGGCGCCAGCGCTTGGTGGCGCTCAGCGGCCGGGTCTCCATGATCCGGACGCGGTCGCCCACGCCGGCGGAGTTGGTCTCGTCGTGCGCCTTCAGCCGCGCGGTCTGGCGGAGCACCTTGCCGTACAGCCGGTGCTTCACCCGGTCCTCGACCGCGACCACGATGGTCTTGTCCATCTTGTCGCTGACGACGTAGCCCTCCCGGACCTTGCGTCGCCCGCGACCGGCGTCCGGCGTGGTCTCGACGGTCTCGGTGCTGGTCTCGCTCACTTGCTCACTCATCTCAGGCATTCACCTTCTCCTGCGACTTCGTCGCGGGCACTTCCTCGACGGTCGCGTCCTCGGCGTCGGGGTCGTCCACGATGCCGAGGTCGCGCTCGGTCAGCACGGTGTAGATCCGCGCGATGTCCTTACGGACGGCGCGCAGCCGGCCGTGGGACTCCAGCTGGCCGGTGGCGTGCTGGAAGCGGAGCGTGAACAGCTCCTCCTTCAGCTCGGTCACCTTGGTGTTGAGCTCGGAGCGGCTCAGGCCACGCAGCTCGGCCGCGTTCAGTGCCTTGGCCATCAGATCTCACCTGCTTCGCGCTTGATGAAGCGTGCCTTCATCGGCAGCTTGTGGATCGCGAGACGCAGGGCCTCGCGAGCGACGTCCTCGTGCACGCCCGAGAGCTCGAACAGCACCCGGCCGGGCTTGATGTTGGCGATCCACCACTCCGGCGAGCCCTTGCCCGAACCCATCCGGGTCTCGGCGGGCTTCTTGGTCAGCGGCCGGTCGGGGTAGACGTTGATCCACACCTTGCCGCCACGCTTGATGTGCCGGGTCATGGCGATACGCGCGGACTCGATCTGCCGGTTGGTCAGGTACGAGGCCTCGAGAGCCTGGATGCCGTAGTCGCCGAACGCGAGCTTCGTGCCGCCCTTGGCCGCACCGGTCCGCCCGGGATGGTGCTGCTTGCGGAACTTGACCCTTCGGGGAACCAACATGACTACGCCTCACTTCCTGCGGTCTCGGGCGCGCCGACGGTGGCCGGAGCCTCGACGGCCGCCTCGGCCGCACCCTCCGCGCGCCTGCGGCCGCCCCGCTCGGGACGGTCGCCACGCTGCGGGCGATCACCGCGACCGGGACGACCCGGACGCTGACGACCGCCGGCGGCGTTACGCGCAGCCTTCTGCGCGGCGCGCTCGGCCCGCGAGCCGGACACGTCGCCCTTGTAGATCCAGACCTTGACGCCGATCCGGCCGAAGGTCGTCTTGGCCTCGTGGAAGCCGTAGTCGATGTCCGCGCGCAGGGTGTGCAGCGGCACCTGGCCCTCGCGATAGAACTCCGACCGGCTCATCTCGGCGCCGCCGAGACGACCGGAGCACTGGATCCGGATGCCCTTGGCGCCGGCCCGCATCGCACTCTGCTGCGCCTTGCGCATGGCCCGGCGGAACTGCACCCGGGAGGCGAGCTGCTCGGCCACGCCCTGGGCCACCAGCTGGGCGTCGACCTCGGGGTTCTTCACCTCGAGGATGTTCAGCTGCACCTGCTTGCCGGTCAGCTTCTCCAGCTCGCCACGGACTCGCTCCGCCTCGGCGCCGTTGCGGCCGATCACGATGCCCGGTCGCGCGGTGTAGATGTCGACCCGGACCCGATCGCGGGTGCGCTCGATCTCCACGCTGGAGATGCCCGCCCGCTCGAGGTTCTTGGACAGCATCCGGCGGATCTTGACGTCCTCGCCGATGTAGTCCGAATACAGCTTGTCGGCATACCACCGGCTCTTGTGGTCGGTGCTGATGCCGAGCCGGAAGCCGTACGGATTGATCTTCTGACCCATGCTCAGGCCACCTGCTCTTTCGGTTCGACGACGACGGTGATGTGGCTGGACCGCTTGAGGATCCGGCTCGCGCTGCCCTTGGCGCGCGGGCGGATCCGCCGCATGGTCATCCCCTCGTCGACGAAGATCTGCGAGACGAACAGGTCGTCGCGGCGCAGGTTGTCGGTGTGCTCGGCGTTCGCTACGGCGCTCGCCAGCACCTTGTAGACCGGCTCGCTGGCGGCCTGCGGGGCAAACTGGAGGGCGACCAGGGCGTCGTTGACGTCCAGGCCGCGGACCAGGTCGATCACCCGGCGGGCCTTCTGCGGGGACACCCGGACACCACGCGCGATCGCGTACGAACCGGGACGGTCGCCGAGCAGGGCGTTGCGGCGAGTCGGGCGCGAGCCCGCCCCGGTCGAGCTCTGCGGGCGTGCCTTCTCTGAAGTACTCATCTGATTTCCTCTGGATCTCACCGGCTCAGCGCCGGCGAGCCTTCCGGTCGTCCTTGATGTGGCCGCGGAAGGTCCGGGTCGGTGCGAACTCGCCGAGCTTGTGGCCGACCATCGCATCGGTGACGAAGACCGGGACGTGCTTGCGCCCGTCGTGCACCGCGATGGTGTGGCCGATCATGTCCGGCACGATCATCGAGCGCCGCGACCAGGTCTTGATCACGTTCTTGGTCCCGCGCGCGTTCTGCACCTCGACCTTCTTGGCCAGGTGGTCGTCGACGAACGGACCCTTCTTCAGGCTGCGTGGCATCTGCTTCCGTGCTCCCTAACTCAGCGCTTCTTGCCGGTCTTGCGACGGCGGACGATCTGGCGGTTGCTCGCCTTGTTGGGGTTGCGGGTGCGACCCTCCGGCTGGCCCCACGGCGACACCGGGTGACGGCCACCCGACGTCTTGCCCTCGCCACCGCCGTGCGGGTGGTCGATCGGGTTCATCGCCACACCGCGCACGGTCGGGCGCTTGCCCTTCCAGCGGTTGCGGCCGGCCTTGCCCCAGTTGATGTTGGACTGCTCGGCGTTGCCGACCTCGCCCACCGTGGCCCGGCAGCGGACGTCGACCATCCGCATCTCACCGGACGGCATCCGCAACGTGGCGTTCTTGCCCTCGCGGGCGACCAGCTGGATGCTCGCGCCGGCGGAACGGCCCAGCTTGGCGCCACCGCCCGGCCGCAGCTCGACCGCGTGGATGGTGGTACCGACCGGGATGTTGCGCAGCGGCAGGTTGTTGCCCGGCTTGATGTCGGCGGCCTCGCCGGCTTCCACCGCCGCGCCCTGACCGAGGCCGTTCGGCGCGATGATGTAGCGCTTCTCGCCGTCGGCGTAGTGCAGCAGCGCGATCCGGGCGGTCCGGTTGGGGTCGTATTCGATGTGCGCGACCTTGGCCGGCACCCCGTCCTTGTCGTAGCGCTTGAAGTCGACCAGCCGGTACGCCTGCTTGTGACCGCCACCGATGTGCCGGGTGGTGATCTTGCCGGTGTTGTTGCGGCCGCCGGTCTTCGGGCTCGGCACCAGGAGCGACTTCTCCGGGGTGTCCCGGGTGATCTCGGCGAAATCTGCCACCGAGGACCCGCGGCGCCCGGCCGAGGTCGGCTTGTACTTGCGAATAGCCATGGTTCGTCTCTCCTGCTGCTCAGGCCGCCGGGCCCGAGAAGATGTCGATCCGGTCGCCGTCGGCCACGGTCACGATCGCCCGCTTGGTGTCGGGGCGCTTGCCGGTGCCGAACCGGGTACGGCGCTTCTTGCCGGGACGGTTGATCGTGTTCACCCCGATCACCTTGACCTTGAAGATCTGCTCGACGGCGATCTTGATCTCGGTCTTGTTGGCGCTCGGTGCGACCAGGAACGTGTACTTGTTCTCGTCCAGCAGGCCGTAGCTCTTCTCGCTGACGACCGGCGCCAGCAAGACGTCGCGGGGATCGCTGATCTTGACCGCGCTCACTTCTCCTCCTCCGCCAGCTCGTCGTTGCTCGGCTCGCTGGTGTCCTCGACCTGCTCGGCCTCCGACTCGGTGGCGACGGCCTTAACCGACTTGCCCGAGACCGGACCGGCGACGAACGCGTCCAGCGCGGCGCTGGTGAAGACGATGTCGTCGTTGACCAGCACGTCGTACGCGTTCAGCTGGTCGACCGCCAAAGCGTGCACGGTCGCCACGTTGCGCAGGCTGAGCCACGCGAGATCCTCGTCGCGGTGCAGCACGACCAGCACCTTGCTGGACTCCGTTGCCGCCTTGATCGCGGCCAGCGCGGTCTTGGTCGACGGCGCGTCACCGGAGGTGAGGTCGGCGACCACGTGCACCCGGCCCTCGCGGGCCCGGTCCGACAGCGCGCCGCGGAGCGCGGCGGCGATCATCTTCTTCGGGGTCCGCTGGGCGTAGCCGTGCGGGTGCGGGCCGTGCACGACGCCGCCACCGACGTACTGCGGCGCGCGGACCGAGCCCTGCCGGGCGCGGCCGGTGCCCTTCTGCCGGTACGGCTTCTTGCCACCGCCGCGGACGTCGCCGCGGGTCTTGGTGGAATGCGTCCCCTGCCGGGCGGCGGCCAGCTGGGCCACCACGACCTGGTGGATCAGCGGGATGTTGGCGGTGACGTCGAACAGCTCGGCGGGAAGCTCGGCGGTGCCGGCCTTGCCGCCCGTGGCGTCCAGGACGTCGACGGAACGGTCGGCGCCAGCCGGGGAAATCGTTGCGTTCTCGCTCACGCCACCTCTCCCTTCTTGTTGGCGGTGCGCAGCACGACCAGGCCGCCCTTGTTGCCCGGGATCGCTCCCTTGACCAGGATCAGCCCGCGCTCGGCGTCGACCGCGTGGACGGTGAGGTTCTGCACGGTGACCCGCTCGTTACCCATCCGACCGGCCATCCGGAGGCCCTTGAAGACCCGGCCCGGGGTGGCGCAGCCGCCGATGGAGCCCGGCGAGCGGTGCTTGCGGTGCACACCGTGGGAGGCCCGCAGGCCGCCGAAGCCGTGCCGCTTCATCACGCCGGCGGTGCCCTTGCCCTTGCTGACGCCGGTCACGTCGACCACCTCGTCGGCGGCGAAGACCTCGGCGGTGAGCTCCTGGCCCAGGGTGTACTCGCTGGCGTCCGCGGTGCGGATCTCGACCAGGTGCTTGCGCGGGGTGACGTCGGCCTTCTCGAAGTGGCCGGCCGACGGCTTGGTGACCTTCTTGGCCTTGATCGCCCCGAAGCCGAGCTGGACGGCGGAGTAGCCGTCGGAGTCGGGCGTCCGGACCTGGGTGACCACGCAGGGGCCGGCCTGGATCACGGTGACGGGTACGACCTTGTTGTTGGCGTCCCACAACTGGGTCATCCCGAGCTTGGTGCCCAGGATCCCCTTCACGGTGCGTTCAGTCTTGGCGCTCATCTGTGTTGTCGTCCTCAGAGCTTGATCTCGATGTCGACGCCCGCCGGCAGGTCGAGCCGCATCAGCGAGTCGACGGTCTTCGGGGTCGGGTCGATGATGTCGATCAGCCGCTTGTGCGTGCGCATCTCGAAGTGCTCGCGGCTGTCCTTGTACTTGTGCGGGGACCGGATGACGCAGTAGACGTTCTTCTCGGTCGGCAGCGGCACCGGGCCGGCGACGCGGGCACCCGTACGGGTCACCGTGTCGACGATCTTGCGCGCCGAGCTGTCGATGACCTCGTGGTCATAGGCCTTGAGCCTGATGCGGATCTTTTGTCCCGCCACAGTTCGTCCTCACTTCTTGCTACCGGTTGTCTCCGACCCCCGAGGTCGGGTGTGTCGCGCTCCGTGGACGCACGCCTCTTGCACGGATGGCCCTGCAAGGGGTGGTCCGGCTCGGGAAGCCGGGCGGCCCGGGAGTCTCGCGGTTCGGTGGCCCCGCCGTCTGCATCGGCTCGTGAGAACCGATCGACCGCATGGCACACCCCGGCGACCCCGTCGGAGGCAACCTGACGATTCTGTCAGGTTCTGTACGCCGGATCAAATCTCTGCGCGAACCAGTTCCGAACTGGTCGCGCACGGGTGCCCGGCATCGGGTTCGGCGGCACCGAACCGGCTCCAGTGTAGGCGGGCCCCGAGCAAGCGCCGCGCCTCACACAGACGCCGGCGCACCGAGCACGGCCAGCAGGCGCAGCTTGTCGTAGCTCTCGCTCCCCGGCACGGCGGTGTAGACGAGGAGCGAGTGCGCCTGGTCCGGATCCAGCAGGATCTGGCAGTTCACTTCCAACAGCCCGACGACGGGATGCTGGTATCGCTTGAGCTCTCGCGGCTTGATGCCGACCTCGTGCGCCTTCCACACCGCGCGGAACTCCTCGCTATGCGCCTCGAGCAGCTGCGCCAGCCGGGCAGCGCGCGAGCCAGGTCCGCGCTGGGCGAGCACCCCCCGGAGTCCGGACGCGTACATCCTGGAATAGAACTCGTGGTCCTCGGGCGGATAGAGGCTGCGCACCGACGGATCGGTGAACCACCGATAACCCATGCTCCGAGGCGGCCCGGTGTAGCCGGTCAGGTCGCCGACGAGCGCCACGCCCAGCGGCGACTGGCGCAGCGTCTCACCCAGCTCGGTGACCACCTCGGCCGGGGTGTCGTCGAGCCTGTCCAGGATCCGCATCATGCCGGGGCTGACGTAGTCGCCGGCCGAGTCCCCCGCCGGCGGCCGATGGCCGGCCAGCCGGAACAGGTGGTCGCGTTCCGCCCGCGACAGGTGCAGTCCCTGCGCGATCGACGCGATCATCTGCTCGGACGGTTGCGGGCCGCGCTCGCGCTCGATCCGGGCGTAGTAGTCCGTCGACATGTGGCTGAGCGCCGCGACCTCCTCGCGCCGGAGCCCGCTGGTCCGGCGCCGCTGGCCGCGCGGTAGCCCGACGTCCTCGGGTTGTAGCGCCTCGCGGCGCCCGCGGAGGAACCCGGCGAGACCGGCTCGATCGATCACCGGTCCATCCTCGCCCGGAGCGGCCCGGCTCAGCCACGGATCGTCAGGCCGTGGATAAACCCCGCGACGCCAGGAACGCTGGAGTGCGGGACGGCGAAGTGTTCCGTCCACCCGATCCGACCAGCACAGGAGTCCACCATGTCACGCAGGCAGTACGACGTCGCCGTTCCCGACCTCAGCGGAAAGCGAGCGATCGTCACCGGGGCGAGTGACGGCATCGGGCTCGGTATCGCGACCATGCTCGCCGGTGCCGGCGCGGAAGTCGTGATGCCGGTCCGGAACCCACGCAAGGGCGAAGCGGCCGTCGCTCAGATCCGACGGAGTCACCCCGGCGCCGAGCTCGTGCTGGCGGAGCTGGACCTGTCCTCGCTGGCCTCGGTCGCCGCTCTCGGGGCGCGGCTGCGCGCCGACGGCGCACCCATCCACATCCTCGTCAACAACGCGGGCGTGATGACGCCGCCCGAGCGGCAGACCACCGCGGACGGCTTCGAGGTGCAGTTCGGCACGAACCACCTCGGCCATTTCGCGCTCACCCTTCAGCTCCTCCCGCTGCTCAGAGCCGGCGGCGGGCGGGTGACCTCGCAGACGAGCATCGCCGCGCGCAGCGGCGCCATCAACTGGGACGACCCGAACTGGGAGCGCGGCTACGACGGCATGCGGGCCTACCGCCAGTCCAAGATCGCGGTCGGCCTGTTCGGCCTCGAGCTGAGCCGGCGCGCCAAGGCTGAAAACTGGGGAATCACCAGCAACCTGTCCCACCCGGGGGTCGCACCGACGAGCCTGCTCGCCGCCCGGCCCGAGGTCGGCCGGACCGAGGACACCAGAGACGTCCGGATCATTCGCTGGCTGTCGGCGCACGGGCTGGTGGTGGGAACGGTCGACAGCGCGAAGCTGCCGGCGGTGCTCGCCGCCACCTCGGGCGAGTCGGCAGACGGCGGCTTCTACGGTCCGCGCTGGTCCGGCAACCTCGGCGGGCCGCCCGGCGAGCAGAAGCTGTGGGCGCCGTTGGGCAGCACCGAGGACGCGAGGCGGCTGTGGGACATCTCGGAGGAACTGACGCAGGTGCGGGTGGGCTGACCTCCGCGCTCGGCCCCGGGAGCGGAAGGCCTCGAGCGAGCGACAGCGATCAGGCGCCGCCCCGGACGAGACCGAGCAGCCGATCGAAGATGTGCTCGCCGTCGGTGCGCAGCCCGTTGTGCAGGTGCTCGTTGGTGACCCACGTCCGCAGCGACGGCATCGCCTCGGCGGTCTCCTCGGAAAAGCCGCGGTCGACATAGGGATCGTCGACGTAGACGATCGCCGCGCACGGCACGTCGAGGTCGGCGAGGACGTCGGCGTCGTAGAGCCGGGGCCACGGGTGCTCGGCCAGGACGGCGGCGACCTGCCGGTACGGCCGCAGGTCGGCGCAGTCCTCGAAGTGCCAGGGAAAGATGTGCTCACCGGTGAGCAGCAGCGAGTCAGCGCCGAAGTCCTCGGGAGCCGTCCGCTCGGCCGACCATCGCGTGGCGCCCCCGTCGGCGTAGCTTGACTCGTGCAGCACGGCGTACAGCGGGTTGCGTGCGTTGAACGGCAACAGGGCGGCGGCATCGTGGCTGAACGCCCGGCGAGGCCGGATCGCGTTCGAGCAGATAGTGCAGGGTCTCCGCACCGCCGTCCATTCCGAGGACGTGACCGATCGTGCGGATCAGCCGGCGAGAGATCGGGTTGCCCTGCGGGTCGCGCACGTCGCCGGCGTCACAGCCGTCCAGCAGCCGGGCGAGCCGCTCCCGGTCCTGCGGGAACCGCCGGTGATAACGCTGGTTCAGCCGACGCATCGCGGCGTACGTGGTGGCGTAGACGTCGTCGGCCGGGCGGCCGACCGGCGGGAGCCCGCCGGTGAACAGCACCTCACGCAGGCTGTCCGGTGCGACGCCGAGGTAGTGCAAGGAGCAGAAGCCGCCGAAGGACTGCCCCAGCAGGCTCCACCGGTCGGCGCCCAGGTGCTCGCGGAAGGACTCGGCGTCCCGCACGATCGCGTCGGCGCGGAAGTGGGTCAGCCGCTCGGCATCGGCGGCCGGGTCGGCGCCGGGCGCGCCGTACGGCGTCGAGCGTCCGGTGCCGCGCTGATCGAGCATCAGCACCCGGAAGTCGCGCAGCGCCCGGGGCAACCAGCTCGGTGCCGCCGGAACCCCGGTCGGCCGCGGCGCCTCGTGGCCGGGCCCACCCTGGAGATACACCAGGAACGGGCGGTCCCGGCCGTCGGGCGCCGCCACCTCACGAGCGAAGACCTCGATCCGCTCGCCGCCGGCATCCGCGTGGTTCAGCGGTAGCGACAGCGTGTGGTCGACGGTGACCAGACCCGGGATCGGTGTCTCCACAGCCATCCGTCTCGTCCTCCTCGCCGTCGGGCCGACGTCGTCGAGACGTCCGGGTGAGTCATCCCCACTCTTCACCACTGTTCGATGGCCGGCTCGGCCGGGCCCTCGACCCGAGAATCCGCCCCTCGCGCGGGTGCTGCGCGGATCCGCGAGCGGCCGGCGTCGCGGCAGCGCGTCACGAGGTGCGGATTTTCGGGTCACCGCGTTGCCGTTCAGCCGCCGAACAGCGCCTCGGCCCGGCGGCGGCCGGCATCGGAGTCCGGGTCGGCGTCGACGAAGCGCTGGGCCAGCCGGCCGAGCGCGGCCCGCAGCTCGCCGTCGTCGGTCTCGCCCCAGTCGCTGAGCTCACCGGCCAGCCACTCGGTCAGGGCGGCCACGAACCGCCGGACGTGCTCCCGGCCGGCGTCGGTCAGCTCCAGCCGCGCGTCGTCTCCGCTGATCAGGCCCGTCTCGCGGGTGGCCCGGAAGGCGGGCGCCAGGACGGCGGGCGGCACCGCGAACCGGCGCGCGATGGTGGCCAGGTCGGTGCTGCCGCCGGCGCGGGTCCGGACGTAGACCTGGCCGATCACCCAGTTGTCCGCCGCATCGTCGGTCAGCCCGCCCGCCGCGCGGACGGCGTCCAGGGCCGAGCGGGGCTTGCGCCGCAGCACACCGACGATCGCGCGCTCCAACCGGTGCTCGCTGTCGGAGTCCTCCGGCATGCCGAAGCCGTCGCCCAGGTCGGCGGCGCCGGCCCTCGAGGAGTCCCGCAGCGGCACCTCCTTCAAGAACAGCGCCAGCACGAAGGCCACCAGGGCAACCGGCACGGCAGCCAGGAAGACGACATGGATGGCGTGGGCGTACGCGGCGATGATCGGGCCGGACTGCGCCGCGGGAAGCGCGTGCAGCGCCTGCGGGGTGATGCCGGCTGCCGCCGCGGGATCGAGCCCGGCCTCGGCGATGGCCGCCGGCAGCCGTCCCTTCAACACGTTGGCGTAGACCGTGCCGAACACGGCCGCCCCGAACGAACTGCCGAGGGTCCGGAAGAACGTGACGCCGGACGTGGCCACACCGAGGTCGCGGTAGGCGGCGGTGTTCTGCACGATGATGGTCAGCACCTGCATACACAGGCCGATGCCGAGACCCAGCACGAACATCGAGACGGCCTGGATCCAGAACCCGGTGTCGGCGCCCAGCCGGGACAGCAGATAGAGGCCGAGCGCCATCAGCAGCGAGCCGGCGATCGGGAACGCCTTGTAGCGGCCGGTGCGGCCGACGACGGTGCCGGACGCGATCGAGGTGAGCAGCAGCCCGACGACCATCGGCAGGGTCTGCAGACCCGACGACGTCGCCGAGACACCCTTGACGTACTGCAGATAGGTCGGCAGGAAGGTCATCGCGCCGAGCATGGCGAAACCGACGATGAAGGCCAGCACGACGCTGACACTGAACACCGAACCGCGGAACAGCCGCAGCGGCAGGATCGGGTCGACCGCCCGCGACTCCACCCAGACGAAGATCGCGAAACAGACCAGCGATCCCGCGAACAGGCCGACGATGACCGGCGACGTCCAGGCGTACTGCGTGCCACCCCAGCTCAGACCCAGCGTCACGCCGGCGGCGCCGAGACCGACGAACGCGATCCCGAGATAGTCGATCACCGGCCGCGAACGCGCGCCCAGCGCGGGGATCGTCGAACTGGCCAGCGCGATCACCGCGATGCCGATCGGCAGGTTGACGTAGAACGCCCAGCGCCAGGACAGGTGGTCGGTGAACAGCCCGCCGAGCAGCGGCCCGAGCACCGTGGTCACGCCGAAGACCGCTCCGAGCGCACCCTGGTACTTGCCGCGCTCACGCAGCGGGATCACGTCGGCGATCAGCGCGGTCGCGGTCACTGCCAGCCCGCCGGCGCCGACGCCTTGAACCGCCCGCCAAGCGATCAACCAGCCCATCGACTCCGACAGACCACAGGCGGCCGAGGCGAGCACGAAGGCGCCCGCAGAGACCTGGAAGACCAGCTTGCGCCCGAACAGGTCGCCGAACTTGCCGGCCAGCACGGTCGCGATCGTGTCCGCGAGCATGTACGCCGACACCACCCAGGTCAGATGGTCGCCGCCGCCGAGGTCGCCGACGATGGTCGGCAGCGCGGTCGACACGATCGTCTGGTCCAGCGCCGACAGCAGCATGCCGAGCAGGACGGTCGCGAAGATGATGTTGATCCGGCGGCGGGTCAGTGCCGCCGGGGCGGCAACCGCCACGGTGTCTGCAGCCACGGGGTCTCCTGGTCGGGGGTTCCACGGCTGACCCTACGACCGGGCGCGTCGGGGGCTGCCCAGCCGGTCCCCGACGTGCAATCGTGTGATCATGACCACGGCCGCGACGAAACCGCCTGCGCACGAGAAGACGTTCTTCGGCCAGCCCCGGCTGCTGGCCAACCTCTTCGGCGTCGAGATGTGGGAGCGATTCTCCTTCTACGGCATGCAGGGCATCCTGCTGATCTATCTCTACTACTCCGTCGACCAGGGC
>NZ_BAABAB010000015.1:7616-58042 GCF_039537205.1 Microlunatus ginsengisoli | reverse complement strand
CGTACGGCGGCCTGGTCTATCTGTCCACCATCCTCGGTGCCTGGCTGGCGGACCGGCTGCTCGGTCCGGAGCGGATGCTGTTCTACGCAGCCTGCCTGGTGATGCTCGGGCACCTCTCCCTCGCGCTGCTGCCGGGACTGACCGGCGTCGGTGTGGGCCTGGTCTGCATCGCGGTCGGCAGTGGCGGGGTGAAGGCGAACGCCACCTCGCTGGTCGGCACGTTGTACACGCCCGAGGATCCGCGCCGCGACGCCGGTTTCTCGATCTTCTACCTCGGCATCAACCTCGGTGCCCTGCTGGGACCGCTGCTGACCGGCCTGCTGCAGTCGACCCTTGGTTTCCACTGGGGATTCGGCCTGGCCGCGGTCGGGATGGCGATCGGGCTGATCCAGTACTCGATCGGCCGCAAGCGGTTCACCGACGAGGCCCGGGCGGTGGCGAACCCGTTGCCGCGTGATCAGCGCAAGATCGCGATCATCGTCGGTGTCGCCGTCGTGGCAGTGATCGCGATTTTGGCACTGACCGGCGTGCTGCAGGCCGACCGGCTGGCCAACATCGTCGTCGGCGTCACCGTCGTCGCAGCGATCGCGTACTTCGTGATCATCCTGCGCAGCCACCACATCACCGGCCAGGAACGGCACCGGGTGATCGCCTTCATCCCGCTGTTCATCGCCAGCTCGACGTTCTGGGCGCTGTATCAGCAGCAGTTCACCGTGATCACCATCTATTCCGACAAGCAGCTGGACCGGAACCTGTTCGGCTGGGAGATGCCGGTTTCCTGGGTGCAGTCGATCAACCCGATCTTCATCATCATCTTGTCCGGGGTGTTCGCGGCGATCTGGACCAAGCTCGGCGACCGGCAGCCCTCGACGCCGGTGAAGTTCGCCCTGGGCACGGTGATCATGGGCGTCGCGTTCCTGCTGTTCCTGCCGATGGCGAGCACCGAGCCGAACAGCGCCCCGCTGCTCGGGCTGATCGGCGTCTTGTTCGTCTTCACCGTCGCCGAGCTGTTGCTCTCACCGGTCGGCCTGTCCGCGTCGACGAAGCTGGCGCCGAAGGTCTTCCATACCCAGATGGTCGCCTTGTTCTTCCTGTCCGTCGCGCTAGGCACGGCGATGGCCGGTGTGCTGGCCGGCTACTACACCGACCAGGACCAGGTGACGTACTTCAGCCTGCTCGGCGGGGTGGCGATCGTCATCGGCGTGGCGCTGTTCGTGCTGAAGCGGCCGATCGAGCGGCTGATGGAGGGCGTCCGCTGAGGCCCGAGCCAGCCATTGACATGTGACCTTTTGGTCACCTATTGTCGTCGGTGATGGACGACGACCTCGTGTTCAAGGCGTTGGCCGACGGCACCCGCCGACGACTCCTCGACGCGCTGCACGAACGGGACGGGCGCACCCTGCGCGAGCTCGAGGAGGTGGTCGCCGGCCAGAGCGAGATGACCAGGTTCGGGGTGATGAAGCACGTGAAGGTCCTGGTGGAGGCGGGTCTGGTGACCACCCGCAAGAGCGGCCGGAACACGTTGCACCAGCTGAACCCGGTCCCGATCCGGCTGATCCACGACCGCTGGATCTCGCGCTATACCGAGGCCCCGGTTGCGGCGCTCAGCGAGCTGAAGCACCGGCTGGAGTCCCCATGACGGTGGTCGATCGTCGCGCTCCGCACTGTCGCCCCAAATCCCACCTCACTCCCGAGAGGCCCTGCCGATGACCGACGCGCTGGTCTTCGTCACCTACATCAAGGCGACCCCCGAGCAGGTCTGGGACGCCATCACCAGCAACGAGTTCCGCCGGCACTACTTCCACGGCAGCGTCGTGGAGACCAGCTGGGACGTCGGCTCCCAGTACCGCTCGTTCGGTCCCGCCGGCCAGCTCTGGGGCGACAACGAGATCCTGGCGTACGACCCGCCGCGACTGCTGGCCCACACCTGGCGCAGCCTGTACGACCCCGAGCTCGCCGCCGAGCCGTCCAGCCGGGTGACCTGGACCGTCGAGGTCGACGCAGCCCATCCGGAGGTCACCAAGCTGACGGTCGTCCACGACCAGCTGGCCGGCTCGCCGAGAACGGCCGAGAGCGTACGCGGCTGGAGCTTCATCGTGAGCGGGCTCAAGACCCTGCTGGAGACCGGGGAGCCGCTCGAGTGATGACCTTCGACGAGTACGTCGTCGTCCGGCTGGTCCGGCCGCCGAACTGGGCGCCGATGGCGCCGGAGCAGGAGGCCGCGACCCAGGACGCCCACCTCGCGCACCTGGCCGAGCTGCACGACCGGGGGATCCTGCTGGCGGCCGGTCCGGCCGGCGACCCGGCCGGTCACGTCCGCGGCTTCGCCGTCCTGAACTGCGCGGCGGCCGAGGCCGAGGCTCTGATGGCCGAGGATCCGGCGGTCCTGGCCGGCCGTTTCGTCGCCGACTGCGTGGGCTGGAGCGTGCCGGCCGGGGTGCTCGTCGCCGGTCCCGGCACGCTGCCGCGCTCGGTCGCCGACGTGCTCGGCTGACCCGCTCCCCGGCGCCCGCCGACCCGCTTCGCCCCGGGCCCGTCTCCCAGAACAACTTCGCGCGAGTTCCACCCACTTCGCTCGACCCGCTTCACGAGCGAACAGGGTCGAAAGCGCGCGAAGTTGCGGCGCGGGCGCCCGGGGGCCGGCCGTGCGGTGTCGGCGGGGCGAGCCCGCCGGGCTCGGTCAGCTGGCCCGGGCGAGCCCGCCGGGCGCGGGTCGCCCCGGGGCGGGCCGGCCAGGGTCGGGTCAGCGGGTCGTGATCACCAGGGTGTGGTGTCCGGCGCCGGCCCGCGCGGTGAGCTCCAGGCCGCGGTTGGTGGTCCGGACCTGGTAGGACGATGCGGCGTGGCCGTCCAGCCGGACCGAGGCGATCCGGGCGTTCCGGGGCAGCGTGTGGCCGATCGAGATCGTGTCGCCGCCGAGCCGGCGGGTGGTGATCTCGGTCCGGTACACCGTCCCGGCTCGCGACGCCGCGACGTCGACCGATCCCTTGCCGAGCAGGATGTTGCGGCCCGCGACCCGGTTCTGGTCGTCGGGCACCTGCGGCACCACGCTCAACCGGCCCCGACCGAGATCCGGCCGTACGCCGAGCCACTGGTGGACGACCGGCCAGGCCGTGCCGTAGTTGCCCCAGGCCTGCATGAACATCGAGCGGCAGGTCCAGCAGCGGTCGATGTTGGCGCCCTGGTCCGGCGACGGGAAGATCTCCGGCATGGCGCCCGGCTGCTCGTCCGGGGTGCCGCCGGTCGCCGGCTCACCGAACATCGTCTCGGCCAGCGCGTGGGTGTAGCGGCCCTGTTGATCTCGGTCGAGCCGGCCGTAGTTCCCCTCGCCGACCGACTGGATCGACGTGGTCAGCCCGAAGATCACCTTCTCGCCCTGCCCGTTCGCACCGCCGCCACAGCCGGTGTGGAACAGCCCGCGGTTGAGCGGCCGCGAACCGCTGAAGCAGTCGTTCTGGCGACCGGCGAGGGCCGTGGTCCCATGACCTCGCGGGGCCAGGCCGGGCACCGTCTGGCCGTCGACGACGAGCTCGGCGTCCATCGGCGTCTGCCCGATCCAGTGCTTCTGGAACGACTGCGTGTTGTCGTCACTGAGGGAGTCGGCGTACTGGGCTGCGGCGGCGTACCACCAGGTCTTGTCGAAGCGGTTCCGCAGGTCGGTGGCGAGCCCGGTCGCCCACCGGTACGTCGCCCGGTCGCCCTTGGCTTGCGCCATGTCGGCGAGGTCGTACAGGCCGCGGATGAAGTAGACGGTGTTGTCCAGCTTCTCCGGGCCCATCCCGGTCCGCTCGACGTTGCCGAGACCCTCCGGCCAGCCGTCCCCGTCGGCGTCCAGCTTGTTCACCACGTAGTGCAGGTTGCGCTTGGTGAAGTCGTAGTTCGCGTTCAGGAAGGCCCGGTCGCCGGTCCAGCGCCAGACCAGCGCGACCGCACTGGGGAACTTGACCGTCTCGTCGGTGTTGAAGTCATAGCTCGTCGTGCCGTCAGCGTTAGTCGTCCGCGAGTCGTGACCGAAGTAGACCGAGCCGTCCGCGACCACCTCGTGAGTGACCACCCCCGAACGGTCGTTCAGCAGGTCGGAGATCGTTCGGAGCGCGTTCAGGTGCCCCTTGATCGCGTCGAACTGGCCGACCGTGACGGCGGCGAACGAGGTGTACTCGGCATCGGTGCCGAAGATCCACGGATAGTCGGGATAGCCGGCGCCGATCCAGGTCGCCTTGTCGACGGTGCCCAGCGAGGCCGGGAACTGCTTGCCCTGGTTGGTCCAGCGGATCTGCAGGTCGCGGGCCTGCAGGGTCAGATCAGCGAGATTCTGCTTGCCCCAGTCCACGGCCCGCGCGATCGCCGGGTCATCGGGCAGCTGGAGCTGGGTGCGATCCGCCAGCGCCTGCCTGCTGTTCATCTTGACCCGCAGGTCTTTCGCCGGATTCTGCAGCAGCTTGGCCAGCTCCGAGCGCGCCTGCCCGCTGCCCTGATCGGAGCCGGCCACGCCGAGCCAGACGGTCCGCGAGCCGTGCGCGGGCAGCGAGACGTCGTACGTCAGCCGGCCGCCGGTGCCCTTGCCGAACGGGCCGTCGTCGCAGGCCGACGGCTTGGGATCGCTCGGTGCGCCGGTCTCGGTGCCGGTGCAGCGATGACCGGGCTGCGGGCCCCAGTGGCCGTCGCCGACCACGCCGTTGGTCGGGCGGAGCGCGGTGCCGACCGCCGCCGCGTAGTGGTGGGTCGGAGCACCGGGCAGCGCGCCGTCGTCGGTGAAGACCAGCCGCTGACCGTCGAAGCTGCCCTTGTCCGGCAGGTTGTCACTGGCGTTGGGGGTGATCCCGTCGAACCCCCATGGATATTGACCCATCAGCTCGGAGTGTGCGTCGACGGCCAGCGTTGTGGTGCGCGCCTTGCCGGGGTTGCGGATGGTCAGCCCGAACAGCACCCCGCGCCGGCCGTCGGGCGCGACGTCGGTCCGGCTGACCGCCAGCCCGGCGGTGGTCGGCAGGTCGTAGCTGGTGTAGCCCCAGCCGCTGGTGAACTTCGTCGCCGGCCCGATCCACTGCCCGTCCAGGCCGAACCAGACCCCGTCGAGGAGCTTGACCGGCGGCGTCCAGATCCCGCCCATCTCGCCGGTGATGTGCCAGCCGTTGGCGTAGAAGCGACCGTCCTCGAACCCGAGGGAGTACGCCCGGGTGCCGGCGGCGACCTCACGACGGTCGGCGAGCCGGTTCGTCACCGACAACTCGGCGCTGCGGGCCGAGGCGTCCTTGGCCGGTGTCGCGCCTGGTGGCGCGGCCGGCTCTGCCCAGGCCGGACTGACCGCGAGGGCCAGGAATCCGGTGACGGTGGCGGCGACGGCAAGACGTCGGTTCATGGGCCCTCCCGGCTCGGCGGTGAACGCGATCGGTGCCGCCTCGGCGGGCCTCCCCTACCATCCCCGACAAGACAACCCAGCCGTGCTTATCCCGCCGTGATGCCGCTCAAACGCCGTCGGCGCCACCGAACACCGTCACACCACCGAAGACCGTCAGGCGTAGTCCGGCAGCACTGTCTCGGCGAACTCCTGCACCTGGTCCACACCCTCCCCCGGCCAGCCGCAGACCAGGTAGTGGTCCACACCGCCGGCCATCCGCTGCTCGATCTCCCGCCGGATCGCGGGCATCGGCTGGGACAGCGAGAGCGATCCGGCCCGCTTGATGCTGCGCGGATCGCGACCGGCCTCCTCGGCCAGCCGGTCGAGCCGCCGCGACCGCTCGGCGTACTCGGGGCCGCCGGCGTGCCAGACGTCGGCAAAGCGCGCGGCCAGCGGCAGCGTACGTTTCGGGCCGGAGCCGCCGATCCACAGCGGTGGGTGCGGGCGCTGCACCGGCAGCGGACGCAGCCGGGCGTCGTGCAGCGAGACCCGCCTGCCGTCGTAGGACACCACGTCGCCGGTGAACAGCCTGGTGAGGATCTCGAGCGCGTCCTCCAGCAGGTCGAACCGCTCACCCGTTCCTGGGAACGGGATCCCGAACCGGTCGTGCTCGTCCTGCGCCCAGGCAGCGCCGAGCGCCAGCTCGAGCCGCCCGTTGCTGGCGTGGTCGACCGTGACCGCCTCGGCGGCGAACACCGACGGGTGCCGGTAGGTGACGCCGGTCACCAGCAGCCCCAGACGGATCGTCGACGTCATCCCGGCCAGCGCGGCGAGCGTGGTCATGCCCTCGAAGCACTCACCGGGACCCTCGCCGTACATCGGCTGGAAATGGTCGAACCCCCAGGCGCCGTCGAAGCCCAGCGACTCGGCGACCCGGGCCCGCCGGACGACCTCCTCGAAGCTGATCCGCTGCTGCGCGATGTCCAGTCCGAATCTCATCCGCTCACCTTGCCAGCCGATCGGGCGGCGTCGTCGGCCGGTGTGCGGGCGGCCACTCGCGGGCCAGGAACGCGTAGTCCGCCTCGCTGGTCAGCTCGCCCTTGAACCACTCGTTCTCGATCAGCTCCGCCTCCTGACGGAACCCGATCCGCCTCAGCAGCGCCCGCGACGGCTCGTTCCGGGTGTCGACCCGGGCGATCACCCGCCTCGCCCCGATCGGACCGAACGCCAGCTGCAGCAGGGCCCGGACCGCCTCGGTCGCGAAGCCCTGCCCGGTCTGCGCGGCCGCGAAGATGTAGCCCACCTCCAGCGTCTGGTGCTCGACCGAGCGCAGCGCCAGCAGCAGATCGCCGATCAGCGCACCGGTGTCGGCACGGGTCGCGGCCAGCTCCAGCAGGTCACCGTCCTGGCCCAGCCTCGTGCTGGCGACCTTGCGCAGCAGCACGTCCTCGACGGCCTGCCGGTCGCGCGGTGGATACGGCACGTAGCGCACCGCGTCCGGATCCGCGTGGATCGGCAGCAGCTCGTCGACGTCGGTGGCCGCGAATCGGCGCAACAGCAGGCGCTCGGTGCGCACCGGCTCGGTCAGGCGAAACGGCAGATCCACGCGACGATCCTCCACCACCCGTGTCGCCGATCGACCTCGCGTGCTCTCCTCGCACGTGGCAGATCGCCGATCGAGCGAGGGCGCGGTCGATCGGCGACATCGCGCACGTCTGACATCCTCGGATGATGCGCGTCGTCGTGCTCTCCGATACCCATGCCCCGCGATTCTGGAAGCGCTGCCCGGCGGGGCTCGCGAAGCGGCTCGACGGTGCGGATCTGATCCTGCACGCCGGCGACGTGTGCACCGCCGACGTGCTGACCGAGCTGTCGGCGTACGCGCCCGTGCGGGCCGTGCTAGGAAACAACGACGGCCCGGACGTGGCCGCCTGGGGTGCGCCGGAGACGCTGCAGCTGGAGCCAGCGGGGCTCCCGGTCGCGATGATCCACGACTCGGGACCCAAGGACGGGCGGCTCCTCCGGCTGCACCGTCGCTTCCCCGGCGCGGCGCTGGTGGTCTTCGGCCACTCCCACATCCCGCTGGACGTTGCCGACGACCACCGGCTGCGGATCTTCAACCCCGGATCGCCGACGGACAAGCGCCGCCAGCCGTACGGCACCTTCGGCGAGCTGATCATCGACGACGGCCGGCTGGTGTCCGCCGAGATCGTCGAGCTGCGCTGAGGGACGTGCAGCTGGGCGATGTGCAGCTGGGTGATGTGCAGCTGGGCGATGTGCAGCTGGGCGATGTGAAACAGTCGGAGGATGACCCCGCTCACCGAGCTGCTGCGGCGCCATGTCGAGCAGGGCACCATTCCCGGCGCGGTCGCCCTGCTGGGAGCCGACGAGCCCGAGATCGTGTGTCTGGGTGTCGCGGCCCCGGACGGGAGACCCCTGCGGGAGGACTCGATCGTCCGGATCCAGTCGATGACCAAGCTGATCACCGCGATCGCGGCGCTCCGGCTGGTCGAGGCCGGCCGGCTCGAGCTGGATCGCAGCGTCGTCGAGTGGCTGCCCGAGCTGGCCGATCGCCGAGTGCTGAGAACGCCGGCGGCCGAGCTGGACGACACCGTTCCGGCGCAGCGCGAGATCACGCTGCGTCACCTGCTCACCAACACCGCGGGCTGGGGCATGATCCTGAGCCCGTCGCCGCTCCAGGCGGCGATGGCGGCGAACGGAACGGAGGCCGGCCCGGAACCGGTGTCGCCGGGCGCCGACGAGTGGCTGGCCCTGCTGGCCGAGCTGCCGCTGGCGTTCCAGCCCGGCGAGGGCTGGCGCTATCACCACTCGTTCGCGGTGCTCGGGATCCTGCTCTCCCGCGTGGCCGGTCGTCCGCTGGCCGATCATCTGCTCGACGATCTGTTCGGGCCACTCGGGATGAGCGACACCGGCTTCTGGGCGCCGCCGGACAAGCTCGACCGGCTCGCGGCGGCCTACCGGCACGGTGAGCACGGACTGGTCGAGACCGAGCCGGCCGGTGGCAGCTATTACGCCGGCCCGCCGTTCGACGTCAGTCACGGCGAGCTGGTCTCCACCCTCGGCGACTACCGCCGGGTGATCCGGCTGATCCAGCAGGGTGGCAGCTGGAACGGGATCCAGCTGCTCGCCCCCGACCACGTCCGGCTGCTGACCAGCGATCAGGTTCCGGCCGCCGCCAAGCAGCCGGACAGCTTCTTCCCGGGCTTCTGGGACGAGATGGGTTGGGGATTCGGCGTCGGGGTCTCCACCTCGGGCGCGCGACGGGGTCGGTGGGGCTGGTCCGGCGGGCAGGGCACCAACTTCTGGGTCGATCCCGACGGCACGGTCGGGATCTTGCTCACCCAGGTCGAGATCGACGACGACCTGGGACAGCTGTTCGATGCGTTCCAGGCCCTCTATCCCGCGCGGGCGGCGTTCTGACCCGACCGGGCCCGGTCAGGGGTCCTCGGTCAGCTCCCGCGGCACGGCGATCACGTCGACCAGGGCGCCGTTTCGCCAGACGGTGATCTCGACCCGGCGGCCGATCGCGTCGGCCACCATCCGCTGCTGCACGGTCGTGGTGGAGACGACCGGCTGGCCGCCCACCGCGACCAGGATGTCGCCCGATCGCAGGCCGGCGACCTCGGCCGGGCTGCCGGAGACCACCTGAGCAACACGAACGCCACTGCGCCGGCCCAGCTTGGCCCGAACCGCCGGCGGCAACGGGGCCGGTGCACCGGCGATGCCCAGCCAGGCCCGACGCACCCGGCCGCCCGCCATCAGCGCGGCGATGATCTGGTTCGTGGTGGAGTTGATCGGCACCGCCAGCCCGACGCCGACCCCGGCGACGGCGGTGTTCACCCCGACCACCCGACCGTGGCTGTCGGCGAGCGCGCCGCCACTGTTGCCGGGATTGAGCGCGGCGTCGGTCTGGATCACCTCGTCCACCACCCGCCCGCGACGTGTCGGCAGCGACCGGCCCAACCCGGACACGATGCCCGCCGTGACGCTGCCGGCGAGGCCCAGTGGATTGCCGAGCGCCACCACTAGCTGACCGATCCGCAGCCGGCTCGCGTCACCCAGCCGGACCGGCGGCGGAACCGGCCCGCGGGCACGGAGCACCGCCAGGTCGGACAGCTGGTCGCGGCCGACCACGTCCACGTCCTCCTCGGTCCCGTCGACGAACGCCGCCTCGGCCTGGCCGGCGCCCTCCACCACGTGCGCGCTGGTCAGCAGGTAGCCGTCCTCGGTCAGCACGCTCGCGCTGCCGGCGCCCTCGCCGCGCCGGGTCCGCACCCGCAGACTCGCCACGCTCGGCAGCACCTGTTCGGCGACGCCGGTGACGACCCGCGAGTACGCGTCCAGCGCTTCCTGCTCGGTGTCCATGCCAGCCGAACGGCGGGCGATCGCAGCGCGCTTCCCCGTTCCGCTCTGGGCGGACGGGTCGGGTCCTCGCTGCCTGCGGGCGGCCGATCGGCTCCCACGCGGCGTTTCCCGACGGCCGGCCAGGGATCGCTCACGTCCGCGTAAATTCTTGGTCCATGGTTGCCCCCACGAACCTTCCCGCAGGTCTGGACACAGGCGCCACGATCCGCAACCCGCTGTCGAAGGACGTCTATCTGCTCGGAGACCGGCTCGGGAAGGGTGGATTCGGGACCGCCTTCAAGGCATCGCGGCTGGTGGACGGGGAACCGACGGAGGTCGTCTGCCTGAAAGTCACCCGCGATTCCGGCGGCTGGCACGGCGAGGCTTTCCTCGGTGAGTTCCTGCACAACTCCCCGCGAGCCGTTCGGGTCCACGATGCCTTCCCCTTCATCTGGGAGTCGGGGCGGCAACGAAAGCGTCGGACGATTCTGTTCGCTCTTGCCTCAGAACTGATGACGAAGGGCACCGTTGCTGACTGGTGCGCAAGGCCGGACGAGCCGGCCTGGCCGGAAGCACGCGTACGGCGGGAGATCAGACTCCTGCTGGCCACCGTCGACCAGTTGCATGTCAACGGAGTAAGCCATCGCGACATCACGCCCGGGAATGTCTTTCTCGGGCCGAGATCAACACTGAAGCTCGGCGACTTCGGAATTGCCGCGATGGCCCGGCTGCATCGGGGAGTGCGCGCGAATGCGTACAACGCGGCGTTCAAGCCGCCGAACGTCACCGCCTTCTGGACACCTGCCGATGATCTGTATCAGATCGGGCTCCTGGCCATGACCCTGCTCGCCGGGGTCGAGGTGGTCGCGGGTGTGAAGAAGCCAGCGGTGAATGGTCTGACGCCGACCGACCTCGTGCTGCGTGACGTCATCAAGACCGCCATCAGCTCGAACCGCAAGGAGCGCTTTCAAGACGCCGACGAGATGGCACGAGCCCTGAAACACGGCCCGTAGCCGGATCCGGGCCGGAGACTGCGCCGGCGGAGCTGACGTCTAGGCTGCCGGAATGAGCCGGCATGGGCACCAACGCGACGGCAGCCGCTGGTCGCTGTGGTCACGGGGATCGATCCTGTCCATCGGATCGACCGACTCCGTCCTCTCCGCGTTCAGTCTCGGCTCGGTCGGCTCGGTCGCGAGCATCGGTTCGTTCGCGTCGATCGGCTCGATCGGTTCGTCGCTGAGCGCCGGTGCGGTCTTGAGCAACCAGTCCGCCGGCTCCGCGCTGTCCCACGCGTCGACCGGCGCCGCGCTGGCGGCGGGTCGCCGGCGCCCCGCACTGTGGCTGTGCCTGTTCATCGGTGGGGGCAGTGCGGCACTCGTCTGGGCGCTGCGGCGATCGGGGCACTGACCGGGTCGACCACGGGCGCGGGTCCTGACACACTCGTCGAGATGGAACCGGCAGAGTGCAGGCGGCGATTCGCCGCCCGGCCGGTGGCCCGGCTGGCCACGGTCGGTGCCGATGGGCGCCCGCACCTCGTCCCGGTGGTGTTCGCGCTGGTCGGCGACGTCGTCTATACGGCGGTCGACGGCAAGCCGAAGCGCACCCGCCGGCTGCAGCGGCTGGCCAATCTCCGACGAGATCCGCGGTGCGCGCTGCTCGTCGACCACTACGCCGCCGACTGGTCGACGCTGTGGTGGGTACGCGCCGACGGCGTCGCCACGATCGAAGAGGCGCCGACGGCGCCGGACGCGCTGGCGGCGCTCACCGGTCGATATCCGCAGTACGCGGAGCTGGCCGAACCGATCGGACCTCTGATCGCCGTCCGGGTGATCCGCTGGACCGGTTGGGCCGCCGATCCCGGCACCGATAATCCGCCGTCGAGCTGACGGCGCGGACGCGTACTCCTCAGACGGAGGCCCGCTCGACCAGCGGGCAGTCGACCACGGTCACATCGGGTACGTCCTGCCCGGCGAGCCGCGCCAGCAACACCTCCACCGCACGCGCACCCATCTCCTCGAACGGCAGCGCAACCGTGGTCAGCGGCGGGCGCAGATAGGCCGAGATGATCACCTGGTCGTCGAAGCCGACGACCGCCACGTCGTCGGGAATCCGCAGGCCTCGTTCCTTGATCGCGTCGTACGCGCCCATCGCCATCCGGTCGGTGCAGCAGAACAGCGCCGTCGGCGGCCGCGGCAGGTCGAGCAGCCGTACCGCCGCGGACCAGCCGCCGATCGAGTCCGCCGGCGAGTGGGTGATCAGCTCGGGATCCGGCGCGATCCCTTGCTCCGCCAGCGCGCGGGTGTAGCCGGCCAGCCGACCTCGTGCCGCCACCGAGTGGGCCTCGACATTCACCAGACCGATGCGCCGGTGCCCGGCGGACAGCAGCCGGCGGGTGGCCGCGTAGCCGCCCCCCTGCTCGTCCGGGATCACCGCCGGCAGCGCCCCGTCGGGATCGAAGCAGTGCAGCAGCACCGTCGGCACCTCGGCGGCGGCCGGCGGCACGGTGACTGCCTCGTGTGGCCCGGACGCGAAGATCAGACCTTCCACCCGCTGCTCCAGCAGCCGCTCGACGGCGGCCACCTCCAGCTCCTGACGGCCCTCGCTGGCCGCGATCATCAAGAACATCCCGGCACCCCAGGCCCGGTCTTGCGCACCGCGGACGGCGCCCGGGCCGAACGAGCTGGTGACGATCTCGGTGACCATGCCGAGCAGCCCGGAGCGGCGCGCCGCCAGTGCGCGCGCGCCGGCATTCGGCCGGTAGCCCAGCTCGCTCGCGGCCTGCAGGATCCGCTCCCGGGTCTCGTCGGAGATCCGGGCGTCCGGTCGGTCGTTGAGCACGAACGACACGGCCGCACGCGACACCCCCACACGGCGAGCGATGTCCGCCATCCGCACGCCCTGGTCGGTCCGGCGACTCCCGGAGGTATCCGAATCTTTCACACAAGACAGCTTGCCACATGCTGATTACGCGCGTTATCTTGAGGGGCATCCCGCAGCCGTCGCGAGCTCCGCTCGGTGCGGCCCCGACAACGTTGCCAGCTCCCGGCGCGCCCGAGGACGAGGAGGTCCCAACCCATGGTGAGAAGAAGTCTGTTCCGAGCGCGATCGCTTGCGGTCGCCGTTGCCCTGCTGTCGCTGATCCTGCTGCCCGTTGGCCAGCGCACGGCCGCAGCGGCCGGCGATCCGTACCGGCCCGCGTACCACTACACCGCCGCGAAGAACTTCATGAACGACCCGAACGGGCTGATCTATCGCGACGGGGTCTATCACCTGTACTACCAGTACAACCCGTCCGGAACGACCGCCGGGAACGGCTCGTGGGGGCACGCCACCTCGACCGACCTGGTGCACTGGAAGCGCCAGCCGCTGGCGATCTCGACCGACGCGAACGAGGACGTGTGGTCGGGCAGCGTCGTCTACGACAAGACCAACAGCAGCGGGTTCGGGACCAAGCGCAAGCCGGCCATGGTGGCGATCTACACCAGCTACGACAAGGCCACCGGCATCCAGCGCCAGTCCCTCGCCTACAGCCGCGACGACGGCTTCACCTGGACCAAGTACGCGGGCAATCCGGTGATCGACATCGGCTCGCACGACTTCCGCGATCCCAAGGTGTTCTGGGACACCGCACACGGCGGCTGGCGGATGGTGGTGGCCCTGGCCGCGGAGAAGAAGGTCTCGATCTACTCGTCGGCCGACCTGAAGACCTGGAAGCACGAGAGCGACTTCGGACCCGCCGGTGCGGCCAGCGCGGTCTGGGAGTGTCCCGACCTGTTCCCGCTCGCCCTCGACGGCAGGTCCACGCAGCAGCGCTGGGTGCTCTCGGTGAGCGTGTCCGGCAAGACCCAGTACTTCGTCGGGACGTTCGACGGCACGACCTTCTCCTCCCCCGACGCCGACTACGCCGCGCCCGCCGGGACCGTCCTGAACGACTTCGAGGGCGCCGACTACGGCGACTGGACGACCACCGGCACCGCGTTCGGCTCCGGCCCGGTGGCCGACGGTCCGGACGTCACCGGCCGGCACGGCGAGAAGGTGGTCGACAGCTTCGGCGGCAGCGACTCCGCAACCGGCACGCTGACCTCGCCGACGTTCACCGTGTCCAAGCCGTACCTGAACTTCCTGATCGGCGGCGGCAACCACCCCCACGTCGACGGCGGTTCGGACGGGCCCCCGCCCGGCACGACCTTCGCCGACTTCGAGGGCTCGACGTACGGCGACGGCTGGACGGCGACGGGTGATTTCGTCGGCGAAGGTCCGGCCAGTTCCACGCTGCCGGGTCAGCTCGGCAGCAAGGTGCTGGACACCTGCGTGAAGACCTGCGATCCCGCGGTCGGCACGATCAGCTCCCCAGACTTCACCATCGACACGAACTACATCGACCTGCTCGTCGGCGGCGGCAACCACCCGATGTCGGGTACCGACCCGACCGCGGTCAACCTGGTCGTCGACGGTGAGGTCGTGGCCACCGCGACGGGCAAGAACTCCGGCAGCCTCGACTGGGTCGCCTGGGACACCAGCGCGCTGAAGGGCCGGACGGCGCATATCGAGGTCGTCGACCAGCGCACCGCCGACTGGGGTCATCTGATGGTCGACAACATCGTCTTCGCCGACGTCGCGGCCGCGCCCTGGAGCCTGGAGACGACGGCGAACCTGATCGTGGACGGCAAGGTGGTTCGTTCCAGCACCGGGAACAACGGGCCCGGGCTCGACTGGGCGTCCTGGAATCTCACCGATCTCCAGGGCAAGCAGGCGCGGATCCAGCTGGTCGACACGGCGCTCGCCGACTGGGGACACCTGATCGCGGACTACTTCGTGGCCGCCGATCAGCCGGCGCTGAGCTCGGCCCAGCGGGTCCGCTGGATCGACCACGGCAACGACTTCTACGCCGCGGTCACCTTCAACGACCTGCCGCAGGACCAGCGCACGATGATCGGTTGGATGGGCAACTGGGACTACGCCAACTCCACCCCGACCGGCACCTGGCGCGGGCAGCAGTCCATCCCCCGTCGACTCAGCCTGCGCACCGTCGACGGCCGGCCGACCCTGATCTCCACGCCCGTGTCGCTCTCGTCCCTGGTGAAGGCGACCACCCGAGTCCGGGCGACCACGATCACCGCGGGTACGCACCGGATGCCCGTCTCGGGCCGGTCACTACTGATCGAAACCACGCTGCACAAGGGAACGGCCACCGACTTCGGTCTGGACGTACGGGTCGGCGGCGGCCAGCGGGTCCGGATCGGCTACGACACGACCACCGAGGAGTTGTACGTCGATCGCACCCAGGCCGGCCGCTCGGACTTCAGCCCGCTGTTTCCCGCCGTGCACCGGGCCGAGCTGCCGCTCCACCGCGGTGAGCTGGGACTGACGATCGCCGTCGACTCCTCCTCGGTGGAGGTGTTCAGCGCCGACGGCACGGTCAGCATCTCCGACCTGGTCTATCCGGATCCGACCAGCACGGGCGTGGCGCTGTTCGCCGACGGTGGCACCGCGCGACTGGACGGCCTCACCGTGCGTACGCTCGGCGGATCGATCACCGGCTGACGCTCGGAGCTTCGTCGGGAACGGACGCCGCCACCCCCACCGACCTGCTCGTCGCGACCCGGCGAGGGTCCGGCGAGCGTGGTCGGATCGGGTGGCGGCGTCCGTTCCCGTGCGGATCAGGCGGCGGTGGTGTAGGCGTCGCGGCGGCGGTAGCGGCGACGGCGGGCCCGGAACCGCCGGCCCCACTGGCGGAAGGCCTGGAACATCCGGGCAGTCTGCTCGGCACGCTCCTCGACGGCCTCCTGCTCGGCGCCGCGAAAGGCGCCGTAGACGGCGAAGTCGACGTACATGATGGTTTCCTCTGGACAAAGGCGGATGAATCGTGACGGGATGGACGGCCATCGGCCACCCATCGCGCGCGGCAGTGGCCGCGCGGGTGCAGGGCGCGCCGGCTCAGCCGATGAGCCGGACGGCGGGTACCGAATCGAATCGGGCGAGGGCGGTCCCGACCGCCGTAACGATGCGTGACATCGGAGCCTCCTCTCGTGGTCCCGGGTCCGTCACGACCTCCGTGGTCGCCTCTCCACGGTAGGGAACTGCGCTGAGGCGGCGCAACGGATTTGTTCCGGTCCGCGGCCCTGGCCGGTGCTCACCCCAGCCAGGGCTCGAACCCGTCCGTTCCGCCGGTCCAGCCGAGCACGTCGATCTCCTCCGCCCGGGTGATCGGTACGCCCTCGAAGGCCGCCACGATCCGGCGGCGGTCCGCCGGATCGATCCCGGTGATCACCAGCCGCGTCCCGGGCTGCTCTCCGGCCCAGCCGCCGATGGTGCCGATGCTGAGCTGCCCGCCGGACGCGTCCCAGGCGCACGCCACGTCCGGCCGCGAAGCCAGCCAGAAATGCCCCCGGGCCCGGATCCGGCCGCTGCCCAGGGCATCGATCCGGTCCCGCAACCGTCCGGGATGCAGCGGCCGGCTGCTGCTCAGCTCGATCGTCCAGACGTCGGGTCGCCGCGCTGGCCGGTCCTCGCCCGGCCCGTCCGCAGCTGGCCCGGCCTCCCCTGGCCGGTCGACGTGAACGGGCCAGAGCCGCAGCGGGTCGATCCGGTCGCAGGCCAGGTCGTGATCGTGACGCCGAGCGATCAGCCGAGCGCCGGCCCGCTCGGCCCAGCCCAGCCACAGATCGGTCGACGGCGGCAGCACCCGGCGCAGCAGCGACTCCCCGATCGGGTCCGGGTCGCCGATGCCGACCACGACGTCGGCGAACTCCAGCTGTGCCGACAGCGCCTCGCCGACCGCTCGGCGGTCGAGCCGACCCAGAGCCAGGCCGCGCTCGGCCAGCAGGTCGTCGCCGAGCAGGTCCTCCGCCACCCGGCCGCGGTCGACCACGCCGATCACGCCGGCGATCCGCACGCCCGTCAACCGCCCGTCGCGCAGGCCGTGATGCAGCTGATGGGCCAGCGGTGCCGCGGCGGCGGCGACCGGCGGCAGCACGATGACGCCGGTCCACCGTCCCGCACGACTCAGCTGATCGACCGTGGCCACCAGGTCTTCGCGCACCGTGCAGCTCACGCAGTCGTGGTCCAGCGCGATCAGGTCGTCGTAGACCGCGTCGTACGCCGACTCCCGCCAACCCCCGACCCGGCGGCGGACGCACCCGTCGCCCGACGGCGCATAGTCGACCCAGACCGCGTGCGGCAGGTCCACGGCCAGGCCCGCCGTCGCGGTCTCGCGGGAGATGTGGTCGCAGGCGGTCACGATCAGGACCGGCACGGTGGCCGGGTCGTCGCGGTTCTCTCGATTCACGACGCGCACACTAGCCGATAGTGACAATCATTTTCATTAGGGGTAGACCGAGCCCCGACCGCTCGCGCGCAGCTGGAACACGGTGACGCTGACGAACGACCACGCCAGACCGGCCAGGGCGAGCGCGGCGAGCAGCGACGGCAGCCAACTCGGACCGATCCCGGAGGCGCCCAGAGCCAGGCAGAGCAGCAGCGCGACGCTCTGGCTCACCGCGACCACCTTGCGCAGCAGGCTCGGCGCGACCGGCAGGTTCAGTGCAGCGATCCGCAGCGAGCACAGCCAGTAGCCGTACCGGGCCAGCCCGATCGCGAGCACCCACCAGCCGACGCTGCCCTGGGCGACCACGGCGACGCAGAGGATCATGATCATCGCGGCATCGGTCTCCAGGTCGAACCGCGCGCCGAACGCGCTCGCCTCTCCCCTGGCCCTGGCCACCTTCCCGTCCACCCCGTCCAGGGCCAGGCAGCAGGCCGCGATCGCGACCAGCGCGACGACCCCGGCGCCGTCGACGCCGACGACGAGCCAGGTGCAGGTCAGCGCGGCGATCCACGACGTCCCCACCAGCCGGGCCAGGGTGACTCCGTTCGCCCAGCCCAGCCGGGCCGACCGGCGCCGGACGGCGACCATGATCAGACCGAACCCGCCGACCGCCAGCGCCGGCGCCAGCGCGCCGATCGTGGCGAGCCCGGACATGACCAGCGCGCCCACGCCGATCAGCATGACACCGAGGGCCATCGCGAGGGGGGCCCACGGCACGTCGTGCCGGCTGGGTCCGGGATCGCGCGTCCTGGTCACCGAAGCGTCATATCAGATCGCCGGACCGGCGACGATCAGCCGAGCCAGCCGTTGTCCGTGGCGATCCGGACGGCCTCGGCCCGCGAGCCTGCGCCGAGCTTGCCCATCGCGGCGGAGAGATGATTGCGCCCGGTCCCCTCGGAGAGAAAGACAGCGGCGGCGATCGCGGCCGTCGAGCCGCCGCGCGCGGCCGCCGCCAGCACCTCGGTCTCGCGATCGGTCAGCGGCGACGCCCCGATGCTCAGGCTGTCGGCGGCCAGCGTCGGGTCGACCACCCGGAGCCCGGCGTGCACCCGGCGGATCCCGTCGACCAGCCGATCGGCCGGCGAGTCCTTGACCATGAAACCGACCGCGCCGGCCTCCATCGCCCGGCGCAGGTAGCCCGGACGACCGAACGTGGTGAGGATGATGACCCGGATCGCCGGCCGCGCCGCTACGATCCGGGCGGTCGCCTCGATCCCGTCCTTGACCATCCCGTCGCCGGGCATCTGCACGTCCATCAAGATCACGTCCGGCTCGTGCTCCGCGGCCAGCGCGACCGCATCGCCGGAGCCACCGGCGAGTGCCACCACGTCGATGTCGGGCTCCAGCCGGATCAGCGCGGCCAGCGCCTCCCGGATGATGGCCTGGTCGTCGGCGATGATCACCCGGATCGGTACGTCCTCCGCCGGGTTCACCGGACGGGCTCCGCGGCGGGCCTGCCGGCGCTCGACAGCCGCGCGACGATGACGGTGCCGGCGCCCGGCCGGGAGTCGACCTCGAGCAGCCCGCCGGCGGCAGTGACGCGTTCGGACAGCCCTCGCAGCCCGTTGCCACGGCTCCCCCGGGAGCCGGCCCGGCCGGTGCCGTCGTCGGCGATCCGGACCTCGGTCGGGCCCACCGAGATGGTGCACAGGCCGGCCTCGGCGTGCCGGACCACGTTGGTGACCGCCTCCCGCACGACATAGCCGAACAGCTCGCTCACCTCGTCCGACAGCGGCGGCACGGCGGTCGGCACCTGCGCCTCGACGCCGGCTGCGAGCAGCACCGAGCGGGCGCTGGCCAGTTCGGTGGCCAGCCGGACCTCGGTCAGCCCCGACGCCGTGGCGCGGACGTCGGCCAGGGCCTGCCGGGCGATCGTCTCGACCTCCGCGATCTGGACCCGGGCGGCCGCGGGGTCGGCGTCGACCAGTCGCGCGGCCAGCCCGGACTTGATCGAGATCGCGGTCAGCGAGTGGCCGAGGATGTCGTGCAGATCGCGTCCGATCCGCTCCCGCTCGGCGGCAACCGACAGGGTGGAGACGCGTTGCCGGCTGCGTTCGAGCTGGTAGGTGATCCGGCCGCCCTCGATCCCGCCTCCCATCGCCAGCCCGATGCCCATCGACAGCACGGCGATGAACAGCGCGCCGACGTCGCGGCTGACCAGCCAGGTGGCCACCATCAGCGCGCCCCAGGCGACGATCGCGAACCGCGACTGGCGCCAGGGGACGAGGGCCGCGATGACGATGGCGACGTACACCCCCCAGTTCACGAACTGCCAGCCCCAGGCGACCGCACTGACCACGGTCAGCGCGGCGAAGCCGACCACGTAGGACCACCTGGTGAACAGCGAGGTGTCGGCCATCAGGGTGGTCAGCGGGTAGCAGACGAAGATCAGGGCGAGGAAGACGACCCGGCCGACCACGGTCGCGGCAGACACCCCGTCGGCGATGCCCGGCAGGCTCAGGGCGAGGAAGATCAGACCGAAGAAATAGACCCAGACCAGGTTCTGCTTCGCCCGGCGCCAGGTCCACGGTGGGGCGGCCGCGGGTCCGCGATAGGCGCTCGGCGCCGCGTGCGGGTCGTCGCACTCCTCGAACGGCGCCGGGCGGAACAGTCCGTTGAGGAAGGGTCTGCGCGGCATGATCGGTGTCCTGCGGCCGGCTCAGCGCTTGCTGGTGGCCGCAGCTCGACGATAGCCCAGCGCACCCAGCACCGTCAGCCCGACCGACCAGGCGAGCAGCACCCCGACCCCGGCCCAGGGGAAGGTCTCGCCCGGCAGGAACGGATAGCGGCCCAGCTCGGCCAGCCAGTACGTCGGCAGCGCGTGCGCGACCACCTGCATCCCGCTCGGCATCAGCTCGGCCGGGAACCACAGCCCGCCGAGCAGGGACAGCCCGAGCAGCAGCAGGGTGTTCACACCCTGGACCGCCTCGGTCTTGACCCACAACCCGATCACGATGCCCAGCGCGGTCATCGGGATCAGCCCGAGCCAAAGCAGGCCGAGCGAGCCGAGCCACTGGCCGGCGCTCGCCTGCACCCCGCCGAGCAGGGCCCCGGCGGCGAAGACCAGAGCCAGCGCTGGCAGCACCAGCATCATGATCACCGCCGCCCGGGACCACAGGAACACCCGGCCGGGCAGCGTGGTGATCATCAGCTGCCGGAACCAGCCGGAGCGGCGCTCGACCGCCAGCTGCGCGCCGCCGCTCATCGCCGCGCCGAGACTGCCGTAGGCCGCCATCGACACCATGATCATCTTGCTCGCGATCCCGGTCGGGTCGTCGGGCTGGTTGCCGTAGAGCGAGGAGAAGACCAGATACAGCGACACCGGCATGATCACGGTGAAGATCACGAAGCTGAAGTTCTTGATCGTCAGCAGCGCGGTGTGGCTCGCGTAGTGCACCGCGGACGCGGCGACGCCGCGGCGCCGCGCGGCCGGGGCCGCGGTCGAGGAGGTGCTGGGCACGGTAGCGGTGGTCATCGGTACTCCTCGCGATCAGCTGCGTCGTGATCATCGCTCTCGTGATCGACGTTGTGGTGATCATCGTTGTGGTGATCATCGTTGTGGTGATCATCGTTGTGGTGATCATCGTTGTGGTGATCATCGTTGTGGTGATCGATGTTCTGGGCCGAGGTGAGGGAGAGGAAGGCGTCTTCGAGCTTGGCCGAGGCGACCTCGATGTCCCGCGCCGCGGGGAAGGCGGCCAGCAGCGCCCGCAGGGTGTGGTCGGAGTCGGTGCTGTGCAGCTGGAGCCTGGCGCCGATCCGTTCCACCCCGGCGACTCCGGGCAACCCGGCCAGCTCCGTCGGGTTCGGTCCTCCCCCACCAATCGAGTCCTCGGCCAGGCTGATCGTCCGACCGGCGACCCGGGACCGGATCTCGGCACCGGTGCCGTCGGCGACGATCCGGCCCTGCGCCAGCACCACGATCCGCTCGGCGACCTGATCGGCCTCCTCGAGATAGTGGGTGGCGAACAGCACGGTCCGGCCGGCCGCGGTGAAGTCGCGCATCGACCGCCAGAACGCACGCCGTACCTCAACGTCCATGCCGACGGTCGGCTCGTCCAGGATCAGCAGCTCCGGATCCGGCAGCAGGGCGAGCGCATACCGCAGCCGCTGCGCCTGGCCGCCGGACAGCTTGTCGGTCTTGGTCTTCAGGAAGTCCCCGAGATCGGCCCGCGCGATCACGTCGTCGACGGGCAGCGGGTGCGCGTGCAGGCCGCGCATCAGCCGGATCACGTCGATCACCCGGGCGTCCGACAGCAGCGCACCCGCCTGGAGCATGGCGCCGACCCGGCCGGCGCGGACCGCCGCCTGCGGCGCCAGACCGAACACCTCGGCCGAGCCCGCGTCCGGCGACACCAGGCCGAGGATCATCTCGTTGACCGTGGACTTGCCGGCGCCGTTCGGCCCGAGGACGGCCACGATCTCGCCGCTGCCGATGCTCAGGTCGACGCCGCGCACGGCCCGGACCCGGCCGTACGTCTTGGTCAGGCCGCGCAGCCGCACGGCCGGCCGAACGGGGGCCGCGGCGGTGGCACCGCGGACGCCGGCGGGAGCGCGGTCGGAGGCGCGGGCGGCCCGGGGCGGCACGAGGTCGAAGGCGGTCATACGTCGAGTGTGGGTGCTGGGCCCGGTCACTCGCTCGGCCCGCGGTCACGGATGCGGGGTGACAGATGTCAGGGGTGCGGCGATCTCGTCCGGCGTCGACGCCGGGGTGCGGGCGCGGTACCAGGCCCAGATCGCGACGAGCTGGACCAGGCTGAGCGCCAGGTCGAACGGCAGGCGCCAGTTCCACCCCCACGACGGCGCGAAGTGATAGACGGCGATGTCGAGCGAGACACCCGAGTCGTTGCCCTGCAAGAACAGGTCGGCCATCAGGTTGTGGGCGGCGTGCAGCACGATCGGCACCAGCAGGGTGCGCGAGGCCAGGTAGGCGCAGCCGAGCACGAGCCCCGCGAAGACATGCCCGACCAGCATGAAGTCGACACCCTTGAAGACGACGTGGCTGAGGCTGAACAGCACCGACGAGCCGATCAGCGCGAATCCGACGCCGTACCGGTCCAGCAGCAGCCTGAGCACGTAGCCGCGACTGGTGATCTCCTCGTGGATCACGCCGAGCGCGCCGACGATCCCGACCAGCAGCACCGGGAGCGCCGGAGCGGTGACGGTGACGGAGCGGATTCCGGCCGCGGAGAGAGCGGCGACGTACCCCGCGCCGGCCGCGAGGATCAGCACGACCATGCCGGCACTGAACGCGGCGTCACGACGGCAGAACCCGAAGCGGAACTCGTCGATGGCCACGCCACCGATCCGATCGGCGTAGATCAGCACCAGTGCCGATACGACGGCCGCCACCGCGAGATCACCGGCGGCTCGGACCAGGTAGTCGTCGTACAGGCCGCCGGCCAGACCGGCCAGCCAGAACGCGCCGAAGACGAGTCCGACCCCGAGCACGAAGACGATCTCCACCCCGACCACCCGGGCGATCACGACCAGGTGCCTCATGCCGGCTGCTCCGTGGCGTGCGGGGCGGTCGACACCCGGCTGACCAGCACCGTCGCCGGCAGCGCGACCAGCCAGAACAGCTCCGCGGCCAGGCTGCTGCCGAGCACGGCGATAGGGATCGAGACCGCGAACACCACCGGCACCACCGTGGACTGCACGAGCACATAGCGGAAAAGCTCTCTCGAGACCGCCGGTGAGGTCAGACCCCGGCTCCAGGCCCAGCACCACAGCAGCACCAGGGATCCACCGAGCGCCGCGATCGCGGCGGCGTACACCGAAACGGCGAGCGGGTCGTCGCCGGACCGAGCGATCAGCGCCGTCGGGAGCGGCAGCGACGCCACCATCAGCAAGACGAGCAGGTTCAGCCTCGGCAGCATCGGGTCGAATCGCTCGATCACCGCGAGCTTGCGGTGGTGTGCCAGCCACGCGGTGCCGAGTACCGCGAAGCTGAGCAAGAACGCCAGGTAGCTGGGGACCAACGCGATCAGCGCCGTGCCCAGCCCGTCGCCCTCGACCTCCGGCACGTGCAGCTCGAGCACGAGCAGGGTCATCGCGATGGCGAAGACCGCGTCGCTGAAGAACGCTATCCGCTCGGTCGACGAACCGCTGGCGATCAGCGTCAAGAAGCGGGATCGAGTGCCGGTCATGGGCCGGAGCCTTTCTGGAGATGCGGGGGTGATCGAGGAACCTGCGACACGAGCCTGGCGCGTCGGCGGCGGGGCGGCATCCGCCCGGAGTCGGGGCGAGCCGCCGGGCGGCCTCCACCCACGGGTGGAGGCTCGCCCCCTCGATCCGCAGCAAGGAGGATGCCTGGGCAGGAAGGACATGCCTAGGGTTGGGCCATGAGCCTGCCCGGAACCGAGGCCGAGCCGGCCGAGCTGGCCGAGCCATGGCCACGCGACGACCGGTCGCGAGTGATCATCCGTCGGGCCGCGCTGCTCGTCTGGGCGGGCCTGTCGGTGGCCTGCCTGCTGATCGGCTCGACCTCGCCGGCCGGCGTCACGCCGCTGCTGGTCGCGCTGCTCGCCGCCGCGACGGCGCTCTGGTGCGGCGCCCTCTTCCTGTCCGAGTCGCGCCGGGCTCTGCGGACCACCGCCCTGATCATGTTCGGGGTGCTCGGTGCGGTCCTGGACCTGCTCCAGCCACGTGGTCCGGGTTTCGTCGCCGGATTCATGGCCGTCGCCGGCCTGAGCCTGCTGCTCCCGATCAGATCGGCAGCGCTGGCCGCCGTTGCCGTTTTCCTCGCTCTCGCCTACGCCGAGGCACGCGCCAGCGAGACGCCCTGGACGGCGGTGCTGAACATCGGGCTGGGGCTGGCGTTCATGGCGGCCGCGGCGGCATTCGCGTCCGCCAACCGGGGTGCGCGCGAACGAGCCCAGCTCCTTCTCGAGCAACAGCGCTCGATCGCCGCGGCGCTCGAACGCGAGGCGGTGCTCACCGAGCGGACCCGGTTGGCCCGTGAGCTGCACGACGTGCTCGCTCACACGTTGTCCGGGCTGTCCCTGCACCTGGAGGCGGCCCGGTTGCTGGCCGAGCGAACCGACACCGACACGCGCGTGCGAGAGCAGATCGACGTGGCCAGCCGCTACGCGCGCAACGGCGTGGCGGAGGGCAAGCGGGCGATCGCCGCGCTCCGCGGCGAACCGACGGCGGGCATCGACGACGTACCCGGTCTCGTTGCCCAGTTCCGGCAGGACGCGGGGATCCCGGCCGCGCTGGAGCAGGTGGGCCCGGCCGGCACGCTCGACGTGCACGCATCGCTGGCGGTGTATCGCATCGTGCAGGAGTCGCTCAGCAACGTCCGCAAGCACGCCCCGCGCAGCTCGTCGGTCCAGGTCACCCTGAGCTGGGACGCGGACGGGATCCGGGTGGAGGTCGTCAATCACGACCCGTCCGGTGCTTCGGAGGCTCGCCGAGGGTCCGGCGCCGGATCGTACGGCCTCACCGGGCTCGGCGAACGCGTCACCGCGCTCGGTGGCACCTTCGAGGCCGGTCCCGTCGCCGACGGGTTCTCCGTGTCGGCGAGGATGGCGTCCAGATCGGATCCGGTGCACGACGATGACCACTGACGCCGCCCCGAGCGAGATCACCGTGCTGATCGCGGACGACCAGAAGATCGTCCGCGACGGCCTCGCCGTGCTCGTCGGGCTGATGCCGGGTCTGCGCGTGGTCGGCACCGCGCTGGACGGCGCGGATGCGGTTCGGCAAGCGGCGACGCTCCGTCCGTCCGTGGTGCTGATGGACCTCAACATGCCCAACACCGACGGCGTGGTCGCGACGGGAGAGATCACCGCCACCGTCGCCGGGGTGCGGGTGGTCGCGCTCACCACCTACGACGACGATCGCTGGGTGCACGACGCGCTCCGCGCGGGTGCCCGCGGCTATCTGACCAAGGACGCATCGGCCGAGGAGATCGAGAGCGCGATCAGATCCGTGGTGGCCGGCGACGCCCACCTCGATCCGAGCGTGCAACGACGGCTGCTGGAACGATTCGTGGCGACGCCGGAGCCGCTCGCCGGCCCGCCAGGCGCGGCGCCGATCGCGCTGACCGCCCGCGAGAGCGACGTCCTCCGCCTCGTCGCCGAGGGTCGCTCCAACGCCGAGATCGCGGCCGAGCTGTTCGTCGGCGATGCCACGGTGAAGACCCACGTCGGTCATCTGCTGGCGAAGACCGGCGCGCGCGATCGCGCCCAGCTCGTGGTGTACGCCTTCCGGCACGGCGTGGTGAGCTGAGCGAGCGTGGCGGCGGTCGAGGACGGGCCCGCCGCGCCATAGGGTAGGGCCTGATGAGCATGCTTCCCGGCGTGGCCGCCGGTCACCCGACGACCGCCCGAGCGGGTGCGGAGATCCTGCACGCGGGCGGGTCCGCCGCCGACGCGGCGGTCGCCATGATGCTGGTCAGCTGCGCGGCGGAGACGATCTTCACCGGCCTGAGCGGCGGCGGTTTCGCGATCTACTACGACGCCGCCAGCCGGCAGGCAACCTGCCTGAACTTCTTCGTCCAGATCCCCGGTACGACCGGCCGGGCGCGCGGCGACGGGGTGCCGATCGAGGTGATCTTCGTCGGCCAGCAGGTGCCGTACGACATCGGCCCGTCGACGGTCGCGGTCCCGGGCGTCCCGGCCGGGGCCAAGCGCATCTGGGAACGCTGGGGACGGCTGGCCTGGGCGGACGTGGTCGCGCCGGGCCTGGCGGCGTCGTACGGCACGCCGTTCTCCCAGGCTCATGCCGACCTGCTGCCGCTGGTCTCCCAGGCGATGCACGTCGGCGACGGGGACTGGGTCTATCGCCGCCCCGACGGCGCGTTCCTGCAGGCCGGGGACGTACTCGTGCACGAGGACCAGCACCTGGCCTACCGGCTGCTGGCCCAAGACCCGGACGCCTTCTACCACGGCGCGTTCGCCCACGCGATGGTCGAGGCGGTGGCCGACGGCGGCGCCCTGGACCTGGCCGACTTGGAGACCTACGAGGTGGTCGAGTCCGAGCCCCGGGTGGTTTCCTGGCGCGGCACTCAGGTGGCGGCCCGCGGCGACGATCTGGACGACCTGCTGGGCACGCTCGCTGAGGTCCGGTCCGGGGGCACCGACGTCCGCTCCGATCCCGACCTCGCCCGCTCGCTGGTCACCGCCCTGCGCGCCCCGGACCGCCGGGCCGAGACGACGAACTGCGTTGCGGTCGATGCCGACGGCAACGCCTGCGCGATCACCACCACGCTCGGCCTGGGATCCGGGGTCTGGGTGCCGGGCTACGGCGTCCACCTCAACTCCATGCTCGGCGAGGGCGAGCTGATCCGCGGCGAGCTCGTCCCCGGCCAGCGGATGGGCTCGATGATGTCGCCGCTGCTGGTGTTCGCCGACGGCGAGCCGGTGATCGTCGCCGGCGCGGCCGGTGGCAGCCGGATCCGGCCCGCGCTGATCCAGTGCCTGCTCGGCATGGTCGGCGGCCTGCCGCCGCAGCAGGCGATCGACGCGCCCCGGCTGAATGCGGTGCCCGGCCTGGTCCGGCTCGAGCCGGGCTTTTCCGAGGCCGTTGTCGGCGCGCTCCGGCAGCAGGGTGACGAGGTGGCGATCGCCGACACGCTGGCGCCGTACTTCGGCGGTGTCTCGGCGATCAGCACCCTCGGTGGCGGGGCGGACGTCCGGCGGGGCGGCACGGTCATCGTGGTGTAGGCGTTGGCTGCGCCGCCGTGTTTCCGCGTCTGCGGCTCGGATACGGTCGACAGCGTGCCCGTCCCGACCTCGACGTACCGGTTGCAGATCACCGACGACTTCACCCTGACCGACGCCGCCGCGATCGTGCCCTATCTCGCCCGGCTCGGGGTCGGTGCGGTCTACCTGTCCCCCGTGCTCCAGGCGACGACCGGCTCGACCCACGGCTACGACACCACCGACGTGACCCGGATCGACGCCGGGCGGGGCGGCGAGCGCGGCTTCGAGGCGCTCCGCGCGGCGGCCGAGGAGCACGGGCTGGGCGTGGTGGTCGACATCGTGCCGAACCATCTCGGGATCGAGATCCCGCACGAGAACCCGGCGTGGTGGGACGTCCTGCGGCTGGGCCAGGACTCTGGGTATGCGCACTGGTTCGACATCGACTGGACCCGCCCGCGGATCCTGCTGCCGGTGCTGGGCGACGATCCCGAACTGCGGATCACCGATGGTGAGCTCCGCTACTACGACAACCGGTTCCCGCTGGCGCCGGGCAGCTGGTCGGCCGGCGATCCGGTCGACCAGGTGCATGCCCGCCAGCACTACGAGCTGGTGCACTGGTCGCGCGGCGACAGCGAGCTGAACTACCGGCGGTTCTTCGCGGTCACCAGCCTGGCGGGCGTGCGGGTCGAGGATCCCTCGGTCTACGCGGCCACCCACGCCCTGCCGCTGAGCTGGGCGGGTGACGGGCTCGCCGGGCTGCGGGTCGACCATCCCGACGGCCTGGTCGACCCGGGCGGCTACCTGGACCGGTTGGCGGCCGACGCGCCCGGCGCCTGGATCACGGTCGAGAAGATCCTCGAACCGGGCGAGGCGCTGCCGGCCTGGCCGGTCGGCGGAACGACCGGCTACGACGCCATGCGCGAGGCGTGTGGCCTCTTCGTCGACGGTGCCGCCGAGACCGAGTTCACCGCCCTGTATCAGGGCCTGACCGCGGACACGCTGACGATCGCCCAGCACATCGAGATCGGCAAGCGGATGGTAGTCGAGCGGCTGCTGGTGGCCGAGGTACGCCGGCTGGCCGCGCTGGCGCCCGAGGTCCCCGAGGCGGCTCCGGCGATCGCGGAGCTGGCGGTGGCGTTCGCGGTCTACCGGTCCTATCTGCCGGGCGGCGCGGATCGGCTGGACGCGGCTCTCCGGCTGGCCGGCGAGCGGCGTCCCGGCGTCCGGCCCGCGCTCGAGGCGCTGTCGGCTCGGTTGCACGATCCGGCCGACGAGCTGGCCCGCCGGATGCAGCAGCTCAGCGGCGCGACGATGGCCAAGGGGGTCGAGGACACCGCCTTCTACCGGTACGCCCGCTTCGTCGGGTTGAACGAGGTCGGCGGCGACCCGGGCGAGTTCGGCGTCGGCGTGGCGGAGTTCCATGCCCTGCAGCAGGCGCGGGCCGCCGACTGGCCGGAGACGATGACCGGGCTGTCCACGCACGACACCAAGCGCGGGGAGGACGTACGCGCCCGGCTGGCGGTGCTGGCCGAGCTGCCGCAGGCGTGGGCCGGCTTCGCGAGCGCGTTCCTCGCCGCGAGCGAGGTCCCGAACCGGCCGTTCGCGTACTTCCTGGCGCAGACCCTGGCCGGCGTGGGGCCGGTCGACCGGGAGCGGCTGCACGCGTACGCGGAGAAGGCGATGCGGGAGGCGGCGCAGGAGACGCGCTGGACGGCGGTGAACGCCGGCTTCGAGGACCTGGTGCACGCCGCGATCGACCGGGCCTACGATAACCGGGCGCTGAGCGCGGCGTGGGCCGCCCTGGACGCACAGCTCGAGCAGCCGGGCCGGTCCAACGCGCTCGGCCAGAAGCTGGTCCAGCTGACCATGCCAGGGGTGCCGGACGTCTATCAGGGCACCGAGCTGTGGGAGGACTCGCTGGTCGACCCGGACAACCGGCGGCCGGTCGACTACGCCGCTCGGGCCGAGCTGCTGGCCGGCGTGCTGGGTGGCGTTCCGGGTGAGGGGGGCAAGGGACCGGACCTGGCGCTGGACGCGGTCGGCGAAGCGAAGCTGCGGGTGACGAGCACCGTACTGCGGCTGCGCCGGGACGAGCCCGAGCTGTTCCGCGGCTACACCCCGGTGAGCGCGTCCGGTCCGGCGGCCGACCACCTGGTGGCGTACGACCGCGGCGACTTGGTCGCCGTCGCCACCCGGCTCCCGGTCCGGCTCGCCGCCGCCGGCGGCTGGGCCGGCACCGTGCTGGACGTCGACGGTGACTGGACCGACCGGCTCACCGGCCGGCGCTGGACCGGACCGATCCCGCTCGCCGACCTGCTCGGGACGTACCCCGTGGCCCTGCTCACCCGCTGAGCCAGCCCGGACTCCAGCTCGGCCACCCCCGCCCCCACCACAACTTCGCTCGCTTTCGACCCACTTCGCGCGACTAGCTTCACGCGCGAACTCGGTCGAAAGCGCGCGAAGCTGGGTCCGGCCGGCGGGCGCAGTGATCGGGGCGACGACGCCGACCAGCCGAGCGGACCGATCGAACGCCCGACGTAGCCGATCGCAGATCGCCTCGGGGTGGTCCAGTTCGCTCCAGGTCCACCGAACCACTTGCCAGCCGCGGTCGCGCAGTGCGTCCTCCCGGAGCTTCTCGGCGAAGACGACGTCCTCGCTGGACTGGCCCGGACGCAGCAGCCGGCCGTACTTCACCTTGCCGTCGAACTCACCGAGCGTGCGCCGTTCTTCCCAGCAGAAGTCGCTCCGAGCGAGCAGCGCGCCGCGTTCGTCGAACACCTCGTACTGCAGGTCGGGCGTCGGAATGCCCTGCTCGAAGAAGCGCACCCGGCTCGTCGACTCCGCCGGGCTCTCGCTGCGCGGGTCGAGGAAGTCGCACGATCGCCGGGCGGCGCGCACCCCCGGCCACGACCTCATCCCCTCCAGCCCGATCGCGAGTTCGGCGGGGTCGAGCCCGGACCGGAGCGCGTGGTCGCCGATCGCCACCGCTTCGTGCATAGGCAGCGAGCGACCCAGGTCGAGAACCGTCCGGGCCAGCGAGGTGACCGGCACGCCGTCGACGATCGCGAGCTGGACGGAGGCGAACGGCGCCACGTGGACATGCACGACGCTTCGTCGTTGGCCCCCGCCCGATCGCGGCCGGGTGACGTGTACCCGACGAAGCCGCTCCGGCCGGATCGGGAGCCCGTGCAGCACAGCGGCCGATCCGTGGCTGACCACCGCGCCCGGTTCGAGCTGCGGGACGGTCGCGAGCACGAGACGACGGTGGCGAGTCTCGAACTCGGCGTCGGAGACCATCGGCAAGGCGTACGCACCGCGCCGGACCCGCTCGAGCCGGTTCGTGCGGAGCAGTCGCTCCAGGTCGTACGTCGACAGGCCGCGTTCGGCGAGTTGCCGGGTCAGCAGGAACTCAGTCATGCCTGCACACTGCGGACCTCGGGGCGGTTCGTGCCGCCTGCGGCGGAATCTGTGGATGACGCTTCGAACCCGCCCGGTCCTGTGGACAACCATCGTTCTCGATCACGCCCGAGACGGCCCGCAGGAGGCGGGCGCGACCTCGATCCTCTCCGCCCTCCGTGACTCCCGCAGCCACCGTCTTCGCGCGGTTTCGACCCACTTCGCGCGTGAAGCTCGACGAGCGAAGTGGGTGGAAAGCGAGCGAAGCTGGCACTCCGGGGTCGACCGGCGGGGGTAAGGCGGGAATGGGGGGCCGGGCGCCGGGATTGGTAACGCGGCGCCCGGGGTCGGGGACGCGGCGCCCGAGACGCCCGGGATCGGGCGCGCGCAGGGACGCAGCGCTGGGATCAGGCGCGGCGCCAGGATCGACGAGGCGGCGCCGGGACGGTGGCACGACACCCCGGATCGAGGAGGCGGCACGCCGAGACGGTGGCACGACACCCCGGATCGAGGAGGCGGCACGCCGAGACGGTGGCACGACACCCCGGATCGAGGAGGCGGCACGCCGAGACTGTGGCACGGCGCCCCGGATCGGGGGCGCGGCGCCGGGATGGGGGCGCGGTGCGTGGAGACGGGCACGCGACGACTGGATCGGTCGCCTGAGAGACGGGAGTCGCCGGAAGCCCATCACCACTCCCCTGTAGCCGTCCGACTCGAGCCTCCAACTCGTCTTCGCGCGGTTTCCACCCACTTCGCGCGTCAAGCTCCACGCGCGAACTGGGGGCAAAGCGAGCGAAGAACGACTCGGGCGGCCACACGACGAGCGGAGGAAGGACGTGGCGGGCGCGGGAGCCCTCGAGATGCGGGCGCAGGGCGCAGGGCCCGGGCGAGCGGAAGGCGCGAGGGGACGCAGAAGGGCCCCGGACTCGGGGTGAGTCCGGGGCCCTTGGGATGCCTACGAAGCGGCTGGGGTCACTTGATGATCTTCGTGACCCGGCCGGCGCCGACGGTCCGGCCACCCTCGCGGATGGCGAACTTCAGCTCCTCCTCCATGGCGATCGGCTGGATGAGCTGCACGGTCATGTCGGTGTTGTCACCGGGCATCACCATGTCGGTGCCCTCCGGCAGGTTCACCACACCGGTCACGTCGGTGGTGCGGAAGTAGAACTGCGGCCGGTAGTTGTTGAAGAACGGCGTGTGACGGCCGCCCTCCTCCTTGCTCAGGATGTAGACGCGAGCCTGGAAGTCGGTGTGCGGGGTGGTGGTACCCGGCTTGATGACGACCATGCCGCGCTCGACGTCCTCGCGCTTGGTGCCGCGGAGCAGCAGACCGACGTTCTCGCCCGCCTGGCCCTCGTCGAGCAGCTTGCGGAACATCTCCACACCGGTGACGGTGGTGGTCTGCTTGGTCGGACGGATGCCGATGATGTCGACGGTCTCGTTGACCTTGACCACACCACGCTCGATCCGGCCGGTGATGACGGTGCCACGACCGGTGATCGTGAAGACGTCCTCGACCGGCATCAGGAACGGCTTGTCGATCTCGCGGACCGGCTGCGGGATGAAGTCGTCGACCGCGCTCATCAGCTCGAGGATCGACTCGCCCCACTTCTCGTCGCCGTTCAGCGCCGGGAAGGCAGCGACCCGGACGACCGGGGTCTCGTCGCCGTCGAACTCGTACTCGCTCAGCAGCTCGCGGACCTCGAGCTCGACCAGCTCCAGGATCTCCTCGTCGTCGACCATGTCGCACTTGTTCAGAGCGACCACGATCGAGGGCACGCCGACCTGACGGGCCAGCAGCACGTGCTCCTTGGTCTGCGGCATCGGGCCGTCGGTGGCGGCGACCACGAGGATCGCGCCGTCCATCTGGGCCGCGCCGGTGATCATGTTCTTGATGTAGTCGGCGTGGCCCGGGCAGTCGACGTGGGCGTAGTGCCGATTCTCGGTCTGGTACTCGACGTGCGCGATCGAGATGGTGATGCCGCGCTGACGCTCTTCGGGCGCCTTGTCGATCTGGTCGAACGCGGAGACGGCGTTCAGCGTCGGGTACTTGTCGTGCAGCACCTTGGTGATCGCCGCGGTCAACGTGGTCTTGCCGTGGTCGATGTGCCCGATGGTGCCGATGTTGACGTGCGGCTTGGTCCGCTCGAACTTGGCCTTGGCCACTGAGGCTCCTTCTGATGGTTGCCACGCGATCGCGGGGCGTTGCTTCTTGGTGATTCGGTTTTGGTCGGGAGACAGTTTACGGACGCCTGTACGTCCGTCAATCCGGATGGGGCCCGGATCTGGTCCCCGGCCGGGTGGGACCCGGGGCTACTCGCCCCGGGCCTTCTGGATGATCTCGTCGCTGACGTTCTTCGGCGTCTCGGCGTAGGAGTGGAACTCCATCGAGTACGACGCCTGGCCGGAGGTCTTCGACCGCAGGTCGCCGACGTAGCCGAACATCTCCGACAGCGGCACCAGGGCCTCGATCACCTTGTTGCCGTGCAGGTCGTTCATCGCCTGGACCTGGCCGCGGCGGGCGTTCAGGTCACCGATCACGGTGCCCAGATAGTCCTCCGGGGTGGTCACCTCGACTGCCATCACCGGCTCCAGCAGAGCCGGGTCGGCGCGGCGGGCGGCCTCCTTGAAGACCATCGAACCGGCGATCTTGAACGCGAGCTCGGAGGAGTCCACGTCGTGGTAGGCGCCGTCGGTCAGGGTCACCTTGATGTCCTCGACCGGGTATCCGGCCAGCACACCGAACTGCATGGCGTCCTGGATGCCCTCGTCGACGGCCGGGATGTATTCCTTCGGGATCCGGCCACCGGTGACGGCGTTGACGAACTCGTAGCCCGAGCCCGGCTCCAGCGGCTCCAGGCTGATGATGACCCGGCCGTACTGACCCGAACCACCCGACTGCTTCTTGTGGGTGTATTCCACCTTCTCCACCGGGCGACGCAACGTCTCGCGGTAGGCCACCTGCGGCTTGCCGATGTTGGCCTCGACCCGGAACTCGCGCTTCATCCGGTCGATCAGCACCTCCAGGTGCAGCTCGCCCATGCCGGCGATGATGGTCTGCCCGGTCTCCTCGTCGGTGTGCACCCGGAAGGTCGGGTCCTCCTCGGCCAGCCGCTGGATGGCCATGGAGAGCTTCTCCTGGTCGGACTTCGTCTTCGGCTCGATGGCCTGCTCGATCACCGGCGCCGGGAAGTCCATCGACTCCAGCTGCACCGGCTGCGACATGTCGGACAGCGTCTCGCCGGTGGTGGTGTCCTTCAGACCCATCACGGCCACGATCTGACCGGCGCCGACCGAGGAGATCTCCTGCCGCTTGTTGGCGTGCATCTGGTAGATCTTGCCGATCCGCTCGCGCCGAGTCTTGGTCGAGTTGAGCACGGTCGAGCCCGCCTCGAGCTTGCCCGAGTAGAGCCGGATGTAGGTCAGCCGGCCCAGGTGCGGGTCGGCGGCGATCTTGAACGCCAGCGCCGAGAACGGGTCGCTGTCGGACGGGTGCCGCTCGATCACGACCGACTCGTCGCCCGGCTTGAAGCCGTTGATGGCCGGCACGTCCAGCGGAGACGGCAGGTAGGCGATCACGGCGTCGAGCAGCGGCTGCACGCCCTTGTTCTTGAACGCGCTGCCGCACAGCACGGCGGTGATCTTCGACTGCAGCACACCGGCCCGGACGGCCCGCTCGAGCATGGTCGCGTCGACCGACTCCTCATCGAGGAGGTAGGTCTCCATCAGCTCCTCGTCGAAATCGGCGACCTGCTCGATCAGCGCATGGTGCGCGGTCCGAGCGGCGTCGACCATGTCGGCCGGGATCTCCTCGACCGTGTAGTCCTCACCGATCGTGGTCTCGCCGCGCCAGGTCAGCGCGCGCATCCGGATCAGGTCGACGACGCCGATGAAGTCACCCTCGGCGCCGATCGGCAGCTGGACGACCGCGGCGACCGCGTTCAGCCGGCTGCGGATGGTGCCGACGCAGAAGTCGAAGCTCGCACCGGTCCGGTCCAGCTTGTTGACGAAGCAGATCCGCGGGACCTTGTAGCGATCGGCCTGGCGCCACACCGTCTGGGACTGCGGCTCGACGCCCGCGACACCGTCGAAGACGGCAACGGCGCCGTCGAGGACGCGGAGCGAACGCTCCACCTCGACGGTGAAGTCGACGTGACCCGGGGTGTCGATGATGTTGATCTGGTGGTTCTTCCAGTGGCAGGTCGTAGCCGCGGAGGTGATGGTGATCCCCCGCTCCTGCTCCTGCTCCATCCAGTCCATGGTGGCCGCGCCCTCGTGGACCTCACCGATCTTGTAGTTGATACCGGTGTAGAAGAGGATGCGCTCGGTCGTCGTGGTCTTGCCCGCGTCGATGTGGGCCATGATCCCGATATTGCGGACCTTGGACAGGTCGGTGATGATGTCGACAGCCATCTGGCGGCCTCAAACCTCTCGTGCGATGACGGGTGACGTCACCAGCGGTAGTGGGCGAAGGCCTTGTTGGCCTCAGCCATCTTGTGGGTGTCCTCGCGACGCTTCACAGCGGCACCCAGACCGTTCGACGCATCGAGGATCTCGTTCATCAGCCGCTCGGCCATCGTCTTCTCGCGGCGAGCGCGGGCGAAGTGGACGAGCCAGCGCAGCGCCAGCGTGTTCGCCCGCGGCGGCTTCACCTCGACCGGGACCTGGTAGGTCGCACCACCGACGCGGCGGCTCTTCACTTCCAGCGACGGCTTGACGTTGTCGAGCGCGCGCTTCAGGGTCTGGACGGGGTCAACGCCGGTCTTGGTCCGGGTGCCCTCCAGCGCCGTATACACAATGTGCTGGGCGACCGTTTTCTTCCCGTCCAGCAGGATCTTGCTGACGAGTTGGCTGACCACCGGCGACCCGTACACCGGGTCGACCATCACCGGGCGCTTCGGCGCCGGTCCCTTGCGCGGCATTACTTCTCCTTCTTCGCGCCGTACTTGGAGCGCGCCTGCTTGCGGTTCTTCACACCCTGGGTGTCGAGCGTTCCGCGGATGATCTTGTAACGGACACCGGGCAGGTCCTTCACGCGACCGCCGCGGACGAGCACCATCGAGTGCTCCTGCAGGTTGTGGCCGACGCCGGGGATGTACGCGGTGACCTCGACGGAGGACGAGAGGCGGACGCGTGCCACCTTGCGCAGGGCGGAGTTCGGCTTCTTGGGCGTGGTCGTGTAGACCCGCGTGCAGACTCCACGACGCTGCGGGGAGTCCTTGAGCGCAGGCGTCTTGGTCTTGCTCACCTTGTCCGCGCGGCCCTTTCGGACCAACTGCTGAATTGTGGGCACCGCGTTGTTCTCTTTCCTTCGTGACAATCGTGTGGTGGCGTGTTCCGCCGACTGGAGGCCCCAGGCGGAGGATCACCGTGCGAGCGCGAGCCGCACAGGAGGACTGGCCCGAGTCACCCGGGCTGGCACCTAGTCGGAGGCACGCACAAGGAGTCGGGCAAGCCCGAACACAAGGATCTAGATTATCCGCTCCGCAAAGCCCGGTCAAAGCGCGTTGTGCGCGGGCCCGCCGCGGGCCGGCCGGCATGCCCCGAATCGGGCGCTGACCAGGCTGAACGCTCGATCCATCGGGGCGGCTTCGCTCCGATCGTACGCCGGTCGTCCGGCTGCACCCCGTCCCGCTTGCCGGCGGCCGGCACTGCGCGCAGCCGCTTCACACTCCCCGGCCGGCGTACACCCCCGGCTCCCGCTTCACGCCGGTCGCCGCCTCACACCGCCAGCTCCCGCTTCACACCCCCGGCTCCCGCTTCACACCGCGCACCCGAGGTGTGGAGCGGCAGCGAGAGGTGTGGAGCGGCAGCGAGAGGTGTGGAGCGGCAGCGAGAGGTGTGAAGCGGAACGGGCCCCGCCGCACGGCTGGCGGTCAGGCCGCGGCGTCGATCTCCGCGTACGTCGCGTCGTCCAGTTCCAACGCGGCCGCCGCGAGGTTCTCCTCGAGGTGTGCGACGGATCCGGTGCCGGGGATGGGCAGCATCACCGGCGAGCGGCGCAGCAGCCAGGCCAGCGCGACCTGGGACGGGGTCGCGCCGAGCCGGTCGGCGGCGCGCGCGACCGGGCCGCCCGGCGCGGCCAGCTCGCCGGCCGAGATGGGCGCCCACGGAATGAAGCCGATCCCGTTCCGCTCGCTGTGCTCCAGGACGTCCTCCGAGCGCCGGTCGGTCAGGTTGTACCGGTTCTGGACCGTCGCGACCGTGAAGTGCCGAGCCGCCGCCTCGATCTCGGCGACGGTGACCTCCGACAGGCCGAGCGCGCCGACCTTGCCCTCACGCTGCAGGTCGGCCAGCTCGCCGAACTGCGCGTCCGCGTCCACGGTGGGATCGATCCGGTGCAGCTGCAGCAGGTCGAGCCGCTCGACCCGCAGCTTGCGCAGGCTCAGCTCGACCTGCTGGCGCAGGTACTCCGGCCGTCCGACCGCGATCCAGCGGTTGGGTCCCTGCCGGGTGAAGCCGGCCTTGGTGGCGATCTTCAGGCCCTCCGGGTAGGGATGGAGCGCCTCGGCGATCAGCAGCTCGCTGACGTCGGGGCCGTACGAGTCGGCCGTGTCGATGAAGTCGACACCCAGTTCCACCGCCCGGCGGAGCACCGCCTTCGCCTGGTCGCGGTCCGCCGGCCAGCCCCAGATGCCCGGCCCGGTGATCCGCATCGCGCCGAAGCCGAGCCGCCGGACGGTTCCGAGGCCGGCGATGTCGAAGGTTCCGCTGTGTGCAACGAGGCTCTGAGTCATGTCTGCGGCAACCTGGCCGCCCGGGCAGCTATTCCGCCCTGCCACCGGATCTCGGATCCCTTGGACCTGTTTGGATCCGCTGTACGGGGTGCGAATCGTCCGGAGGGATCCGAGTTCGGCGGCGGGGAGGCTGAGATAGTCGTCGGACCATGTCGCCCCTCGAGACCGACCCGCTCGGCACCGCCGGCCACCTGTTGCGGGTCGCCGCCTTGCTGCTCGGCCTCGGGCTTTTCATGGCGTTCAGCCCGACCTCGTTCGGGATCGAGATCGGAGCCGTCGAGCGAGCCGACCGGCCCCGGCGGCGCGTGCTGGTGATCGCCGGCGCCGCCGCCGTCGCCTCGACCCTGCTCGCGACCCTGTTCGTGTTGATCAGCCCGAACACCCTGCACGCGCTGTGGACCGGCGACGTCGTCACGATCATCTCCCAGCGCTGGCTCGATGCAGCGGTCGGCGCCGCGCTGATCGTGGCCGGCACGGTGGAGTGGGTGCGCGCCGCCCGGCCGCGGCGGAAGAAGCGGGCGTCAGCGCACCTGGACCGGCTCCAGGTGCTCTTCGCCGTCGTGCTGGTGAACAGCCTGGTGAGCACCAGCGGCCCGGCCACCATGTATCTGGTGGTCCGCACGATCGGCACCACCGCACCCGCACTGTGGCCGATCGGCTACCTCGTGTTCCTGATCGGCCTGGCCGCGCCGTACGTCGTGCTGGGCATCGCCATCACCCGCATTCCCGCCTTCGCGCACCGAGTGTCGCGGCTGGTGACGTGGCTCGAGCACCGCGACCTGCGCCGCCCGATCGCCGTGGCCGTTGCGGTCGTCGGGCTCGGCCTCCTGGTCTGGTCCGTGATCGAGCTGATCCGAGCCGGCTGAGGACCGTGCGACCGGGTGGTGATCGGGGTGACCGAGGTGACCGAGGTCGGAGCGCCTCCGATCGCGGCCTAGTCCAGCTCCACCAGGCGGCCCGCGATCGCGTCGTCGCGGATGCCGGGATCGAGGTCGTCGCCCGCCGCGAGCAGCAGCGGAAGCAGGTCGCGCTCGATGGTGGTGGCCCGGAACACAAGCGAGACGGTCACGTCGTGGTCCGGCCGGTGGATCACCTCGACCGGGTCGCCGGCCCGCACCTCGCCCGCCTCGATCACCCTCAGGTACGCCCCGGGGCGTCCCGCCTGGGTGAACCACTTGGCCCAACCCGGCTCTCCGACCCAGCCGCGGAACGTGGCACACGGAATCCGCGGCATGGTCACCTGGAGCACCACGTCCGGCCCGACCCGCCACCGCTCCCCCACCCGGGCCTCGTTCACCTCAAGCCCGCGGGTGGTCAGGTTCTCGCCGAAGTAGCCGTTGGGGACCTCGCGCTGCAACCGGTCCGCCCAGACGTCGAGGTCCTCGCGCTGGAAGGCGTACACCGCCTGGTCGTCGCCGCCGTGGTGCTTGCCGTCGCCGATGTAATCGCCGATCAGCCCGCTACCGAAGCCGGTCGTCTTCGGCCCGGGCGCCCGGACCTGGACCGCGCCGCCGACGGGCACCTTCCCGATGCCGGTGTCCACGCGCTTCTTGTACGGGTTCGGCTGCCGGCCGCCGATGTTGACCGAGTCGATCACTGCCACCCGAGAAGGCTACGCGGGAACGCTCGGACCCATCCGGAAGTCGTAGCGGGGATCCAGCGGGGCGTCGCCGAACGCCGCGCGCCACACCGCCTCCAGCGTCTCGCCCTCGCGCAGATCGGGCACCTCGATGCCGTCGCCGAGGATCGCTCGAGCCTCCTCTGTCCGACCACAGCCGAGCAGTGCCCGGCAGCGCAGCAGGCGGACCCGGCCGTGACCGGCGACCGCCTCCGGCGCGGCCTCGACCAGAGCCAGCGCCCGACCGGCCTGCCCGGCCGCGAGGCAGTGCTCGGTGGCCTCCACCAGCAGCGGCAGGCACTCCGGCGCGAGCCCGACCGACTCCCGATAGCGCGCGATCGCCCCGCCGGCGTCGCCGTTCGCCGCCGACAGCAGCGCCAGCCCGCGGGCCGCCCACGCGGACGGCCGGAAGACGTGCGAGTCGCGATAGCACCGCTCGGCCGCGGCCAGGTCGCCCGCCGCGTGTGCGCGGACGGCCCGCATCAGGCTCCCCCACCAGCCGTCCGCGACTCGGTCGAACACGGGTCGCCAACGGGCGGAGACGGGCGGGATCAGCAGCTCGGCGCCGGCCGCGTCCTGGTCGACCGTGGCGCCCCGCGCGAGCTCGACCAGGAACCGCGACCCGTCGCGGCGCGGGCGGTCGAACGGCGTTCCCGGCAGCGTGCGCGGATCGATCCCCCGAACGGTCAGCTCGGCCAGCCCGGCACCGGACCCGGCCGCGAGCTGCTCGGCGGGCGCTCGGTCGGCGACCTCGGCCCGCCACCACTGGTGCTCCTCGTCCAGTCGTCCGGCCGGCAGGACGTCCGCCAGCCGGCCGTCCACCTCGTCGAGCGCGTCCACCCAGCCGCCGTGAGCGCGGGCCGGATCGAGCTCGAGCGGGACGTACGCCTCCGCCCAGCTGAGCTCCTCGTCGGGGCCCAGCGCCAGGTGCTCCAGCTGGGTAGTGGCCAGCCCGGCCTGGATCTCCAGGTAGCGGCGGTGCGGCCCGCTCAACCATTCCTGCCAGCGCTCGCCGCCGGCACCGGCGCCCCACAGGAAGAACTTCCGGCCGGCCATCGCGGCCGTGGCGGTCTGCGCCACCCCCCGTCCGTCCTCCTCGATCGCAGCGACCCAGCGCCCGTGCCCCTCCGAGATCTGGAAGAAGTAGTCCGCCGCCGCGGGCGCGGTCCGCGGATAGCTGGCGTCCACCGCCGGCGTGTCCGGGTGCGGCACGGGCACCGAGTCCAGCGAGCCGTCGTTCGCCGTCCGCCAGGCCCGATCGGCCGGTGCCAGCACCCGGACGCCGTCGGTCTCGGGAACCGCGATGTTGGTCCACCAGTACAACGGCTTCGGCTCCGGGTCAGGATTGCGGACCCGGACGTGCGCCACCAGAACGGGTACGTCGCCGGCCGGCATCAGGTCCACCGAGAACACCAGGTCCCGGGTCCGCTCCCACTCCCAGAGCCGGAGCGACGGACCGCGCGCGGTCTCGACCCGGGCCGCGAAGACCGGTCGCGACGTGGTGGTGGCGTGGCCGGTGGAGCCGAGGTTCCACTCGATCCCGCCGGCGCACCACGCGTCGGTGAGCGCGAAGTTCGCGTACTGCAGCCGTTCGTTGGCGAACACCAGTTCCCGCCCGCTGCGCCGGTCGCGCAGCGACCAGATCCGGCCGCCGAGTTCGGGCAGGACGTACGCGTCGAGATGGTCGTTCGCTAGCCGGATCGCCGGCACCTGCCGCGGCCGGAGGTCGCGGCCGTAGCCGTTCTGGACGGCGTACGGCAGCGGGTTCGCCAGCCGGCCGTACGCGATCCGCTCCCGCATCGCCGGCGGCAGACCGGGCGACCCGGACGGATCCGGGAGCCGCTGCAGACCGCCGAAGCTCGGCAGCGGCGACTCGGCACCGAGCTCGGCCGACGGCAGGCGCAACGTGGTCGACTCGATCATGGTTCGCGACACGGCGCGACCGTAGCCGAGCCCACCTAACCGGCGGCTTCAGCTCGGCCGACTACGACGGGTAGACGTCCACCTCGGAGGCCTTGACGCTCGCCCACACTTCGCCGCCGACCCGAAGCCCGAGCTCCGCCAGCGCGGCCTGGGTGATCTCGGCGACGAGCGATCCGTCGCCCCATACGCCGGTGACCTCGACCCGGACACCGTCGCCGTGCGGCTCCAGCCCACCGACCGTGCCCATCCATATGTTCCGTGGGCTGCCGGTCGGCCGGGCCAGGAACAGCGACACCGCCGCCGGCCGGAAGGCCACCAGACAGCCGCCGTCCAGCGCGTCTCGGGCCATGATCACGCCACCGCCGTCGAGCCGGACCTCGTGCCCCCGCGCACGTCCGCCGGCCAGGTTGAGGCCGACCAGCCGGGCCACGTAGTCGGTTCGCGGCCGGCGGGTGACCTCGGCCGGCTCGCCGGTTTGCACCAGCCGGCCGTCCTCGATCACGACCAGCCGGTCGGCCAGCACGATCGCGTCCACCGGGTCGTGGGTCACCACCACGGTCGCCCCGGCGAACTCGGCCAGCTGCCGGCGCAGCTCGCCGCGCACGTGCAGCCGGGTCCGCGCGTCCAAGGCCGCCAGCGGTTCGTCGAGCACCAGCAGGTCGGGCTGGACCGCGAGTGCGCGGGCCAGCGCGACCCGCTGGGCCTGCCCGCCGGACAGGCTGACCGGGCGGGCGCCGGCCAGCTCCGGGATGCCGAGATGGGAGAGCTGGGCGTGGGCGAGCTTCCGTGCGGCCGCCCGCGGAACCTGTTGGCTGCGCGGCCCGAACGCGACATTGTCGAGCACGGTCAGATGGGGGAAGAGCAGATAGTCCTGGAAGACCACCCCGATCCGGCGTTCGTACGGCGGCCGGTGGGTGGCGCTGTCGGCATCGGCCAGCACACGACCGGCCAGCTCGATCCGGCCGCTGTCCAGCGCGATCAGGCCGGCCAGGGTGCGCAGCGCGGTGGTCTTGCCGGAGCCGTTGGGGCCGAGGAGGGCGACGACCTCCCCCGGCGCCACATCCAGCGCGAGCTCGAGCCGGAACGCGCCGCGGGCCACCCCGAGCCGGGACTCCAGGCCGGCGGCCGGCGTCCCCGTCACCACCGGTTCACCCAGCGCTCGCGCAGCGCGGCGAGCACCGCGATCGAGACCACCAGCAGCAGCACCGACAGCAGCAGCGCCGCGCCGAGGTCGTTTTCCAGGGCGAGGTAGACCTCCAGCGGCATCGTCCGGGTGGTCCCGGGAAAGCTGCCGGCGAAGGTGATGGTCGCGCCGAACTCGCCCAGCGCGCGGGCCCAGGCGAGCACGGCACCGGCGGCCAGCCCCGGCCAGACCAGCGGCAGGGTGACCCGCCGGAACACGGTCATCGGCCGGGCGCCGAGGGTCGCCGCGGCCTCCTCGAAGCGGCGGTCCGCGGCCCGCAGCGCGCCCTCGACGGAGAGCACCAGGAACGGCAGCGCGACGAACGTCTGGGCCAGCACGACGGCGTACGGGGTGAACGGCAAGGAGAAGCCGGTCAGCTCGTACAGCGGCCGGCCGAGGATCCCGGTCCGGCCGAACATCATCAGCAGCGCGACCCCACCGACCACCGGCGGCAGCACGAGTGGGACGGTGACCAGGGCCCGCAGCACGCCGGCCGCGCGCAGCCCAGGTCGCGCAATCAGCCAGGCCAGCGGCACGCCGAGGACGATGGCGAGGCCGGTCGCCGCGGTTGCTGTGATCAGCGAGAGCCGGAGTGCCTGCAGCGCTCCCTCGCTGGTGATCACCTGCCAGGCGTCGGCCCACGGTGCGCGGATCAGCAACCCGAGCAGGGGAAGGACCAAGAATCCGAGTGCAAGGGCCGCCGGAACCGCCAGCAGCCACGGGACGCGGGCGTCCGCCGGACTACGGCTGGCCAAATCCCGCCTTGCCGAGCACCTGCTCGCCCTGCGGCGAGACGACGTAGTCCACGAACGCCTGCGCGACCTCGGGCGATGTCGCGGCCTTCAGGGTCGTGATCGGATAGTTGTTGACCACCTTCGCCGCTTCCGGGAACTCGATCCCCTCGACCTGGTCACCGGCGGCGATCACGTCGGTCTTGTAGACCAGGGCGGCGTCCACCTCGCCGAGCTGGACCTTCTGCAGGGTCGCCTTGACGTCGGACTCGAGGGTATCCGGCTTGGGCGTGATGCCGGCCAGCGCAAACACCTTGGTGGCAGCGGCCCCGCATGGCACCTGCTGGGCACAGAGCGCGATCGTCTTGCTCTCGTCGGCGAAGTCCTTCAGCCCGGTGATGTGGCCGGGGTTTCCTTTCGGCACAGCGATCTCGAGCGTGTTCGTCGCGAAACTGACCGGCTCACCCGCGTTGTTGCCGGCGTCGGTCACGGTCTTCATAGTGGCGTCGCTGGCTGCGGCGAACACCCCGGCCGGCGCGCCCTGGTTGATCTGGGTGGCCAGCGTCGCACTGGAACCGAAGTTGAACGTCACCTTCGTGCCCGGGTAGGCCGCCTCGAACTCCTTGCCCAGCTCGGTGAACGTCCCGGTCAGCGACGCGGCGGCGAACACGGTCGCGTCGCCGGACAGCCCGGCACTCGACGTCGCCGCCGTCGGCGAGCTCGAGCCGGACGGCTGACTGCCGCCGCAACCGGCCAGGCCCGCGAGGCCGAGCAGGCAGGCCGCCGCCGCGAGGGCACGCGCGGGACGGGACGACGGACGGAAGAAGCCGGTCATGTGGTGGGCACCTCCACCACCACGTGGGTGGACTTGACCGAGGCGACCGCGAGCACGCCCGGCTCCAGTCCGAGCTCGTCGGCCGCCTCGGACGACATCAAGGACACGACCCGGAACGGGCCGCACTGCAGGTCTACCTGGGCCATCACGGTGTCCTTCTTGACGCCGGTCACCAACCCGGTGAAACGGTTGCGCGCGCTCTCGGCGACCGGCCGGCCCAGCTCGGGAGCGATCGCGATCTGCTGGGCCAGAGCGGCCAGCTCGGCCCCGTCCACGGTGGCCGGGCCGGCGTCGGCCTGGGCTACGAGCCGGCCGGAGTCGATCCAGCGGCGGACCGTGTCGTCCGAGACGCCGAGCAGCGCGGCCGCCTGAGAAATCCGATACTGCGGCATGAGGTGAGCCTAGTGCGTTCCGCGCGTGCGGAAAGCCCTACTGGGGATTCGGCGCTGACGTTTGGCCGAGCATCGATTGGGCATGAGCCGGTCGACGACGATGCCGTCGTCGCGACTGCGTGCGCCCCGACAGGGATACGAGGACCACCGAATCACCCTTGGGGGTGTACCACATCACCCCCATGGGCTGGTTCTGTGGAAGCACGTGCACAGCGGCAGCCGCCGCACCCACGAGAAAGGCAGTGAAAATGCTCGGACTCATCATCAGCATCATCGTGATCGGACTCATCGCCGGTGCCGTCGCGCGCCTGGTCGTCCCCGGCAAACAGGACATGTCGATCGTGATGACGATCGTCCTCGGCATCATCGGCTCGTTCGTCGGGGGTTTCCTCGGCTACCTGTTGTTCGGTGCGGATCGCAGCGGCGGCTTCCTGCAGCCGGCCGGCATCATCGGATCCATCATCGGCGCGATCATCGTGCTGCTGATCTGGATCGCGGTCCAGCGGCGGCGGGGCGGCACCGCCGCCGTCTGATCGGGTGACACCGTCGGGCGCCGGCGCCGGCGCCGGCGCCGGCGCCTCGGCCACGCGCCGCTAGCCGGCTCGTGTCCGCGGCGCCCGACGACGATCGCTTCGTCTGCTCCGACGGCGGTCGCGGCCATGCCCAGCAGCTATCGATCAGCACGATCGGATTGGCACGATCGATAGGGACGACTGGATCGGGACGACTGGATCGCTGCGAGGTCGGAGCAATGTCGTCGAGGCACCGGGCGCACGGCGGCTACCGCGGCGACGCCGCCGCCGTCACGGATCTGGAGGACCGGCGTCGCGCCGGGCGGGCGGCAACGCCGGGCCGGCGCCGGTCAGCCGATCGCGTCATCTGTCAACGGGATCAGTGACCACTGACCCGGCTGTACGTCCCCGCGAGGAACGGCGCCACCTCACCCTGATCGGGGGCACCGAGCGTGATCCGGTAGTCCAGCCGGTCCCAGGTCGGCCGAAATCGGTGCACCGCCGTGCCGCGGACCGTGGTCTTCACCAGCGCCAGTTCGCCGTCGACCCACCCGCCCACCGCCGGCACCGGCGGTTCGCCGTAGGAGTCGAAGAACCACCACCAGACCTCCTCGCCCTGGGCGAGGAAGACGCCGTGCCCGTAGAACTCCATGGCGTCGTCGCGGACCTGCCGGTAGTCCTGGACGACCACCGAGCCGCCCGCCTCGTGCTTGAACCGGAGCGCGGCGCGGGCCCCGGACGCGAGCGCCCACGGCGACGCCGCCTGCTGCTCGGTGCCTTGCCAGTCCCCGAGCAACGGGGCCATCAGCTCCGTGATCAGCACGCGCTCAGCCTAAGGTGAGGCCGCCGTCGGCGGGAGGTCTTGCACAGCATTGCCGGGCGAACTGATTCATTCGTCAATCAGTGCCGAGACGATAGCCCGGCTTCGCATCCTTGACAGCGGTGATCGTTCGGACTACGGAAGAACCAGGGGATGTCTGAGCCCGGGTGCAGACAGATCCCCGGGGAGCCAGGGAACGACCGTCAGGACGGGTGCGATGGCGCCATCGGAGCTCGGGTCCATGTCTTCGCTGAGCACGCCGTCTTCCCCAGGGCCGGCCGCACGCTGTGTCTCCCACCCTCGCCTGCACGCCGGCTCCGGATCGCCTGGGCTTCGAAGGTTCGCCATGCGCGCGCAGATCCGACTCGTTGTCGCGGCCCTGATCTGCACCCTCGCGGGCATCGCCGGCTGCGCCCCGCCGGCACCGCTCCCGAGTACATCGCCCGCGCCGGCGGCGCCCGACGTCGACTACGCCCACGTGGAGGAGTCCATCGAGTCGGCGATCAGGTCCGGCTCGGCCGAGCTGGACAACGTACGCGCAGTGCTGGTCGTGGTCGACGGCCAGACCAAGATCGCGCACTACCGCCACGGCTTCACCGCGACCGATCACGAACACATCTTCTCGGCGACCAAGAGCGTCGTGTCCACCCTGATCGGGATCGCGGTGGCCGACGGCCTGATCCCGAGCCTGGACGCTCCGCTGGCCGACCTGCTGCCGGAGCACCGCGACCAGATGGAGCCCGAGGTCGCGAAGGTCACCCTGCGCCAACTGCTGACGATGAGCGCCGGCTTCGCGCCCTATCCCTCCGATGACGACGAGCAGAGCATCCTTGCCGGCAAGCTCGATCTCGTCGGCTGGGCCGTCTCGATGGGCCAGGACACCACCGCGGGCACCGAGTTCCGTTACTCCGACGTCAGTGCCCATCTGGCAGCCGCGGTGTTGCTCAGCTCGCTGCGGCACCATCCCGCCACAAGGAATCAGACCGTCCTGGACTATGCCCGGGAAAGGCTGTTCGACCCGCTGGGGATCTCGACTCGGCCGGCCTACGAGGACCTCCCGATGACCAAGAACTCCGAGTTCGACCGGGCGGGCTTCGCCTGGATGCGTCTCCGCGACCTTCATCTGGGCGGCTTCGGGATCCGGCTCACCGCGGAGGACATGGTCAAGCTGGGCCGGCTCTACCTCGACGACGGGATGTGGCACGGCAAGCGCGTACTGCCCGAGGGGTGGGTGCAACAGGCGACGGCTCCGAGCCCAGTCGCCTCGTACTACGGGATGTTCTGGTGGCGGGACACGCAGTGGGGCCTGCCGCTGTTCGCCGCGCGCGGGGCCCGAGGTCAGCGCATCGTCGTCGTCCCGGACCGCCGGGCCGTGATCGTCACGCTCTGCCTCACCGCCACCGACACCCCGATGAGCGACGGGGCCATCGAACCGATCATCAACGACAAGATCCTCTTCGCCCTGCGCTGAGCGGACGCGGGGACGGGCGGAGTCCCTGATTTTGTCCCTCCAGTGCCTGGTTGGGGCCCGCATTCGCCCCTCGTCGCAGCACTGGAGGGATGAAACCAGGGGGTCCCGACGTCTCGGTCGGACCGGGCCACGTGTTCGAGCACGTAGGACGGCATGGAACGGGGCAAAGCGAACGGGCCCCCCACTCTCGCGAGTGGGAGGCCCGTCCGGTTGAGCTCAGCGAGCGGCCGCGATCAGCGGTAGTCGCCCAGGTCGAACTCCTCCAGCGGCACGGCCGCGCCCGACCCCGACCCGAAGTCGTAGTCGAACGGGTCGTAGCCGACCATCGTGTACGCCTGCGCCTTCGCCTCCGCGGTCGGCTCGACCCGCACGTTGCGGTACCGCTCCAGGCCGGTGCCGGCCGGGATCAGCTTGCCGAGGATCACGTTCTCCTTCAGCCCGACGAGGCTGTCGGACTTGCCGTGGATGGCCGCGTCGGTGAGCACCTTGGTGGTTTCCTGGAACGACGCCGCGGACAGCCACGACTCGGTGGCCAGCGACGCCTTGGTGATCCCCATCAGCACCGGACGACCCGAGGCGGGGGTGCCGCCCTCGGAGACGACCCTGCGGTTCGCCGCCTCGTAGGAGAGCCGGTCCACCAGATCGCCGGCGAGCAGGTCGGAGTCGCCCGACTCGATCACCGTCACCCGGCGCAGCATCTGCCGGATGATGATCTCGATGTGCTTGTCGTGGATCGGGGCGCCCTGTGTCCGGTACACCGACTGCACCTCGTCCACCAGGTGCTCCTGCACCTTGCGCACGCCGAGCACCCGGAGCACGTCCTGCGGATCCGGCGTGCCCGCCGTGATCTGCTGGCCGACGTCGACCCGGTCGCCGTCCTCCACCAGCAGCCGCGCGCGGCGGCTGACGGTGAGCTCGATCGGCTCGGAGCCGTCGTCGGGGATGACCGTGACCTTCTTGCTCCGGTCGGAGTCCTCGATCTCGACCCGGCCGGTGGCCTCCACGATCGGCGCCTTGCCCTTGGGCTGGCGCGCCTCGAACAGCTCGACCACACGCGGCAGACCCTGGGTGATGTCGTCACCGGCCACACCACCGGTGTGGAAGGTCCGCATCGTCAGCTGGGTGCCGGGCTCGCCGATCGACTGCGCCGCGACGATACCGACGGCCTCACCGACGTCGACGAGCTTGCCGGTCGCCAGCGACCGGCCGTAGCACATCGCGCAGGTGCCCGAGGTCGCCTCACAGGTGAGCACGCTGCGCACCTTGACGCCGGTGATCCCGTTGTTGATCAGCAGCCGGATGTTGACGTCGCCGAGATCGACCCCGGCCGGCAGCAGCACCTCGCCGTCCGCGCCGACCACGTCGGTCGCCAGCGTCCGGGCGTAGACCGCGGTCTCCACGTGCTCGTCGATGACCAGGGTGCCGTTCACGTCGGACGCGATCACCTTGTTCAGACCGCGCTCGGTGCCACAGTCCTCCTCGCGGATGATCACGTCCTGGCTGACGTCGACCAGACGCCGGGTCAGGTAGCCCGAGTCCGCCGTCCGCAGCGCCGTGTCGGCCTGGCCCTTCCGCCCACCGTGGGTGGAGATGAAGTACTCCAGCACCGACAGACCCTCGCGGAAGTTCGACTTGATCGGCCGCGCGATGATCTCGCCCTTCGGGTTCACCACCAGGCCACGCATGGCGGCGATCTGGCGCATCTGCACCATGTTCCCGCGGGCACCGGAGTGGACCATCATGTAGATCGGGTTGGTCTTGGAGAAGTTCTGCTCCATCGCCGTCCCGAGCCGCGACGTCGCGTCGGTCCAGATCTCGATCAGTTCCTGCCGCCGCTCGTCCTCGGTGATCAGGCCGCGGTCGTACTGCTTGTCGATCTTGCTGGCCCGCTCCTCGTAGCTGGCGAGGATCTGCGGCTTGTCGGCCGGGGTCTCGACGTCGCCGATGGACACGGTGACGCCGGACCGGGTGGCCCAGTGGAAACCGAGATCCTTCAGCTGGTCGAGGCAGTGCGCGACGTCGACCTTGGGGTAGCGCTCGGCCAGGTCGTTGACGATCTGACCCAGCTGCTTCTTGCCCACCTCGTAGTCGGCGTACGCGTAGTCGGCCGGCAGCGCCTCGTTGAACAGGGCGCGACCCAGCGTCGTCTCCAGCAGGATGCTGCCGTTGGCGCCCAGCTCGAAGCCGGCCGGCGGCACGATGTCGCGCAGCCGCAGCCGGATCTTGGCCTGCGGGCTCAGCTCGCCGCGGTCGAAGGCCATCAGGGCCTCCGCCACCGACCCGAACGCACGTCCCTCACCGGCCGCGCCGTCGCGCTGCATGGTCAGGTAGTACATCCCGATGATCATGTCCTGGGTGGGCATGGTCACCGGCCGGCCGTCGGCCGGCTTGAGGATGTTGTTCGTCGACAGCATCAGGATCCGGGCCTCGGCCTGTGCCTCGGCGGACAGCGGCAGGTGCACCGCCATCTGGTCGCCGTCGAAGTCGGCGTTGAAGGCCGTACAGACCAGCGGGTGGATCTGGATGGCCTTGCCCTCGATCAGCTGCGGCTCGAACGCCTGGATGCCCAGCCGGTGCAGCGTCGGCGCCCGGTTCAACAGCACCGGGTGCTCGGCGATGACCTCTTCCAGCACGTCCCAGACGACCGGGCGCTGGCGCTCGACCATCCGCTTGGCGGACTTGATGTTCTGCGCGTGGTTGAGGTCGTCCAGCCGCTTCATCACGAACGGCTTGAACAGCTCCAGCGCCATCGCCTTGGGCAGGCCGCACTGGTGCAGCTTCAGCTGCGGGCCGACCACGATGACCGAACGGCCGGAGTAGTCGACACGCTTGCCCAGCAGGTTCTGGCGGAACCGGCCCTGCTTGCCCTTCAGCATGTCCGAGATCGACTTCAGCGGCCGGTTGCCCGGACCGGTGACCGGACGGCCGCGGCGGCCGTTGTCGAACAGCGAGTCGACGGCCTCCTGCAGCATCCGCTTCTCGTTGTTGACGATGATCTCCGGCGCACCGAGGTCGAGCAGCCGCTTCAGGCGGTTGTTCCGATTGATCACCCGGCGGTAGAGGTCGTTCAGGTCGCTGGTCGCGAACCGGCCACCGTCCAGCTGCACCATCGGGCGCAGGTCCGGCGGTATCACCGGGACGCAGTCCAGCACCATGCCGGTCGGGCTGTTCTTGGTGGACAGGAATGCCGAGACGACCTTGAGCCGCTTCAGGGCGCGGGTCTTGCGCTGGCCCTTGCCGGTCTGGATGGTCTCCTTCAGCGAGGTGGCCTCGGCCTCCAGGTCGAAGGTCTCCAGCCGCTTCTGGATCGCGTCCGCGCCCATCGAGCCGGCGAAGTACTTGCCGAACCGGTTCTTCATCTCCCGGTAGAGCACCTCGTCGCCCTCGAGGTCTTGCACCTTGAGGGACTTGAAGCGGTTCCAGACGGCGTCGAGCCGGTCCAGGTCGCGCTGCGCCCGGTCGCGGAGCTGCTTGACCTCGCGCTCGGCGCTCTCCCGCACCTTGCGCTTGACGTCCGCCTTGGCGCCCTCCTCCTCGAGCTGGGCGAGGTCGTCCTCGAGCTTCTTCATCCGGGTCTCGATGTCGGAGTCCCGGCGGCCCTCGAGCTGCTTGCGCTCGACGTCGATCTTGCCCTCCAGCGAGGACAGGTCGCGGTGCCGCGCCTCGTCGTCGACCGAGGTGATCATGTACGCGGCGAAGTAGATGACCTTCTCCAGGTCCTTCGGCGCGATGTCCAGCAGGTAGCCCAGCCGGCTCGGAACACCCTTGAAGTACCAGATGTGGGTGACCGGGGAGGCCAGCTCGATGTGGCCCATCCGCTCCCGCCGCACCTTGGAGCGGGTGACCTCGACGCCACACCGCTCGCAGATGATGCCCTTGAATCGGACGCGCTTGTACTTGCCGCAGTAGCACTCCCAGTCCCGGGTGGGACCGAAGATCTTCTCGCAGAACAGACCGTCGCGCTCCGGCTTGAGCGTGCGGTAGTTGATCGTCTCGGGCTTCTTCACCTCTCCGTGCGACCACTGCCGGATCTCGTCCGCGGTGGCCAGGCCGATCCGGATCTGGTCGAAGAAGTTCACGTCGAGCACTTGTTTGTCTCTTCTCTTTAGTGGCTCGTTAACTCTGCTT